>DBGCYC010000052.1:0-88805 GCA_048390825.1 Candidatus Merdousia sp.
GCACCTTGCGCCCGAGAACAGCGCGGATTGCGCGCAGCGCAACCAAGCCAGCGAGTCCATTTTGGATGCGGGGCAAGGGCGGCAGTGCCGCTTCCTTTGAAGGGCTGCGCCCTTACGGGCACGAGGCGTGCCTGCCAGCGGCAGTGCCGCTTCCATAGAAAAAAAAGGGGGGGCAAGGGACGCCAGCCAATATAAGGGGTAAACCCCTTACGGCGATTGCTTACGCAATACGCCTATCCCCTAACTCCCAACAAAAAACGAACCTCTTATGGGAGGTTCGTTAATGTTTCCGAAATTCGTTCTGAAAACCTTAGCTTATCCGATTTGGCGCAATGATTTTGGATGCGGGGCAAGACGCGAGGAAAAGGCGCGGCCGAAGCGTACTTGAGGTACGCGAGGGTGCGACTTATTCCGTAGCAACGCAGCCCCGCGCCAAAAGCATTCGCCAAATCAGGCTTTGCCGGCCGACCCGAGTACATTCACGACCTTGTGCATGTAGAGCTTTTTGAGCTCGTCGCGCGCGGGGCCGAGGTACTTGCGGGGGTCAAATTCCGCGGGTTTGGTTGCGAATACTTCTCGAACTTTTGCGGTCATAGCGAGGCGGCCGTCGGAGTCGATGTTGATTTTGCAAACCGCCGATTCCGCCGCTTTGCGGAGCTGCTCTTCAGGAATGCCGACCGCTGCCTCAAGGTTGCCGCCGTACTTGTTAATCATGTCCACATACTGCTGCGGGACGGAGGACGAGCCGTGCAGGACGATCGGGAAGCCGGGTATGCGCTTTTCTATTTCTTCGAGAATGTCGAAACGCAGCGGCGGGGGAACCAGCTTGCCATCGGCGTCGCGCGTGCACTGTTCGGGCTTGAACTTGTAGGCGCCGTGCGAGGTGCCGATGGAAATTGCGAGAGAGTCCACTCCGGTCTTGCTGACGAAGTCTTCGACTTCCTCGGGGCGGGTGTAGGAGTGGGTTTCGTGCGAAACTTCGTCTTCGATGCCCGCGAGGACGCCGAGCTCGCCTTCGACGGTCACGTCGTGGTCGTGGGCGTATTCGACGACCTTCCTGGTGAGGGCGACGTTGTCGTCGTAGGAGTGCGCGGAGCCGTCGATCATGACGGAGGAGAACCCGTAGTCGACGCACGACTTGCAGAGTTCAAAGGTGTCGCCGTGGTCGAGGTGGAGGACGATCGGGATATTGCAGCCGAGCTCCTTGGCGTATTCGCACGCGCCCTGGGCCATGTAGCGCAGGAGCGTTTGGTTGGCGTACTTGCGCGCGCCGCTGGAGACCTGCAAAATCACGGGCGATTTCTGCTCGACGCAGGCCTGGATAATAGCCTGCATCTGCTCCATGTTATTGAAGTTAAACGCGGGGATAGCGTATTTGCCGTCGATAGCTTTTTTGAAAAGCTCGCGCGTGTTGACCAAACCGAGTTCTTTATAGGATACCATATTCGTTGCTTTTGTTAAAATGAACCCCCTTTTTATTCCACGGGCGCGCGGAAACACAACAAAATTTTTCCGGCCGTCCGAATATTTTGCCGGAATCCGCCGGCGTAAGGGGCAATAAAAGTCTTTACTAAACTGCGAATCGCGGGATAATTTGCCGAATGAAGAGCGATAGGAAAGGGCTGGCGCGCATACTGTTTGCGGCCAAATATTCGATGGACGGGCTCTCCGCCGCGTTCCGCTCGGAGGCGGCGTTTCGTCAGGACTGCCTGCTGTGCGCGGTGCTGTTTTTCGCCGCGTGGATTCCCGACGTCTCCGGCGGCGAGAGGTGCGCGCTGATAATCCCGCTCTTCGCGCTGCTGATTGCCGAGCTCCTGAACTCCGCGGTTGAAAAGTGCGTAGACATGGTGTCTCCGGAATTCAATCCGCTCGCAAAATTCGCCAAGGACGCCGGGAGCGCGGCGGTTTTCGTCGCGCTCGCAAACATAGCCGTATGCTGGGCGGCAGTCCTGATTTTCTGAAATGAAAAATTTCGCAAAAGACGCGCTGCTGTTCGCGGTCCTCGTATGCGCCTACTTCGCAGGGAGGCTCGCGCTGCTGCGGCTCTTCAATTCAAACGGCGACGCGCCGTCGGCGGCGTGGTATTTGATGTCTCTGCGCTTCGACATTATGACGGCGGCGTTCATCGTCCTGCCGACCCTCGCCCTCACGGTTGCGGGTCTTTTCTGCGGGCGCGAATTCCGGCGCGCCAAGCTTTGGTACGCCGTCTTTGCTGCGTTCGCCTCCGCGGCAATAGCCGCCGTAAACGTCTGCTTTTTTCACGAATACAAGAGCCAGTTCAACTACTGGATCTTCGGGATATTCTTCGACGACCCCCGCGCGATAGCCGCCGCCGCGTGGAAGGCCTACCCGGTAATCCGGATTTTCTGCGCCGCGCTGGCGGCCCTCGCGGGGCTGAGCCTTGCCTTCGGCGCGGCGTTTGCGGGGATCGACAGGCTCCCCGCGCGCTCTTTCAAGCTCCGGTACAGGACGCTGGCGGCCGCCGCCGCGGTTTTTGCGGCGGTATTTGCGATGAGGGGAGGACGCATCGCGGGGCGCCCGCTGCAGCTCCGCGATGCGGCGGTCGAGCCCTCGGAATTCCTCAACAACCTCATACCCTCCTCCGCATACTGCATAAAGAGCGAAATCAAAAAATTCGCGCAGTCGGCTACTTCCGGCGGCCTCGCAAACTTTCGCGCCCGCGAGTCCGACATTCCGGCCTTCCTGCGCGAGCTCTATGCGGCGGACTCATTTGAGGCGGCGCTCTCGCGCACGGCGAAGGGCGGCCCGCTGAAATCCGCGCCAAAAAGGGTGTTCCTGATTGTCGGCGAAGGTCATTCCGCGTGGCCGACCCACGACAGGTTCCTGAAATACGGCATAATGCCGCAAACCCGCGCGCTGTACGCAAAGTCGCTCTTCTGTCCCGCGGCGCTCTCCTCGGGCGGCGGCACCATGGCGTCGGTGTCGTCGCTCATAAGCGGGATTCCGTACACCGGGCTCGACGTGCGCGGCGTGTACCGGGCGAACGCCGGCTGCGCGGCGGCCGCCATACTGAAGAGGCTCGGATATTCCTCGGCGTTTTTCTACGCGGGCCAGAGCACGTGGATGCAGCTTGGCGAGTTCGCGCGCTTCAACGGCTTCGACCGCGTGATAGGCGGGGAATCCATGGGCGACCTCTACGGAACCGTGGAATGGGGGATAAGGGACAAGGACATGTTCGACTACATAATAAAAAGCGACATACCCGAAAAATCCTTCAGCATGATTCTCACGGTCTCCAACCACCCCCCGTTCGACGTCGACCTGAAAGCGGAAGGCTGCCCCGCAAAGCTGGAAACCGAAAACGAGGTGCGACTCTACCACATGTGGTACGCGGACAGGGAAATCGGCAGGTTTGCGCGCGAAATCCTGAAAAAATACCCCGACTCCGCAGTAATAATCACGGGCGACCATGCCGCCAGGGCCTTGCCCGAGGGCGAAAAAATGACATACGCGGAAGCGTCTGCGGTGCCCATAATATTCGCGGGCGGGCCCGTTGAGGAAGCGGGGCTCGGTGGCAGAAAGGCGGACGGCGCCCAGCATCTCGACATAATCCCGACCATGGTTGAAATGCTCGCCCCGAAAGGCTTCAAATACAGGGCGTGGGGGCACAACCTCCTTGAAAGCCCGCGCCGCCTGCCGCCCATGAACCCCTTCTGCGCCCAGACCGGCGGCGGCATAAAACCCTTCAATTCCGCCGAATGCCCGGATTCCCTAAAAGAACTGGCCCGAAAATATTTTGCCCTATCCTATTGTTATTCCATGGAACGGCGGAAAACGGCGCAAACTGCCGGCCATTGAAAGAGGAGCCGGACTTGCCGGCCTCAGGAGGGCGTCGGTTGTTTTGCCATGGCAAATGGGAATATTGGAACGGCCGTCTGGCTCGCCGCCCGGCGCCTTTTGGGCGCGGTTTGCGCGGCGTCCGAAGCGCGCGCTTTCGCCCGTTTCGCAACGGACGGCGGATTATAGAAAATAATTGCGCTGCTTTTGCGATATGGGGATTCCCACGCGCTCCATCACCGCCATCATGTCCTCCCACACGAGCCTCTTCATCGCGTTGCTGTTTCCGTATTGCAGGAGAAAAGACGGGTGGTATGTGATCATCAGATCCGAGTCTCCGAATTTGCTCCACTTGCCGCGGATTGCGCCCATTTTGCGGTTTGGATCCTCGCCGAGCAGTCCGTTTACGGCGGTCTTGCCGAGCGCCACCACGACCTGCGGCCTGACTATCGCTATCTGCGCCTCCAAATAGGGGAGACAGTAGGCCATCTCCTCGCTCGTCGGGGGGCGGTTTCCGCGGGAGGTCGGCATTTCGGGGCGCCAGTTCATAATGTTGCCGATGTAAACCTCCTCCCTTTTGAGGCCCATTGCGGTGATGATTTTCGTGAGCAGCTGTCCGGCCCTGCCGACGAACGGGATCCCCTGGATTTCCTCGTCCGCTCCGGGAGCCTCGCCGCAGAAGAAGATTTTCGCCGACAGGCTGCCTATGCCGAACACGACTTTCTTGCCGGGCTTCACATGGGCGTTGCACACGGGATCGGAGAGCACGATGTTCCGCAGGGCTTCCCACTTTTCGGCGGGGGAACCGTCCGGGAGCTCGAAGGGTTTTGGGTCTGGAATTGTTCGGGTTTGGGGTCGAGATGCCACGATTTTCACCTGTTTGGGAGCGTATTCTTTTTTTGCCTCGATTTTCAAATCCTCGGCGGCGGCGAACTTCACCTCTTCCGGCTCGTCGTCCGAGGATATCTCGGAGCGCATTTCCGCCGCGAGCTCGTCGGCCTGCATTCTGCGCAGAATCCGCAGGGAGTCGTCGTCGAGCGGGACGCTGTCGCTCCCCTCCCCGAGCATGCGCTTCAGCTCGTCCGCGATCGTTTCGAGAAATTCCCTCATGTCAGCCTTCCGAAGCCCCCAGAATGCGGGCGGCCGCGCCGATTATTTCGCCCGTTTCCGCGAGCCTTCCGACCCCGGACGTTCCGCACGCGAGGCCTCCCTCGCCGGGGCCCACGAATTTTACGCCGTCGCGCAGCAGCGTCTCGATATTTCTCTTCACCGCCGGATTGGCGTACATGGCGGAGTTCATCGCGGGGGCTATGAGGACGGGGCATGAAACCGCGAGGTAGATGGAGGACAGCAGGTCGGGCGCGAGCCCGTGCGCGAAATTGCCTATCGTGTTTGCGGTCGCCGGGGCGACGAGCAGGAGGTCTGCGGATTCGGCCAGCGATATGTGCTCGGGCTTCCAGTCGGTTATTTCGTCCCACATGCAGGAGTGGACTTTGTTGCGCGAGAGCGTCTGGAATATTCTCGGGCTGACGAGCCTTTTCGCGTTTTCGGTCATGACCACACGAACTTCGGCGCCGAGGCGGACGAGGGCGGAGGCGAGCTCGGCGGCCTTGCAGACCGCTATCGAGCTGCACACCCCCAAAACAATGCTCTTTCCGTCCAGCGATTCCCTCTTTTTATTTTGCATGAAAAAAATTTTTACATTTGCCGCGCAAAGTGCAAGCTGTTTCGCATGTCGGGTTTCAGGGCATATTGCGATTTTTCGGATTTCGGCGGCGGCGAAAACGTGCGCGCGGGGGATTTTGTGCGCCTCGGGGCCGGTGAGAGCCGCCATCTCTGCGGCTCGCTCAGGGCGCGCGCGGGGGACTCTGCGGACGTTTTCGACCTGCGCGGCAACGTGTTCGCTTGCTCGCTGGCGGAGGCCTCCCAGAAATCCGCCGTCCTCGAAGTCCGCGAAAGGATCGTCCCGCCGGAGCCGTCGCCGAAAATTTTCATCGCGCAGTGCCTGCCCAAATCCGCGGCTTTCGACGAGATAATCCGGCAGGGCGTGGAGCTCGGCGCGGCGGGGATATTTCCGCTGGCCTCCGAAAGGGCGGTCGTGAGGATAGACCCGGCGGAGGCGGACAGGAAGGCGCGCAAATGGGCGGACAAATGCGCCGAGGCCGTAAAGCAGTCCGCGAACCTCTCCAGATTCGAGATGTCGCACCCATCGCCTCTTTCTGATTTTCTCGCCTCGTCGGGGCGGTTCGACGCGAAGATTGTAGCGAGCCTCCGCGGAAACGCGAGGCCCGTTTTGGGCCTGATGTCCTCCGAATTTTCCGGCGGCGCCGGGAGCGTGTGCATACTGATAGGCCCCGAGGGGGACTTGACCGACCGCGAGTACGACGCCGCCGAGCGCGCCGGGTTCCTGCCCGCATCGCTCGGGGAAAACGTCATGAAATGCGACACCGCCGCGGTGTGCGCGCTCGCGGTCGCAAAGGCCTTTTTCGGGCGGAAGTAAAAAAATTCGCACAAAAGGGCGCAAAGGGTGTCAATTCAACCCGTGAAACGTTTTAGGAGGAATCTGATATTCTGCCTCGCGGGCTTGTGCGCGCTTTTGGCGGCGGCCGCGGTGTTGCTGAGGATATCGAGCTTCCGCGGCGAAGACCCCGCCGGGGCGGAGGCGAAGTTTTACGCCCGGAAATTTTCCGAGAGGGCGGGGTGGGGCAATGCGCTCGAAATGCTCGCCCGCCAAAACAGGAGGCTCGTTTTCTTCACGGTGAAGGGCTCGCAAAAATACGTTCCTAACGCCAAATTTAAGAGGCTTCTCAACAGGCATTTTTACGTCGTCGAGATGGATCCGTACCAATGGCCCGCCGACTACAAGATTTTGCAGAGCATTCTCGAGCGCGGCACGGGGGAAGCCAGGGATTTGGAGGGCGGAATCCTTCTTCCGAACCTCTCGCCGCTGTATTTGTCGTCAAATCTCCGCGGAAATCCCGGCGCGGGGATTCCTCCCGTATCCGAGGCGGCCTCGGCCGTCGCCGAAAAGTTTTTCAAATATCCCGCAAGCTCCCGCGAGGCCTCCGCGGAACTGCCCGCGCTGCTCTCCGTAAAAAATACGCCGATATCCTCCGCTTTCTTCGGAAAATTTTCCGAAAGCGGGATAGCCTGGAATATTGAGTCGATAAAGCTCAACGACTTTTTCAGCCGCGACACCTCCGCATATTTCCCGTCGGTCGTGACCGAAAACGCGAGGCTTGCCGCGAGCATAAGCCGCCTGTCGCCGCGCTTCAAGCTCGCTTGCGAAGCCGCCTCAAAGGCGGGGCGCGTCCTCGAGGATATGTTCGACAAAAATCCCCCTCTTATAGAAAAGCTGCTCATCGCCCGGGCGCTCTTCGATCTCGGAATGTCCGGGGGCGGCGGCCCGTCCGGGCGTATGTTTTCCTTCGCCGGTCAGATCGCGGGAATGGTGCGCCCGGACGGGCGCATGATGGAGAAGGGAAAGAGCGCCGTGACTTCGGAAAACGCTCTGGCGGTTCAGGTTCTCTCGCGCGCGGCGTCCGCTTCGGGCGACAGAAAATATTTGGAGGCCGCGGAAAAAATCGGCGACTACCTCGAAATACTCCTGAAAACTTCGAGCCAGATGCCGTCGATTTCGGACGTTTCGGTTCAGTCGCAGTCGTCCTCGAGGACTTACGCGTTCGTCGCAAAGGCTTTCGCCGATCTGCACTGCCTGACCGGAAGCGACAGATACCTCGCGCTGTGCAGAATGCTGATGGACGAGTGGGACAAGCTTTTTATGACCCAGGGCGGAACGTGGTCGATAAACTCGTACTCGTCCGCCCTGGCCGACGTTGCGCGCCCCGTGATTTTCATGGACGCCCGGATGCCGTCGTATGTGGGGGAGGCCGCGCAGCTCATGGCCTACCTTAAAAAGGCCGATCCGATGTTTTACGCCCCGTATTCTAAGAAGCTCGAGGACATTTCAATAGGGGCGCTCAAACACTACAGATTCCACGAGTTCTCCATGGCCTCGTGGAAGCTTTCGCAGGTGCCGGATTTGGAGGAGGCGCGCAGGTAGGCGCTACCACCTTATGTGCGATTCGGTGTCGTACAGCCCGAACGGATCCTCCGCGTAGGGGAAGTGCGGGCTGCCGGCGGGGGCGGCTCCGGGGTTTTCCAGCCGGTCGGCGAGCGCGGGAAAAGGTTTTCCGCATCTGGCCTCCGCGAGGTTTTTCATTTGCAGGAACCTGTTTCTGAGCGCGAGCGCGCTCCACACGTGCGACGAGCTTTTCCCGAGCTTTTTCCCGAGCTCCATCTCCTCCCCGAGCGGGTTTTTCGGGAAGTTGAGAAATACGGCCCTGCCGGCGCCGACGCGCTTTTCGACGGCAAATGCGGGGTTCGTCAGCGGTACTATCCCGCCGCCTTCGAGCGTCCGTATCTCCTGCGGAACCCTGAAGAATCTGTCCCGGGCGGTCAGCGCGCCCCAGTATTTTTCGCCCGCCTTTTCTACCGAAAAGGCGGATATTTTCTGCGCCTGCCCGGCGGAGATCCCGAAGGCCGCGAGCGTCTTTTCATCGGGATTTTCTACGACCGCGCACGCGCCCGCGGAGACTTCCGCCGCAAGGCGTTCGGGCGAAAGCGCCGCCGCGTCCGCGAATTTCGGAGGGGCGGATTTTGAGCGCATTTGGGAGAGCGCCAAGACCGCCGCGCGCACGATGCGCGCCGCCGCGGGCTCGCCCGTTCTGCCGCTCGCCTCGAGCTGGCAGAAGGCGATTTCGCCCCCGCCGGAGGATATGAAGAACAGGGGGGAATACGCGAGGTCCATTCCGCAGACGAGCGATATTTTGAAGTCGCCGAGCTCCGGCCTCATTATCGGGTACGCCGAGACGGTGTTGAGGTTTTTCCAGTGCCAGAATGGGCTCGGAACCTCGTTTTCGCGCTCGGCGGATATTTCGGGAAGCGGCTTGTTGGGGGCGTGCGCGCCGTCGCCGCGCCAGTCTGAAAAATCCTCCGGCGAAAGCCCCTTCGGCAGCGGAAGGCCGGTCGCAAAAATTTTCCGGGAATACACCGGGGCGGCCATGATCCCTATGCGCTTCAGAAGCTCGGGCTTCTGCTCGAGCAGCAGCACGGACAGCTTTCCGGAGTTGACGCGCGCGGCGAGGGAGTTTTTTCTCGCAAAGTCGAAAAATTTGTCGTCGAGGGCGTCGCGGGCGACTATCAGCACGTCGGCCCCGCCGAGGCCGGAAGATGCGGCGTCGGAGAACTTGATCCCGCAGGCGGAGAGGATTTCCGCGCTGCCCTTGTCGGAGCCGAAGAGCGCGCAGCGCGCGGCGGCCGGTTCCGGGGTTTTTGCGAACGACCTGATTTTTACCCTGTCGCGCGATTCGGGGAGCCCGTCCGCCGATGCCGAGAGCTCTATAAAATATTCGGCGTCCCCGCCGGTTTCCGGAAGCGCGAATTTTATCGGGACCTTCCCGATTCCGGCCGGGGCGAGCCTTACCGTTTCCGCCTCCTCGGCAATTTTTCCGCCTTTGCCGGACGCCCGCCAGGACACTTTCACCTCCGTTTCGCGGCGCGTGTCGTTTACGACAATCGCGGTTCTCGAAACATTTTCGCCCTCGAAAAAGTTTGCGGACTGGTCGGCGGGCTCGTCCTCCGTGCCGCCGATGAAGGCCTTGAAGGGCTCGAGCGCCCCCATGAGGGCGTCCCGGGCGGGAAGGGGATTTTCGGGGTCGAACTCCGCAAGGTACGGCATTTTTATGACGTCGGGGTGGAGCCCGGAGGCTCTGAAATCGTCCTGTTTTACCTTGTATTCTTTCGCGTCGTACCAGTTGCGCGGATCCGACTGCGTGCGGTAGAGGTAAAAGAGCTCGGCGAACGGAGATATCCCCGACATTCCGAAACCGCGCCAGTATTTTATGGTCTCCGAAAGCATTTGCGATTTCATCTTCTGCATGATTTCGGTGTCGTAGTACGCGCGCGAGTCGAGGCCGCGGGTCGAGAGCTCCGTCTGGGCGAAGAGGTCGGGGTCGGGCATTTCGTAGGCGGCGTCGCCGAAATAGCGCGCGGCGCTCTCGTAGGCGAACAGCGGCTTGTGCCCCCCGAACCTGTCCATTCCGTAGTAGCTGTTGACGTACGGGAAAGACGTCTCGATTATATGGAGGGGTTTCCTGCCGATTTTGGCCCACTCCTGCGGCCACGCGTTTTTCTCGGTCTGCGGCCACCAGCAGAAGTAGGCGTTGCTGGTGATGAGTTCCCCGAAGTTCCCTCCGGCCTGGAAAAAGTACGGTCGGTCGGGGTCGTACTTGCGCATTATCTCGACGCCGCTCATGCAGACTTCCGCCTTGCGCCTCTTGTCGCCCGACGGAAGGTAGCCGTCCGCCATTTTCAGCGGGTGGTAGTCGAGCCCGTATCCGAGGAAGTTGGTGGAGAGAAAATACATGACGTTTGACGGGTGGTTGCGCCATTTGCGTATGACGGAGGCCATGTACTTTTCGAGTCCGGCGCGCGTTTTGGGGTCGTTCCAGAGCGTGTAGGTTTTTGCGGTGACGCCTTTGAGGCAGACGAAGAGCAGCAGCCCCTCCTCGTCGCAGGCCCGTATGATGTTTTTGAAGTGCGAATCCTTCGCGTCAACGGGGAAGAGCCCGCGGGCGGAGTTGTATCCGAGCTTCTTGAGCGTGCGCGCGGTCTTGACCGCCTCCTCGTAGGTCGCCGTGCTGTTGCCCCACGAGTCGTGGTTGAAAAGGCGGATTTTTTTGCCGTTGAGCACGTAGTCTTTCCCGTCTATTTCAAAAGTCCTGAACCCGAATCTGAAAGGCTCGCACGAGTCTATGGCCTTCCCGTCGGAGCCGACGAGCTCAAAGCGGCACGCATAGAGATAGGGGCTGTCCACGTCCCAGAGTTTCGCGTTCTTCCATTCCGCGGAAAACGCGGCAGGCTTTTCTTCTCCGGCGCCGATCTCGAAGGGTTCGCTCTCGAGCTTTTCCGGCGCGTTCTCTCCCTCCACAACGGCGCGCAGGACGAACTTCCCGGCCGTCCCGGAATTGTTTTTCACGAGCGCCTCAAATGCTATTTTCCCCTCTTTGACAAAAGTCCGGACGGCGGGGAACTCTATGCGCGTGCGGGGCTTTGCCTGCAAATAGACGTCGCCCTTTATGCCGCGCCAGTTCCACCTTCCGCCCTCGTCCTCGAGGCGCACGGTGACGAAGTTCCAGTCCCCGTAGCGTATGTCGGACGGCTGCAGGGCGGCCTCGCTGTCGAATCCGTCGGCGAACCTGGCGATTTCCCTCCCGTTGAAGTACACGGCCGCGTTTTGGGACATTCCGAAGTCCTCGAACAGAAGCGAAACGTCCATGCCCTTCCATTTTTCGTCTATGACAAACGCGCGCTCGAGGACTGACTCGGTGTACTCGTGCAGCGGCCTGCCCCCCATTTTGAACCTCTCGGAGAGCGCGGAGAGGTTTTTGTCGCGCAGGCGGAAAATCGCGTCGCTCTTGCCGTTTTCCCACCCGCTGTACCTGCCGGGCACGGCGAGATAGTAGGGCCCGGCGTCCCCGGAGGCCGGCAGCGACAGCCTCCAGAGGGCGTTCAGGACAATTTTCTCGCGCGCGGGTGTTTTGAAGGTTTCCGCGCCGTCGGGCGACCAAATCGCCTTTTCGGAATCGCGGACCCTGTGTATTTTGAGCTTCGCGGAGCGGGAGGCTGCGGCCTTTTTCGACTGCGCCTTCCTGACTTTCGAGAGCTCCTGCGGGGAAAGGAGATCCGGGCACATGACGAGCTCGTCGATTACGCCCTCGGCCTGGGTTTTTGAATATGTGTCGGAGTCGGGAGTGTCGCCGAGAACCAGCCGCCCCGGGCCCATGTCGTCCGGCGCGCCGAAGGGCAGCCTGCCGCCCGCCCTTTCGCCGCCTATTGCGCCGTAAAACTCTTTGGAGCCGAGGTCGAACCCGAAGCATATTCTCGCATGCTGCCCTTTCTTTAAGAGGGCGGCGGGCAGGGAAACCCTTTCGCTCCCGCCGGGGGAGGAAACCTTAAACGCGACTTTCCCCCCCTCCTTGACGATTTCAAATTTGAGCGAGCCCGACGAGCCCGCCATGAGCCCGTGCGTTCCGGCGTCCGACGCGCCGTCCCAGTCGGGCGCGAAGTAAAAGAGCATCGACTGCGCCTTCGACGACATTCCCTCGACCTCGGTGAGGCGCGCGACGGCCTTGCGGTCGTAACCGTGCCGCGACATCTTTATGCCTTTGCCGAATTTTCCGTCTGTGAAAATCGTCTCGGCCGACTGGAAGGACGCGCCGGAGCGCGGGTCTATCCTGCCTTCAAACGGGACGTAGAGGAAGGGGTCGAGGCGTTTCCCGCCGGGCGCGGAATTCATCGCTTCGGCGATTTCGCCGCGGGAGAGCGGGCGGTTGAAAATTTTGAACTCGTCTATCCCGCCGTCGAGCTGGTCGGATACCGAATACGTCATGGCTCCAATTTCGATCTCCCGCTGCGGGGCGCCGACCTCCCCGCCGGAATTGCGGTTGTAGACGGCCTCGTTGCCGTTTATGAAAAGCCTCATTCCCGCCCCGTCGTAGACGAGCGCCGCGTGCGTCCACGCGCCCGGGGGAAAGGAGGATTCGCTCACGTCGAGCCCCCTGTGGCGGTTTTCTTTGTCGAGGTACGAGGCGTTGAGCTTCCCCCACCTGTCGAACTGCATGTAGACGTTGCCGGAGTTCCACCCGAAGTTTGTCCTGAATATGGAGCGGTGCCGGTCGCCCTTTCTGATCTTGTCGGGGTTTATCCAGAAGCATACCGTCCAGCCGCTTTCCGGCATGGCGGAGCCCACGGAGTACCAGAGGTCGCCTACCCCCGATTTCTGGCGGAAGGCGAGCGCGTCCCCGTATTTTCCGGGAATCTTCTCGGGCGCGGGCTCGGGAATCCGCAGGAGTTTTGCCCCGTCGAGGGCGATGTCGGGCTCGAGCCCCTTGTCGAACGAGGCGTAAAATCGCAGGGGGCTTTCCTGCGGCCCGGAGGCGAAAGCGGCGGAAGCCGCGCATACTGCGGCGAAAATTGCTGTCTGAAAATTCATAGTCGCAAACGACGCTATCTTTTCCCGGCGGATTTGCAAACACAAAAGGCGTTTATGCTTGCCAAAACCCCGTGCTGCGGCGAAATTTCAGGCATGTCGAAGATAAAAATCAGGGCCAACGGCGGGGAATATTCCGCCGACGACTCCCAGACGGTCGCAGACTTTATAGAGTCCCTCGGGATAAACCCGCGCAGGTGCGTGGTTGAGCACAACTCCAAGCCGATGCGCTACGATGATTTTTCCCGCGCCGCGCTTTCGGACGGGGACGTTCTGGAAGTCATGCAAATCGTCGCGGGGGGCTGATGGATTCCTTCGGAAAATACGCCCGCCAGACGGCCCTCCCGGGATTCGGCGCGGAGGGTCAGAGGAGGCTCGCGCGCTCATCGGCCGCGGTAATAGGGGCGGGCGGCGTGGGCAGCGGCGCGCTGCCGCTGATGGCGGCCTCGGGAATAGGAAGGCTGCTCGTGTTCGACTGCGACCGCGTGTGCGCCTCCAACCTCCACCGCCAGACCCTGTACGCGGCGGGGCGGGCGGGGGAATCCAAGGCCGAGCTTGCCGCGGAAAGGCTTTCCGCGCTGAACCCGGACTGCGAGGTTTTATTTTTCAGCGAGCCGTTCGGGAACTCCGAAAAATTTGTTTCTTTGCTGAAAGGCTGCTCGATTTGCGTCGACGCCACCGACTCGTTTTCCTCGCGGCTGGCGGTGTCCGCGGCGTGCGCGCGCGCCGGAATCCCGGAGATACTGGCGTCCGCGTCGGGCTACGTCTGCCAGATGATGGCTTTCGGCGGGGGGTTTTACTTTGACAAATGCGTCGGCTCCGACCCGTCCGCCGCGGGCGAAAAGTCCGCGGGGCTTCCGATATTCCCGGCGGCCGCGCACCTCGCGGGGGTGTGGGCGGCGGGTTCGGCGGCGGGCTTCCTGTCCGGGTGCATACCGCTCGAAATCGGGGAATTCAGAATGTTCGACTTTTCGGTGCCGTCGTACCGCAGGATTGTGATGCGGCAGGCTCCGTAAAATTTCAACCGGAAGAACCATGAAAAACGCGAAAAAAGAAAAATGCGCCGAGCTCGGCGAGATAGTCGCCTTTATGGACTCATGCCTGCGCGTGGGGGAGTTCAAAGACTACGACGGGGCGAAAAACGGCCTGCAATGCGCCAACAGCGGCAAAGTGCGCTCGATAGCCTCCGCCGTGGACGCGGGGCTTGGGGAGATAAAGCTCGCGGCGCACATGGGCGCGGATCTGCTCGTCGCCCACCACGGAATGTTCTGGTCGCCGCCGATTCCGTTTACGGGGCGCAATTACGACAGGATAAAAACCCTCGCGGACTCCGACCTCGCGGTCTACGCCTGCCACCTGCCGCTCGACGCGCACCCGCGCATAGGCAACAACGCGCTCATCGCCAAGGCGCTCGGGCTGAAAACGCTCTCGAGGTGCTTTGACTTTTGCGGCGAGAAGATAGGGGTTCTCGCCGCGGCCCCGAAGGGGGGAAGGGACGAGCTCGAAAGGCGGCTTTCCGCGCTATTCCCCGGGACTTTCAAGGCGATACGCTTCGGCCCGCGCGATCCGGAAAGGGTCGCGGTGTGCTCCGGCGGCGGGGGGGGCTGCGTGGAGGGGCTCGCCGAAGCCGGCGCCGACACCCTCGTGTGCGGGGAGCTCCCCCAGCACTCCTTCGCCGCGGCGCAGGAGCTCGGGCTCAACCTCTACCCCTGCGGGCATTACGCCACCGAGAGGTTCGGGGTCATGGCCCTCGGGGAGCTCGCGGCAAAAAAGTTCGGGCTGAAATGCAGCTTCATAGAAATGCGCAACCCCCTGTGATTTTTTTCTTCTAATGCGGGTTCAAAACGGATAGAAATTCCCGAAAACAAAAAAATGAAAACCATCGCCCTCATAAACGGTCCAAACCTCGACAGGCTCGGCAAGCGCGAGCCCCAAATCTACGGCGCCGAGACGCTCTCCGGCATCGTGTCCGGCCTCCGCGCGGAGGCTGCGGGGCTCGGCATGGAAATAGCGGATTTCCAGTCGAACTGCGAGGGCGAGATAATCGACAAAATCTACGAGTTTGCCGATTCCGGCGTGAAGTTCGGCATAATAAACCCCGGCGCCCTCGCCCATACGAGCGTCGCGCTCCGCGACTGCATCGCGGGCTCCGGAATGGCCTTTGTCGAAGTCCACATATCCAACGTCGCAAAGCGCGAGGATTTCCGCCGCTCGTCGCTCACAGCCCCCGTGTGCGCGGGCTCGGTAGCCGGGCTTGGGGCGTTCGGGTACTCGGCCGCCCTGCGCTACATAGCCTCCCTCGCGGATTAACACCCTGCGCGCGCGTTTGCGCGGGTTCGCCGCGCCGCGCGCCGTTTTGCAAGTGCACATCGACATAGATTTTGAGGGCGAACTCAACCCCGACCAGCTCGCCGCCGTCACCTCCCCGTGCGACAGGCCGGCGCTCGTGCTCGCGGGAGCGGGGTCGGGCAAGACGCGCACGCTGACATACAGGGTGGCGTGGCTGATCTCCGAATGCGGGCTCCGCCCGCGCGAGATAATGCTGCTGACCTTTACGAACAAGGCCGCCGCCCAGATGCTCTCGCGCATATGCGCCCTGACGGGAAGGGAGGCGCGCGAGTTCTGGGGCGGGACATTCCATTCGCTCGGCAACCGCTTTCTGCGCATTGAGGCGGAGGCGGCGGGGCTTTCGCCCAACTTCACGATACTCGACTCCGACGATTCGGAGGCCCTGATAAAGGATTCGGCCGCAAAAGCATTCCCGTCGTATTTCGCCGACAGGGACAACCCCAGGCCCAAGCTTCTGCGCGAAATCATAAGCTACGCGCGCAACACGCGCACAAGCGTCCGCGACGCCATGGCGGACAGGTTTTCATGGCTCGAATCCCCCTGCGGCGAAATAGAGGAAATCGCCGGCCGCTACGCCGACATGAAGCGCGCGGCCAACTCGTGCGACTTCGACGACCTGCTCGAACTCTGGTATTTCCTTTTGCGCGACAACCCGGATATCCTCCAAAAGTATTCCGGGCGCTTCAAGAATATCCTGGTCGACGAATACCAGGACACCAACAAACTGCAGTCCGACATTCTCGACCTGCTCGCCTCTCACGGCAGGATAAGCGCCGTCGGCGACGACGCCCAGTGCATATACTCGTGGCGCGGGGCGGAGATAGGCAACATTCTGGAGTTCCGCGACCGCTATCCCGCCGCCCACATCTACAAAATCGAGCGCAATTACAGGAGCACGCCGCAGATACTGGAGTTCGCCAATTCCATACTCGCGGGCATGCCTTCCGACGAGGCGTACCGGAAGACGCTCGTGCCCGCGCGCGGCGGGTTTGAAAAGCCGTTTGTAATGCGCGCCATGGACGGCGTGTCGCAGGCCAGAAGGGTATGCGACGCCATATCGGAGCTCGTTTCCTCCGGCAGGTGCCAGCACTCGGACATAGCCGTGCTGTACCGCTCGCACTTTCAGGCGATGGACATGCAGCTCCAGCTCCAGCAGCGCTCGATACCGTTTGCCATCACCAGCGGCCTGAAATTCTTCGAGCAGGCCCACGTCAAGGACGTCGTCGCCCAGCTGAAATTCGCCGCGAACCCGAAGGATTCGGTGTCGTTTGCGCGCTTTGCGAGGTTTCTGCCGAAAATCGGCGAAAAGACGGCGGCGAAAATATTTTCCCGTGCGGCGGAAGTGGCCAAAAAGCGCGGAATCGGGGAGGTCGGGGCGCTGTCGCACAGGGACGTTTTGGCGAAAGTTCCGGCGGCGGCGCGCGGGGCGTTCGCGCTCATGGCGGCGGATCTGCTCAAAATTTCAGGAATGCTCGACTCAATGAACCCGGTTTCCGCAGCGGCGCAGGAATCCGGGGGGAGCCGGCCCGCGCAGGCCGACTTTTTCGACGAAATGGCCGCCAATCCGCGCGTTGCGGGCGGCGGCGCGGAGCCCGAAAGGCCCGGCTGCGCCCCTGAGGGGCCGAAGGAGGCGGTGAGGCTCGCGTGCTCGGGCTGGTACCGCGACGCCATGAAAACCGCCTACGAGGACTGGGAGGACAGGTGCCAGGATTTCGACTCGCTCTTTGAATACGCCTCGCGCTTCGCGGGCATGGAGGATTTCCTCGCCAACGTCACGCTCGAAATTTCCGAGGCCGAGAGCGCGCAGTCGCGGGATTCCACCGACAGGGTTAGGCTCATGACCGTCCATCAGGCAAAGGGGCTCGAATTTCCCGTGGTGTTCCTGATAAGCGCGGCCGACGGGCTATTCCCGACAAAGCGCAGCATAGACGACGGCGACGTGGACGAGGAGCGCAGGCTCTTCTATGTGGCCGCCACGCGCGCGATGGACTTCCTCGTCATATCCTATCCGCGAGTGAGCGTGGTCGGCGGCAACTACGAGATGCGCGAGCCGAGCCGGTTTTTGCAGGGCATAGACCCGGATCTTTACACGGTTTCGGAATAGTTCTTGACCGCCCGGAACGCCTGAATATTTTGGCGCCATAATGGCGTTATTATTTGCGCTTGCGCCGCGGACTTTGCGAACGCCCGCATGCGGGCTTTAATAGCTGCCGCGGAGGGGCTTCGGAAACTTCCGCAGCCTCCCGGGGCGTCTTTCCGGCCGGCCGCGAAAGGGCGCTATTTCAATATCCTCAAACCCCGTTAATATTATGGAAAATTCAAATCTGAAAAGACGCTATGGCCGCAGGGACTTGCTGAAAGCGGCGGTTGCGGCGGGGGCCGGCATGTCGCTCGCCCCCGCGTTCGGTATGGTTCGGACTTCGGGCGATCAGGCGTCAAAAGCCGCTGCGGTTTCCGGGCGCCGCGTGCTGGGCTCGGGAAGGGCCGCCCTGGAGGTGTCCGCCCTCGGGTTCGGCGTGATGGGCATGACCTACAACCGCGGGCCGCACCCCGACAAGAGCCGCTGCATTCGCCTGCTGCGCGAGGCCGCGGACAGGGGGGTGACGCTTTTCGACACGGCCATTGTCTACGGGCCCCTGAACAACGAGGAGCTCGCGGGGGAGGCGCTGGGCGAACTCCGCGGAAAAGTCTGCGTAACCACAAAATTCGGCCATGAAATCGCCGGGGGCAGGGCCACCGGGCGGCAGGACAGCCGCCCCGCCACGATCCGCCGCTATTGCGAAGACTCGCTCAGGCGGCTGCGCGTCGAGGCCATTCCGATTTTTTACCAGCACCGCTTCGACCGCAACACGCCTCCCGAGGAGGTCGCCGGAACCCTCCGGGATCTCATAAAGGAGGGCAAGGTTTTGCATTGGGGCATGTGCGAGGTGGGCTCCGACACCATCCGCAGGGCGCACGCGGTCTGCCCGCTCACGGCGGTGCAGAGCGAATACCACCTCATGCACCGCGACGTGGAGAAAAACGGCGTGCTCGAAACCTGCCGGGAGCTGGGCATAGGGTTTGTGCCGTACAGCCCCATAAACCGCGGGTTTCTCGGGGGGGATTTGGGCGAGTACACGAAGTTCGGGCCGGACAACGACAACCGGCAGACCCTCCCCCGGTTCGCCCCGGAAGCCATGCGCGCCAATTACCGGATAGTGGCCGCCCTGCAGCGCTTCGGGCGGGAGCGCGGAATGACGTCGGCGCAGCTCGCCCTCGGCTGGCTCTTGCGGAAAGCCCCGTGGATTGTCCCCATTCCGGGCACGACCAAGCTCTCGCATTTGGAGGAAAATATCCGCTCCCTTGAATTCGCCCTCTCCCCGGAGGAGTGGAATCAGATTGAGGGCGAAATCGCGCAAATCCCCGTCGTCGGCGACCGCTACAACGCGGAGCAGCTCAGGCAGGTTCAGTAGGCCACGGGGGGCGCCGCCGCACCGGGGATTTGCGCGCATAGCTTCTTCCCCGCCGCGCCGGACAATATCTTGTTGACTAAGCGGGGCGATATGCCATTCTCTCCGCTTAAATTTCAGCATTTTCAGCCGGTATTTTTTAATGTTAAAAGGCGCCTGACATGTCATTGATCGTTCAGAAATACGGCGGCACGTCCGTCGGAAACACAGACAAAATCCTCAATGTTGCGAAGCGTATAAAGACTTTCGTGGACGGCGGGCACAAGGTGGTGGTTGTCGTGTCCGCCAGAAGCGGCGTGACCAACGACCTCATCGCGCGCGCCAAAACGCTCAACGCAATGCCCGACGAGCGCGAAATGGACATGCTGCTCGCGGTCGGCGAGCAGGAGACGATAGCTCTCACCGCTATGGCCCTCCATTCGCTCGGCGTCAAGGCGGTTTCCCGCACGGGGGCGCAGGCCGGCATACACACGGACTTTGACCACACCCGCGCCAAGATAGTGGAAATCACGGGCGGGGACATAAAAAAACGCCTCGACGAGGGCAAGGTGGTAATCGTTGCGGGCTTTCAGGGCGTGGACGGCGACGGCAACGTGACGACCCTCGGGCGCGGCGGGAGCGACCTTTCGGCCATCGCCCTCGCGGCGGCCCTAAAGGCAGACATATGCCAGATATACACCGACGTCAGCGGCGTCTACACCGCCGACCCGCGCATAGTGAAAAACGCGCGGAAGATCCCCGAGATGTCCTACGAGGAGCTCCTCGAGATGGCCTCCCTCGGCTCCAAGGTCATGCAGGCCCGCTCCGTCGAGTTCGCCCAGAAGCACGGCGTGGTATTTGAAGTAAGGTCAAGCTTTAACAACGAATCCGGAACCATAGTGAAATCAGAAGCGCCATCAATGGAGGACGTCGTCATCACGGGCGTCGCCGTCGACAAGAACCAGACGAAAGTCACCGTCAGGGACATACCCGACAAGCCCGGAACGGCCGCCGAAATCTTCCGCGAACTCGGCGAGGCCGGCATTCTCGTGGACATGATAGTCCAGAATCTGGGCCGCAGGGGAAGGGCAAACCTGACTTTCACCGTTTCCAAAGACGACGCCCCGAGGGCCGAAAAGCTCCTCGACAAATTCTGCTCGTCTTTCGAGGGGGCGTCGGCGGAGCTCACGGGCGACGTCGCCAAGGTTTCGGTGGTCGGCACGGGAATGCGCTCTCACAGCGGGGTTGCCGCGAAGTTCTTCCGGGCGCTCGCCGACAACGACATCAACGTGCAGCTCATCACGACGAGCGAAATAAAAATTTCCGTCGGCATCGACCTCGCGGACTCGGAAAAGGCGGCAAACGCCCTTCACGCGGCCTTCGGGCTCGACAGACAATAGGCCTCTTATGAAATTTGTAAGCACGCGCGGCGGGGGCGGGAGGCTTTCGTTCCTCGGGGCGGTCGCGGAGGGGCTGGCCCCCGACGGGGGGCTTTTCGTGCCCGAGGAAATGCCGGACATATCCGGGCTCCTGAAAGGCTGGGAGGGGCTCGGATACGCCGGTCTTTGCTTTGAATTTTTGAGGCTGTTTGCGGACGACATACCCGACGGGGATCTGAAAAAAATAGTATTCGAGTCCTACAAAAAATTTGACGACCCCGCGGTGGCCCCGCTGCGCGGGCTCGGGGACTCCCTTTGGATGCTGGAGCTCCACCACGGCCCGACGCTCGCGTTCAAGGACTTCGCCCTCCAGCTGCTCGGCAATCTCTACGAGTATATGCTCGCCAAAACCTCCCGGAAAATAAACGTGCTCGGCGCCACGAGCGGCGACACCGGCAGCGCCGCCATAAGCGGCCTGCTCGGCAAGAGGGGGGTGAGCATTTTCATACTCTATCCCGAGGGCAGGATTTCCCCCTTGCAGGAGAGGCAGATGGCCTGCACGGGCGCCTCCAACGTCTTTCCTATCGCCATAGACGGCACTTTCGACGACGCGCAGGCGATAGTGAAAAAAATTTTCGCAGACGCCCCGTTCAAGGCGGACTGGAACCTTTCCGCGGTGAACTCGATAAACCTCGCGCGGGTGCTGGCGCAGTGCGTGTACTACATTTACGCATGGCTGAGGCTCCCGGCCTCCGCGCGCGAAAATGCGGTTTTCGCCGTTCCCACGGGCAACTTCGGCAACGTGCTCGCCGGCTGGATTGCGTGGAAATGCGGAATGCGCTGCGGCGGGTTCAGGGTCGCCACGAACCAAAACGACATACTGTTCAGGCTCTTCAATACGGGCGTTTACGAGGTCTCGGAAGTAATGCCGAGCTTCGCCCCGTCGATGGACATTCAGGTGGCCTCCAACTTCGAGAGGTTCATCTATTTTTCCGAAAACGGGGATTCCGCCAAAGTTCGCCGCATAATGTCGGAATTTTCCAGAACCGGGAAATGGGTTTTTGAGGGTTTCGACCCGAAGAATTTTTCCGCTTCCAGAATGTCCGACGGGGAGATACCCGCCAAAATTTCGGAGGTATGGGAAAAGTACGGAACAGTCATAGACCCGCACACGGCGTGCGCCTTCAAGGATTTGCCCGCTTCCCCGACGGTCGTCCTCTCGACTGCCAGCCCCGCGAAATTTCCGGAGCTCATAAAAAAGGCCCTCGGGTTCGAGCCGAAGTCCGGGATTCTCGAGAGGCTCAAGGGCGAAAAAATCGTCAAGACTTCCATGCCGGCCGACGCCGGGAAAATCCGCGCCTTTATAAGCGAACGCGGCATTAGATAGCCCGCCGGCCGCGGCCGGCGGGCGTCAGGGCGGCGCCCCGCGGACGGCGGGGGCGCGAAATCCGGAACGCAATCAGAAAATTCCAAATGAAAAAGGTTTTTATATACGACACTACTTTGAGGGACGGAACCCAGTGCGAGGGAATCTCGCTTTCGGTGGCGGCCAAACTGCGGCTCGCCGAAAAGATGGACAGCTTCGGAATCGACTTCATCGAGGGCGGCTGGCCGGGCTCCAACCCGCGGGACATGGCGTTTTTCAGGCAGGCGAAAAGCCTGCGCCTCTCGCACGCCAAAATAACGGCCTTCGGCTCAACGCGCCGCGCGAACGTCCGCGCGGAGGACGACCCGCAGCTCGCCCTTCTGCTGGAGGCCGGGACGCCCTATGTGACAATTTTCGGCAAGACGTGGCTTCTGCACGTCACGGAGGTCATAAAGACGACGCCGGAAGAGAACCTCAAGATGATAGAGGAGAGCGTCGCGTACCTCTCCGGAAGCGGCGTGAAGGTAGTCTACGACGCCGAACACTACTTCGACGGGTTCGCCGACAACCCGGAGTATGCGCTCGAAACGCTCGCCGCCGCCAGGCGCGGCGGCGCGGAATGCGTCTGCCTGTGCGACACCAACGGCGGAACGATGATGGGCGCGTTTTCGGAAGCCGTCCGCAGGGCGGTCGAATTCATGGGCGAAACCCCCGTGGGCGTGCACTGCCACAACGATTCCGGCCTCGGGGTGGCGCTTTCGCTTTTGGCCGTCGAAAACGGCGCGTCGATGGTGCAGGGCACCCTCAACGGCATCGGCGAGAGAAACGGCAACGCCAACCTCTGCACAATCATACCCAACCTCTCCCTCAAAATGGGCCGCGAGCTCTCCTGCTCGGGCAGCCTGCGAAAGCTCCGAGACCTCTCGCTCTTCGTGGACGAGATGGCGAATATGCGCAGCGACACCCGCCTGCCCTACGTAGGGTCGTCGTCATTCGCGCACAAGGGCGGCGTCCACGCGGACGCCGCCAACAAGGTGAAGCGCAGCTACGAGCACATAGACCCGTCGCTTGTGGGCAACAAGACCCGCGTTCTCGTCAGCGACATGTCCGGGCGCGCGTCCGTCATGATGAAGGCCCGCGACATGGGCGTGGACGTGGATTCAAAAGACCCCGCCATAAAGGAGTTTCTCGACGAGCTCAAAGAGCTCGAATTCAGGGGGTACGAGTACGAGGCCGCGGACGCCTCCTTCGGGTTGCTGCTGGCCAAATGCCTTAAAAAGCACAGGCCGCACTTCAAGGTGCGGGGGTACAGGGCGATAGTCGAGCGCGACGAGCTCGCCGGAACCACGAAGTCCGAGGCCACCGTGAAGCTCGAAATCGGCGGAACCGTGGAGCACACCGTCGCCGAGGCCCACGGGCCCGTGGCCGCCCTCGACCTCGCGCTCAGAAAGGCGCTCGTCAAAAAATTCCCCGGGATAAAGTCGATGGATCTCACGGACTTCAAGGTGCGCATAATCGACAGCGGCGCGGGCACAAACGCCATAACGCGCGTCATGATAGAGTCAAAGGACGCGGGCGGCGAAATCTGGGGGACCGTGGGGGCGTCGGACAATATAATAGTCGCCTCCTGGGAGGCCCTCAAAGACTCCTTTGAATACAAACTTTCCAAAGAGGATTGATTTCCGGAGGGCCGCCTGCCAAACTTTCTTTCCATGAGCGAGGGACGAAAAAAGATCATAGACCTGCGCGCCGGCATAAAAAACCCGCTGCTCGCGCGGCTTTTCGGGCTCGCGGAAAAGCCGGTTGAGTCGCTTTTCGGCCTCAGCCGCCTCGACGACGCCTATTGCCGCCTCCACGCCATGGACGACGGGCGCAACTTTTTCGAGCGGGCCATCGACGTCCTCGGCGTAAAATTCGAGGCCGACCCCGAGGATATAGCGAAAATTCCGGCGGAGGGCCCGCTCGTAGTGGTCTCCAACCACCCGCTCGGCTGCGTTGACGGGATAATCCTCGGCGCGGTTCTGACGCGCGTGCGCAAAGACGCCAAGATGATACTCAACTCGATGCTTTCGCCGATGGACGAAATCAACGAGTGCTCCATATCCGTCAACCCTTTCGGCGGCAAAAAGGCGGCGGCGCAAAACGTCTCCGCGATGAAGGAAATCATAAAGACGCTCAAAAGCGGCGGGTGCGTCGGCACCTTCCCGTCGGGAACCGTCTCCTACCTGCGGCTTCGAGAGCGCTGCATCACCGACCCCGAGTGGAACACCAACATCTTCCAGATGGCCCGCCGGACGGGGGCGTCGATTCTGCCGGTGTTCTTCGAGGCGCGCAATTCCCTGCTGTTCTACCTCGCGGGAGTCGTGCACCCGCGCCTGCGAACGGCGCTGCTGATACGCGAGATGTTCGCGGCGGCCGCGCGCGGGCCGGTCAGAATGCGCGTGGGCTCACCCATTCCTCCGCGAAAAATAGCGGGCTTCAAGACCGACGAGGAGCTCGCCGGCTGGCTGCGCATAAACTCGTACATTCTCGGCGGAAAGAACACGAAGGGCACCAGGGCGTCGGAGCAGCAGATTTCGGCGTTCCGCAAGAGCATGGAAAAGTTTTTCCCGAAAAAGGAGATGCAGGAGCTCATTTTGCCCATTTCCCCAGAAAAGATGGAGAGGGAGATAGCGGCGCTGCCGGAATCCTGCAAGATGGTGTCGGTGGGGAAAATCTGCGTTTACTGCGCGGAGGCCTGGCAGATAAAGTGGACGCTCGTGGAAATCGGAAGGCTGCGCGAAAAGACGTTCAGGGAAGTCGGCGAGGGCACCGGAAAGAGCATCGACAACGACGAATTCGACCAGTACTACCTCCACATGTTCATGTGGGACTCCGAAAACAGGCGCATCGCGGGCGCCTACCGCATCGGGCGCGCCGACAAGATAATAAACTCCATAGGCGTGCAGGGGCTCTACGCCTCGACGCTCTTCAAAATCCGCCCGGAGCTTATGGAGCGCATAGCCCCCGCGCTCGAAATGGGGAGGTCTTTCATCGTCAGCGAATACCAGAAGAAGCGCTCGACCCTCGCCGTGCTGTGGCGCGGGATAGGCGAATACCTCTACCGCCACCCGCAGTACAGGACGCTCTACGGGCCGGTGAGCATAAGCACGGAGTACAATTCGATATCCAAGGATCTGATAGTGCAGTTTCTGTCCGAAAAAAAGACCTCCGAAGAGCTCGCCAAATTTGTAAAGGCCAAGAAGCCCCCGAAGCTGCGCATGAAGAACGTTGACAGGCAGACCCTCATGAGCTGCGCGAGCGACATAGAGCACATTTCCGCGCTCGTCTCGGAAATCGAGTTCGACAACAAGGGCATTCCGACCCTCCTCAAACACTATTTGAAGCTCGACGGGGAGCTGCTGGCCTTCAACGTGGACACGGAATTCGGCAGCTGCATAGACGGCCTGATAATGGTGGACATGCTGAAAACCGACCCAAAGCTGCTGAAGTCGTACATGGGGGCGCGGCAGACGGTTGAATACCGCAAATTCCACGGCCTGGAAACCGAGGGCGTGGATATTCCGAAGGTCGGAGATGAAGCCTGAGTCCTGGAATTCGAGGCTCGGGGCCATTCTCGCCGTCGCCGGCAGCGCGGTGGGGCTCGGGAATTTTCTGAAATTTCCCGGGCAGGTGGCGATGTACGGCGGGGCGTCGTTCATGCTCGCGTACGTGATTTCGTTTTTCCTGCTGGGGCTGCCGATCGCGGTTTGCGAGTGGGCCATGGGCAGGCACGGCGGCGCCAACGGCTACCATTCGCCCGCGGGGGTGATAGGGTTTTTCGGGGGGAGCAAAAAGTTCGCGTACTTCGGGGTGATCGGGGCGCTGCTTACGATGATAATATTTTGCTACTACGTCTACATAGAGGCGTGGTGCCTCGGGTATGCGGCAAATTTTCTCTTCGGATCGCTCGATTTCAAAACCCTGGGGGAGTCCGGCGGGTTTTTCTCAGGCTTCGTCGGCGCGGGCGCGGACGGCAGCTCCCTGAAATTCGGGCTCGGAGGGGTTCTCGTCTATTTTCTGTTTTCGTTCGCGCTGAATTTCGTCCTCATATACCGCGGGGTTTCAAAGGGCATAGAGCTGTTCTGCAAGTACGCAATGCCTACGCTCATCGTGCTTGCGGCGGTGATCGTCGCGCGCATGATGACGCTGACGGACGTCACGCCGGAGCACCCGGAGCGCACCATAAACCAGGGCCTCGGGTTCATGTGGAACCCCGTGAAGGTCGTCCTGGAGGAGGACAGGGGCGGCAGGTGGGTGGAGGCGCAGAGGCTCGTGGGCGACATCGAAATGCGCGCGGCGGAAGAGAAGGTCGCGGCCGGCGGGGGAAAGGCGAGGATACGCCGAATTTCGGTTTTGGAGCAGCTGTCAAACCCCTCGATTTGGATTGCGGCGGCGGGGCAGGTGTTTTTCAGCCTGACCGTCGGTTTCGGATCAATAATGACATACGCCAGCTATTTGAAGCGCAACGACGACATAGTTCTCAGCTCGGTGACCTCGTGCAGCGCCAACGAGTTTTGCGAGGTCTGCCTCGGCGGCATGATAACGGTTCCGGCGGCCGTCGCGTTTTTCGGGGTATCCGGGGTTATGGGCGCGGGGCTGAGCCTTTTCGACCTCGGCTTCAAGGTGCTGCCGCTGTTTTTTGCGCAGATCCCGCTCGGCTGGGTTTTCGGCTTCATATTCTTCTTTCTGCTGTTTCTCGCGGCCGTGACGAGCTCGCTTTCCATGCTCCAGCCGAGCATGGCCTTCATAGAGGAAGCCGTTAGGATAAAGCGCAAATTTTCCACGCTGCTGCTCGGGGTTCTCGCGTTTTTCATATCCGGGTTCGTCGTCTATTTCTCGGAAAATTTGAAGGCTATGGACACTTTCGACTTCTGGATGGGGCAGGTGGCGATCTACTTCTTCGCCATAGTCCAGACGCTCCTGTTCGCGTGGCACTTCGGGGCGGAGCGGGGAACGAGGCTCGCCAACGCCGGCGCGCAGATGCGCCTTCCGAAATTCTATCCCGCCGTCATAAAGTACGTCACGCCCGCGCTGCTCATAGGCGTGTTTTTGATGTGGCTTGCCAAAGACGTGTTCGGCGTCGTTGGCGGAGGCTCGATAAGCCCGTACATACTCGATCTGGTGGGCTCCGAATCGCACCCGCGCAATCCGGTCGCCGTCATGGCGGTGGCGATAATCGGCGCGCTCTTCGTGTTTTATTCGATGATACTTTCCATGTCGCGCAGGTACGACGGGCTTTCGCGGGGGAGGGCTGAAAAATGACATTCGGCGGCTGGGCGACTTTCATTTTGTCGGTGGGCTCTTTCACGGCCCTGTTTGCGTGGTGCCTGTACAGGGTGGTCTTTTCCGATCCCCCCGGCGGCGGAAGTTCCGAAGCGCCCGGATTCGGGGACGGGAAGCCCGGCGCGCGCGGGCGCGCCGGGGGCCGCCGGAAGCCCCTGAAATAGAGTCTTACAGGAGCTCCACGGCCACCGAATCCGCAACGAGCCTCCCGGCGCGCGTCAGGCGCAGCCTGTCGCCCGACGCTTCGAGCAGGCCGAGGCTTTCGAGGAACTTCACGCTCTCTTCCCTCCCGCCGAAGTCGGCTTTCGGAAAGCGGGACCGCAAGACGGACAAGTCAACCCCGTCGTTCATGCGCAGGCCGAATACGAGCGCGCTCGAAAACATTTCCCCGTCGTCGAGCTCTACGACGTCCTCGTAGGCCGGCGCGGAATTTTCGATTCCCAGCCTCCACTTTTTCAGGTTTGGCGCGTTGCGCCTGCGGAACCCCCCGAACTGAGAGGCCGCGGAGGGGCCTACGCCCGCCCACTGCGCCATGTGCCACGTCGACAGGTTGTGAAGGCACTCGCCGCCCTCCCGCGCGTAATTCGATATTTCGTACTGCCTGAATCCGAGCGCGGGGAGATAGTCCATGGCGATTTCAAAAAAACCGGCCTCCCTCTCCCGCTTCCCGATTTCGTCCGCCCCCAACACCCCGCAGCAGCACGAAGTCCCGCTTTCAAATTCGAGGCAGTAGGCGCTTATGTGGTTTACTGGGCATTCCGCGGCGCGGCGCAGGTCGTCCCTCCACTGTTTTTCCGTCTGCCCCTTCGCGCCGAAAATCAGGTCTATCGAAAAGTTTTTGAAACCGGCCTCGGCCACGGCGTCTATCGCTTCCAGCGTATCCCGCAGGGAATGCGCCCTTCCGAGGGAGCGCAGGACGCCCTCGTCAAAGCTCTGCACCCCGAGCGAAATCCGCGTGACGCCGATTCTTTTCAGGGTTTCGAGCTTTCCGCGCTCAGCCGAGGACGGGGAGACTTCGACGGTCCATTCGCGCTCCGGGCGGAACCTTCCGAGCGCCTCGGCGAGCCTTTCCATCTCGCCCTCCGGGAGCGACGACGGGGTTCCTCCGCCCCAGAACATCGTATCGACCTTTTCCGGAACGCCCTCGCGGGCGAGCGATTCGGCTTCAATCGCGCAGGCTTTGACGTATTCCGCGATGTCCTCCGCCCCCGGGCGCAGCTTGTAGAAGCGGCAGTATCCGCACGGCTTCGAGCAGAACGGGACGTGCGCGTAAATTCCGAAATTCTCGAAAATGGCTTGCATGGCGGGCGTTATTATTTAATAAAATCAACGCAATAAAACAAAACGGATCAATATGGCAAAAAAATTATTACTCGTCCTTTCCGCGGCGGCCCTGCTGCTCTCCGGATGCGCGGGGCTCACAAACCTCACGCCCGAAAAGATGCCCGAAAATTCCTCCGGGCTCTACACCCTCAGCATGAGCGCGCACATAAACGACGGCTCCATAGTACCCGGCTCAATCGAGCCTTTCATCGTAATCGACGAAAAGACCATTCCGATGAAGACCGTCAAAAACCTTGAAAACGAGCGCATTTACGAGTACGACTACCGCCTGCCAAAGGGCAGAAAGGACGCGAAGTACTACTTCACCCTGAAATACAAGGTGAAAAACACGGTAGAGGAGGACGAACAGGAGCGCACCATCACAAGCCCCACCGTATACACGCTCGAGCCCGTCCGCAGGTATGTCGTCACGCTCCAGAGCGAGAGGGGGCCGGTGGGCACCGTCGTGCCCGTGCTCGGCAGGGGCTTTGACAAGCTCGATAAAATCGTCATAGGCGGCGTTCCCGCGGACACCGAATACGTTTCCAGGGCGACGGTGAACTTCACCGTCCCGCCGCTGAAGTCCGGCGAGGACTACGAGGTCGGCCTCGTAGGTTCCGACGGCGAAATGTGGATAGGCCAGTTCAGGGTGGATCCCGCGGAAATGCAGGTTTCCCCCGGGAAAATCGACATCAAAAGCGGCGAAATCGTGAACGTGATTTTCGGGATAGGATTTACGGCCCCCGAGGGAGGCTATCCGATAGACGTTAAAACCAACATTCCGAGTTCCGTCATAATGGACGAGGCCGTCGTCCCCGAGGGGCGCTCGAGCGTAAGCGTAGCGCTCAAGGGAGGCGCGGAGGGCGAGGGTTTCCTCTACATTCAGGGAGTCGGGTTCGACGAGGTGAAAATCCCCGTATCCGTCAAGCCCTCGGAGCCGAAGGACGAGCTCCTCTCGGGCGTCGCGGAGGCCGTAAACGAGATCGACTCCGCGGAAGGCGCGGGTTCCTCCGGCGGGGAAAACGCCCCCGGCGGCGGCGAAAAAAACGAAACATCAAAGACGGAAGCGCCCGCCGAAAAATAGCGCGCCGTTTCAACTTTGCAAAGGCCGGTTTATGAAATCCAAAAAGGCAGCCGAATTGAAAAAGTTTCCGGAAACCGCGGCCGAAAAAAGCTGCGACCAGCCCATAGAATGCGCTTTCGAGGGTATGTCGGAACGCCTCATGCGCATACAGCGCGACCTCCTGATGCCCGCGTTCATATTCGAGCAGGAGAAAATCCAGAACACCATAACCTTTTTCGGGGCCTCCCGCATAAAGCCGGAAGATGTCGCGCAAAAGGAGCTTGAGGCCGCAAAAAAACGCTCCGGCTCGAAGGGCGGGCTGGAAGCCGCGAAAATGGCGTGCGAAATGTCCAAGTACTACACCGCCGCCGAGGAGCTCGCGCGCAGGCTGCAGGAGTGGTCCAACTGCCTCGACCTCCCCGAAGACGAGAAATTTTACATAATGACGGGCGGCGGCCCCGGAATCATGGAGGCCGCAAACAAGGGCGCGTACAAGGCGGGCGGAACCCCCGTGGGCGCCACCATTGTGATTCCCGACGAGCAGAAGCGCAACAAGTATCTCGACAGGGGCGTCTGGATAAACTTCAACTATTTTCTCATGCGCAAATTCTGGCTGCTGTTTTTTGCGAAGGCGCTCGTCGTCTTCCCCGGCGGCACCGGAACTTTTGACGAGTTTTTCGAGGTCTTTACGCTCATGAAGACGCGCAAAACGCGCTCGTACATTCCGACGGTGCTCTTCGGCAAAAAATTCTGGGAAAACGCGGTGGATTTCAACTGGCTCGTAAAGACCGACGTCATAACGAAGTCCGACCTCGAATTTTTCGAGTACGCCGAAACAGTGGAGGAGGCCTACAACATCGTCACCTCCAAGCTCGAAAAGATGATGAACCTGCGCAAAATGTAGGGCGGGGCTCCCGGCCCGGAACGCGGCCGCGCGCCGCGTTTTTTTGTCCTTTTTCGGCGAAAACGTTTGATATGGCGGCGAAATCCGGAATAATCGCGCCCGGCATTCTTTTATGAAACTATTGGACAGATACGTCTTTTGCGAATGGCTGAAAATTTTCGTCGTCGCCATAGGCGTCACGCTCGGGATTCTCGTGCTGCACGACATGTACAACAATCTCGGCAAGCTCATAAACTGGGGCGCGGAAACGGGGCAGATTCTCCTCTTTTACGCCCTGCTGGTTCCAACCCTCGTGCCGATAGTCCTCCCGATAAGCCTGCTGCTTTCGCTCATATACGCGCTCGGATCCCTCCACCGCAACAACGAAATCACCGCCATGCGCGCGGCGGGCCTGAACGTCTTCGCCATAACGCGCTCGCTGTGGCTCGCGGGGGCGCTGCTCGCGGGGGCGCTGCTGTGGCTCAACGCGCACACCATTCCCGTCTGCAAGGAAAATTCCCGCCTGCTCTACGACAGCATCAGGTTCGCCGAGCAGATGCGCACCGCCGAGCTCTCGGAGGTTGGGAGGGTCAACGCCCTGTGCTTCAACAACAGGAAGGACGGCAGGCTCTGGTTCATGAACTCGTTCAGCCAGGCCACGAACCGCGCGCGCGGGGCGACCGTCTCCACCATCGACCCGCAGGGGCGCGAAATTTCGCGCGTGATGGCGCGCGAGGGCGTCTACGACGACGTCGACAACTGCTGGTTTTTTCTCGACGGCCAGCGCATAGACTTCGACCCCGCCACCCACAGGGCGGTCAGGGCGGTCGGCTTTGACAAGAGGTATTTCAGGGATTTCGACGAAAAGCCTCAGATAATGGTTTTGTCCATGCGCCGCCCGAAGGATCTCTCGCTTTTTGAGACCAGAACGCTGATAGAGTCTATGGGCAGCGCGGACGCCCCGGAGGCCGTCCCGTACCTCGTGAGGTCGTATTCGATATGGTTCAGCCCGTTCGCGTGCATAATAGTGGTGGCCATAGCCATTCCGTTCTCCGTGGCGGGCGTGCGGACCAACCCGATGGTGGGCGTCTCGAAGACGGTGGGGCTGTTTTTCGTGTACTTCGTGCTCGACAGCGCGCTGGGCGCGGTGGGCGGAAGGGGTATAATCCCGCCCCTGTGGGCGGCGGCGATCCCGAACATCGCCATGCTGCTGTTTGCGCTATCGCTTTACAGGAAGGTTGTTTGATATGGTATCCGGCAAAAAATTAAAGGTGTTGATTGTGGGAAGCGGCGGCCGCGAGCACGCGCTCGTACTGGCCGCGAAGCGTTCCCCCATGCTCGAAAGGCTCGTGTGCGCGCCCGGCAACGGCGGCATAGAGCGCGACTGCGAGGTCGTCCAGATCCCCGCGGAGGACGTTTCGGCCGTCGTGAAATTCGCGGGGGGAAACGGATTCGACTTCGTAATCTGCGGCCCGGAGGTGCCGCTGTCCCTCGGGCTCGGAGACGCGCTAAGGGCGGCGGGAATCCCCGTCTACGGCCCGTCGAAGGCCGGCGCGCTTCTCGAGGCGAGCAAGGCCCACTCCAAAAATTTTCTGAAAAAGTATTCGATCCCCACCGCCGAGGGCCGCAGCTTTACGGACGCGGCGCAGGCAGAAGCGTACATAATGTCCGCCCCGTTCGACGCCGTCATAAAGGCGAGCGGACTTGCGGCGGGCAAGGGTGTGGTGATACCCTCCTCGCGCGAAGAGGCCGCGGCCGTCGCAAGGGAGATGCTTGAAGGCGGCGCCTTCGGCGAGAGCGGCAGGGAAATCGTCGTCGAGGAAAAGATGGACGGCGAAGAGGCGAGCATAATGCTCGTGGTCTCCGGGGAAAAATACGTTATGCTGCCCGCCAGCCAGGATCACAAGCGCGTCGGCGAAGGCGATACCGGCCCTAACACGGGCGGAATGGGGGCCTACGCCCCCGCGGCTGTGGCGACCCCCGCCGTCCTGGAAGCCGTGCGCAAAAACATAGTGGAGCCCACTCTCGCGGGGCTTGCCAAAGAGGGGGTTGACTACCGCGGGACGCTCTACGTCGGCATAATGATAACCGAAAACGGCCCGAAAGTCGTCGAGTTCAACGTGCGCTTCGGCGACCCGGAATGCCAGGTATTGATGCCGCTTCTCGAGAGCGACCCGCTCGAGCTCATGTACGACGCCGCGTGCGGAAGGCTCGACCCGTCCAAAGTTAAAATTGCTGACGGATTCGCGGCGGTGGTGGTGATGTGCGCGCGCGGATACCCCGGGAAATACGCAAAGGGCGACGAAATTTCCCTGCCCGAAAGCGTTCCCGCGGGCTCCCAGATAATCCATGCGGGTACGAGGCGCGAGGGCGGTAAAATCCTTACGGCGGGCGGAAGGGTGCTGGGGCTCTCGGGCTTCGGGAAGACGCTCGAAGAGGCGCTCGCCCGCGCCTACGCGCTCGCCGATTCCGTAAAGTTCGACGGCGGTTTCTTCCGCAGGGACATCGCCCACAGGGAGCTCGAGAGGCGCGCAACTAAATAGCGCTTCGCCGGAGGCGGGCGGCCGCAGACAGCCGCCGCCCGCGCTCTCTGCCGTCATGGGCGGAAGGGCGCAATTTTCCCCTGGAAAGCCTTTGACGGATTTCGCGCGTTTGCCGAATTTTGCGCGTCCGAATCCGGGAAGGTTGACTCCGCGCTCCCGCGGTTTTGCGCGGATTTCCCATACGGCGGGCCCGCCTGCGCGGCGGCTTTTTTCCCTTTCGTACGATCTCGCCGGCGGCGGAAATTCCGCTCGCCATGTATCGCATCGCAGGATTTGAGGAGAAAAATCTAACACTTGAGGGAAACGCCCATTTTTGGAGACTTTCTAAAGGGTGTTGCAGGAGACGTTTGGGGATATGCAACCCATTTTGAAAGTGATAGCCAACGCGGCGGGAGTACATTATTTGCAGGCGTTTCCTTGACGCGCAGATAGCAGGCGCCGTTGTCGGCGTCGTAGGAAATCGGCCGGCATAAATGAACTGTTCGCTCACCGCCTTTTTGGGCTTCCATTGGCGCGGCGCGACTCACCGTCTTGCCGACATATACTCTACGCCCGTATGCCCGCCTACAATCTCTCTATTCCTTGCAACTTTCGGCGAGTCCCCAACCCTTTTGAATAAAATCAGCCCGCTTGCGGGCGGACTTTTGGGGCGCCTTTTATCCGTCGCGGAAGCCTGCCCTTATGGCGTCGAAATAGGGCGGGGTTCGCCGTCATTTTGACAGTCTTGTGTCTTGACTCTTGACGCATTGGCCGTTTTTTTGCAATCTGTATGTCAATCGCAACGTCAATCGTATCTAACATATGGAAATAGGGGAAATAATGAAAAAATTGGCACTGTTTGCCGCTCTGCCGGCGCTTTTGTGTTCGTGCGCTTCGGGAACTTTCGAGGCGCAAAAAAAATTTGAGGAAAACGCGGGGATATTTCAGAATCCCGGGCAGGGGTGGCTGCGCTTCGGAAGTTCCCTGAAAGGCTCGCGGAACTCCGTCAATTTCGGCGCCGGATACGAGCGCTACACGTGGGCGGCGTTAAACCCCGAAGAGGGCGTCTACGACTGGAGGCGCATAGACCGCGCGCTGGAAAATTTCTCCCGCGAGGGGCTGCCTTTCTATTTCCGCATAATGTGCGTCAACACTTCCGGCTATCCGCCGTTCTACCAGACGCCGAAATGGGTGTTCGACAAGGGCGCAAAATATACGGTTCACGAAATGCAAAAGGAGCCGGGCAAGAGCAAAAGCCATCCCGACGGAAAGGTCAAAATCGCGGTTCCCGAGTTTGGGGATCCGGTTTTCATGGACGCGCACGAAAAGTTTGTAAAGGCCCTCGCCGCGCGCTACGACGGCGACCCGAGGCTCGGCGGGCTCGACCTCGGCAGCTACGGCAACTGGGGCGAGTGGCACTGCACGAGCCTCGGGCTTAAAAAGCCCGACGTGCGCCCGCACTCCCTGGAAATCCGCAGAAGGTACGCCGACATGTACCTCAAAAACTTTAAAAAGACCCCGCTAATATTCATGACCGACGACCATGAGACGCTCGAGTACGCGCTGGGGAAGGGCGAAAAGCCGCGCGTCGGGATAAGGCGCGACGGCGTGGGCTCGCCCTCGCACTTCAAGCGGTGGATAGGCAGGCCGCCCTACGAAAATATAACCGGCATGGGCGAAATATGGAAGCATATGCCCGCGATTTTTGAATTTTACGGCAGCGTAGATTCGATGCGCGGCAAGGGCTGGGATATCCCCTATTCCCTCGGGTGGGTTCTCGAAAACCACGCGTGCCTCGTGAACGAGGGGCCGCTGTCTCCGAGCCAGATAGCCGCAGGCTCCGGCGAGGAAAAGCTTCTGAGGGAAATCGACCTGCGCGCGGGCGCCCGGCTCGTCCCCCTGTCCGCAGACGTGTCGTACGCGGACGGAAATCTGAAAATCCGCATTGAGGGGGAAAACAAAGGCGCGTCGAAAATCTACCTGCCGTACGAATTCGTCTACGTTCTGCGCGGAGAATCGGGCGATGCGGTAGCCGAAAAAGTTTCCGCGCGCGACCCCCGCAAGATCCTGCCGGGCAAATTTGAACTTTCGGACACTTTTGAAATCCCGCTCGAAAGGGGAAGGGAGTATTCGCTTTCCCTCCGTGTCCGCCACTCTCCCGGGGTGCTCGGGGACTTCCGCTTTGCCGCCAAAAACCTCAACCCTGACAGTTCGCTCGACCTCGGCAAAATTTCGGTAAAATAATCCGCAAAAATGAAAAGACTGCTGACAACGTTTGCGTTCCTCGGCGCGTTCGGCGCGGCATACGCCTCCGAAATAAAATTCGAGGAAAACCCCGGCATATTCCAGAATCCAGGGCAGGGGTTCTCCTGCTACTCTCTTTGGTTCAACCCCAAGACGGGGGTCAACTACGGAGCGGGCTACACGAGGTTCGAGTGGGCGGATTTGCAGCCCGCCGAGGGCGAGTACAACTGGGCTCCGATAGACAGGGCTCTGGAGTTTTTCTCCCGGAACGGGTTGCCGTTCTATTTCCGCATAATGTGCACGAACTACCACGGCGGGAAAAAATATTCCACCCCAGAATGGGTTTTCCAAAAGGGCGCCAAATGGCACGAATTCGAGGGAATGGAGTACAAAACCCCGGACGGCGGGAAATCGAAAACGCACGTCTCGGCGTATTTCGACGACCCGATTTTCGTCGAGGAGCATGAAAAATTCATAAAGGCGCTGGCGGAGCGCTACGACGGCGATCCGCGGCTCGGCGGGCTCGACCTCGGAAGTTTCGGCAACTGGGGCGAGTGGCACTGCACGTCCATCGGGCTCAAAAACCCCAACATGTATTCTTTCGACCTCCGCAAGAAATACGCGGACATGTACCTGCAAAACTTTAAAAAGACCGACATCTTTTTCATGACCGACGACCACCAGGTTCTCGAATACGCGCTCGGCAGGCGCAAAAAGCCGCGCGTGGGGCTGCGGCGCGACGGGGTGGGTTCGCCGTGGCATTTCAACCGCTGGATAGGCAGGCCGCCCTACGACAAAATCGCCCGCATGGGCGACGTCTGGAAAGACAAGCCGGTTTTCTTCGAGTTTTTCGGGGACGTTAATTCTCTGCACAAAAACGGCTGGGACATAATTTTTTCCTGCGACTGGATTTTGGAAAACCACGCCTGCCTCGTCAACGAAATCCCCTTCCACCCGTGGCAGATAACCGACCCGAAGGAGAGGGCGGCCGTAGACAAGGTTTGCAAATACGCCGGCGCCCGGCTCGTTCCGGAGTCGGCGGATGTGTCTTATTCGGACGGGAAGCTCGATGTGACGGTGAGGGGCGAGAACAGGGGGGCGTCGCGCATATACCTGCCGTACAGAATGAGGTACGAGCTGCGCGACTCTTCCGGGAAGGTTGTTTTCGACATGCTCTCCTCGCAGGATCCCCGCAAAATCCTGCCGGGCAAGTTCGGGTTTTCCGACTCCGCGCGGGTATCCCTCAAACCCGGGGAAACCTATTCGCTCTCGTTGCGGGTGTTCCACACCAAAAAGGTTTTCCGCGACTTCCGCTTCGCCGTCAAAAACCTCAACCCTGACGGCTCCCTCGACCTCGGCAAAATTTCGGTGAAATAGCGCGCAAAACGCCGCCTTCGCCGCCGCGGATTATCCCCGTCCGCGCGGCGTTTTTTTTGACAAAAACGCTTGCATGGCGCGCCGTTGAATGAGATTTTAAGAAAGTTTTTTTACGCAACAAACAACAATAAATTACTACGATATGAGTTGTCCAAACCACAATTGCTCGCACGAAGTGCAACAGATGTGCTGCGTGGCGAAAGGCGCCAAACACGGCCCCGCGCCCATTCCCGAAGAGGGAAAATGGGTGAAGGCCACCCAAATCGGCGACATCAGCGGCCTCACGCACGGCGTAGGCTGGTGCGCTCCCCAGCAGGGGGCCTGCAAGCTCACGCTCAACGTCAAGGGCGGCGTCATTGAAGAGGCCCTCGTGGAAACCATCGGGTGCTCCGGCATGACGCATTCGGCCGCCATGGCCGCCGAAATCCTCCCCGGAAAGACCGTCCTCGAAGCCGTCAACTCCGACCTCGTCTGCGACGCCATCAACGTCGCCATGCGCGAACTCTTCCTGCAAATCGTCTACGGGCGCACGCAGACGGCGTTCTCCGAAAACGGCCTGCCCATCGGCGCCGGCCTCGAGGACCTCGGCAAGGGCCTGCGCTCGCAGGTCGGCACAATGTACTCGACGAAAATCAAGGGCCCCCGCTACCTCGAAATGGCGGAAGGGTACGTCCTTGAAGAGGGGATCGACAAAAACGGCGAAGTCATCGGCTACAAGACTGTGCACCTCGGCAAGATGCTCGAGCAGATCCGCAACGGAGCGGATCCCAAGGAAGCCTTCGAGAAGAACGTCTCCGTCAAGGGACGCTTCGAGGACGCAGTAAAAGTCATCGACCCGCGCAAAGAATAGGAGGCTGACATGGCTATCACATTTGAAGGTTACGAAAGACGCATAGACAAAATCAACAAGGTTCTGTCCGAATACGGCATCGACGGGCTCGAAGACGCCCGGAAGATCTGCAAAGAAAAGGGTATCGACGTCGAGGAAATCGTGAAGGGCATTCAGCCCATCGCGTTTGAAAACGCCGTCTGGGCGTACACCGCGGGGGCCGCGATCGCCGTCAAGAAGGGCTCGAAGAACGCCGCCGAAGCCGCCGAAAACATCGGCATAGGCTTGCAGGCGTTCTGCATTCCCGGCTCCGTCGCCGATTCGCGCGACGTAGGGCTCGGCCACGGCAACCTCGGGGCAATGCTGCTGAGGGAGGAAACCAAGTGCTTCTGCTTCCTCGCCGGGCACGAATCGTTCGCGGCCGCCGAGGGCGCCATCGGGATCGCCAAGACCGCCAACAAGGTCCGCAAAGAGCCCCTGCGCGTCATACTCAACGGCCTCGGCAAAGACGCCGCGTACATCATATCGCGCATAAACGGCTTTACCTCCGTCGAGACCGAGTACGACTACTACACCGGAGAGCTCAAAATCGTCAAGGAGACCCCGTTCTCTGAGGGTGAAAAGGCGAAGGTTCGCGTGTACGGCGCCGACGACGTGAGCGAGGGCGTGGCTATCATGCGCCACGAGGGCGTCGACGTTTCCATCACCGGGAATTCGACCAACCCCACGCGCTTCCAGCATCCGGTGGCCGGAACCTACAAGAAGTGGGCGATGGAGCACGGCAAGAAATACTTCTCCGTGGCTTCCGGCGGCGGCACGGGCAGGACGCTCCACCCCGACAACATGGCAGCCGGTCCCGCCTCCTACGGCATGACCGACACCATGGGCAGAATGCACGGCGACGCCCAGTTTGCGGGCTCCTCATCGGTTCCCGCGCACGTGGAAATGATGGGGCTCATCGGAATGGGCAACAACCCGATGGTCGGCGCGACCGTAGCGGTCGCAGTCGCCGTCGAAGAGTCGTCCAAATAGCCGGCGCATTTCAGGCATCTTTCGGGGGCGAATCCTTTCGGGTTCGCCCTTTTTTTGTCTTCCGCGCGGAAGGGCGGCGGGGGAAAACATCACCGCCAAAATTCAGAGATTGCGCAGGGCAAAAAAAACCTTGCAAAGCAAAATGACCATTATTTCAGACTTTCTATTTAACAGAAAGCGTAATTATGAAATACATTAAAGCACTTTCGGCACTGGCCGTTCCGGTTTTGACGGTTGCCGCGGCGGCGTTTTCCGAGGTTTCCGCGCAGGACGCCTCTACGGTGAACTATTACCTGCGCGCTTCCAGCTACTACGCGGATCTGACCGACCCGTCGTATAGCAAATCCTATTGGAGCCTCTCGGACAGCGAACAGATAACCCCCGACTCGCTCCCGGGTGCCGACGCCGCCGTTGAGGGCATAAACTTGTAGTTCTGCTCGCTTGTCGTAAATTACGATCTCCCGTGGAATCCGCAGCGCATAGAACAGCGCATAGGCCGTTGTCACCGCTACGGGCAAAGGTTTGACGTCGTGGTTGTAAATTTTTTTAATGTCAATAATGAGGTCGACTGTAGAGTTTTTGATATTCTCGAAAAGAAATTAAAACTTTTTGAAGGGGTTTTCGGCGCGAGCGACGAAGTTTTGGGCGCCATAGAAAGCGGCGTCGACTTCGAGCGGCGCATAACCCAAATATACCAAAATGCCGCACTTCCTATGACATTCAGCGCGAGTTTGATTTTATTCAGGAAATGTTCGCCATCGAGATAGACGAAAATATGCGAACCGCCCGCCGCAAAGTGCTTGAAAACTTTGACACCAAAGCCGCCGAGCGCCTGAATGTTTACCAAGAGGCGTCTTCCGCCACGATTGACAAAATGCAGGCTCTTTTGTGGGCTCTCACGCGGTACGAGCTCGACGGTACCGGTGCATTTTTCGACGAGGAAAATCTGACATTCCAAATGCTCAACCCACAAAACCGCGACGTACCCGACAAAAAGTTGTACGCCATAAAGTGGATTGGCGACTATTGCGAACCTTACGGCATCACCCACAATCGCCGAAAAGCTGATATCCCTCGCCCTAAACCGCGATTTGCCCTACCGCGGCATACTTTTTGACTATGACAACACCCCCGGCAAAATAACAGCCTTGGAACAACTGCCAAAGAAGTCGGGCAAACTCATGCTTTCAAAAGTAACCATAGGCGATGATTCCGCGCCCGAAGACTACCTTGTAATTTCCTGCGTTGACGACTTGGGCAACACCATAGAGCAAGACACCGCTCGCCGCCTATTTAACCTAAGCGCGCGGGCCTATGACATATACGAGCCATTTAACCTTGGCAAATTAGAGGAGATTTTCGAGAGCCAAAAGGCGGAAATCTTGCGGCAAAACGCGTAGACTGCCGAAAAGGAATTCGACGCCGAAGTGGAAAAGCTCGAAAGCTGGAGCAACGACCGCAAAAACGCTCTTGAAATCAAATTAAAAGAGATGGACAAAAAGATACGAGAATTGAAAAAGACCTCCCGCCAACTCCATACCCTTGAAGAAAAAATCGAACTTCAACGGCAACAAAAAACGCTCGACACCGAGCGCATGAATATGCGCCGCAAACTATTTGAAGCACAAGACGCTATAGACGCCGAACGCGATAAACTAATAAAAAATGCCGAAAAATTCTTGCAAAAGCCCGTAAAATCACAAATCATATTCGCCATAGATTGGAAAATTATATGAATAGTGAGAATTTAAAAGATAAGTTAATAAATACAATAGCGATATTAGAATCAAGAAAGCTTGCTAAGCAGAGCTATATCGATATGTATCTACCCTTAGTAATTTATGCATTAAATGAGTTAACTAATGTTGAGTGTGTCGATATTAAAAAAATACACGATATAATCAAGAAAGATACAACTTTTGAATTACATGTAGACGTCATAAAAAGAATACTAAACCACTGTTTAAAAAATAAATACATAACCCGACAATCGGGAACAGGTTTCTATGTAGTAACACCTTCTTTACCCAAGTCCACAATTGAACATGCAAAAATAAATAAATTCAAAATAAATATAGAATTTATATGTAAAGAATTAATTAAAATATCTAAAAAATATAACATAAAGTTTACAGATGATGTAAATGATGCATTAGACCATGTTGAAAATTTTTCAAATAGTTATTCAGAGGAGCTTTTATTATTTTTTCGTGGAAATTTAGATCTAAGTTTAAATGATAATAGTAAATATTATAATATATTTTTGCTTGTAAATGAATTAAAAAGTAAAAATCCAATGTACCTAGATGTCTTTATGCAAGTAGTTGAATGCATACTCTTGAAGAATGTATTATTGCATGAGGTACCACTCGTTGACGTCATGTCAACGTCATTTAAATTGAAGATGTTTTTTCTCGATACAAGGATCGTCCTTGCACTGTTACATTTTGATGGAAATGATAGTTATGAGTATTATAGTAATTTAATTAATATTATAAAAAATACAAAGGCAAGATTGTATATACTTGAGAGAACAAAGATGGAAATAGTGAATCTTCTTTCAGAGTCCATTTCTAATTTTAATAATATATACTGCCTAAAAAATCGTATAATTTCATCATGTTTAGAAATGGGATATTCCGTAACCTTTTTGGAAAAGGTTTTGAATAATATAGACGAAGAAATATCTAAATTGGGTGTGGATATAACAAGTTATCCTTTTAATGAAACAATATATAAAAGATATGGTAGCAATTTATACGACAAATTAAAGGAATATAATTCCAAATATAATGAGGGAGCGTTGGAACACGATGTCATGTGCATTAATGATTTACTGAGTTTATGGAATGGAAAGTTTTTTCATAAACTGGAGGCAATCCCGTCTATATTTTTGACGACAAATCTTCTATTGTATAGAGCCGCAAGACATATTCTAAAAATTAAATACCCTCCCGTAATAACGGCAAATTCGTTGTCCATATATTTCTGGTTAAATTCATCACAAAATTTTAATATGTGCAAAGATGAATTACTTGCATATGCAAAGATTATGTTAACACCTAGCCAAGATCTATGGGAATCGGTGATAAAATCTCTTAACGAATTAAAGAAGGATGGAAATATAACAAAAGAACAATTCTCATACCTTATAACTACATCTATACTTGAAGAAGAAATTGATTCAAAAATAATAAATCACGAACTATTTGATTACGAAGAAATGAAAAGACTTACATTAAAACTTTCACGAGAAAATGAAGAAAAAGCCGTAGAAAGTGAGAAAAAAAGCGCAAAAATTAACAAGATGTTAAATTGTGGTACAATTTTCATATTCTGTATTTTTGTTATTTTAATTTTCTCAGCAGTGTTCGTGATTACAAATTTGATATTTTCGACTTTTACTTCTACTTCTATAACGCTCATAATGTTTGTAATATCTCTATGTTATAATTTGTATTTGCATAAATTAAGAAAACATTCTGCAACATTAATAGATAGAATTAAGAAGGGAATATACAATCGATTAGATAAGTTTTTTACTACCAATTAGCGCGTATCTCTATTATAGTCTATTACCAATTTGTTCTTTTTAAGCAGAAAATTTTCTATTTATTCTTGAAAAGAATTTGTTTAGATTAAAAGTATAACATATGCAAAGAATGGATGGAAAGAGTTTGGATTTGGTGGAGGTGAACAGGCGGGCGGTGATGGAGGCGCTGAAAGAAGTCGCGCCAGAAGTCGTCTCGGAGGGCGGAGTCGACCTTGAAAAACTCGCCGTCCTAATCGGCGAAGATAAAAACTTATCCGACAAGCTCGAACGCTACAACTTCACTTGGCCCGACAAGCGCAAAGCCATAAAATCCGCCCTGACCCCGTCAAGTGGCACACTCCGCCCCGCGCCTAAAGAGTCCGTAAATTGGGACAACACAAAAAATTTATATATCGAAGGTGACAACCTCGAAGTCCTAAAACTTTTGCAAAAGTCCTACTTCGGCAAAATCAAAATGATATACATAGATCCGCCATACAATACGGGCAAAGAATTTGTGTATCCCGACGACTACGCCGACAATATCCAAAACTACCTTGAACTTACCGGCCAAATAAACGAATCCGGACGGCGCATTACAACCAATACCGAAACAAGCGGAAGATACCATACTAATTGGCTGAATATGATGTATCCGCGCCTTAAGCTTGCCCGTAACCTCTTGCGCGACGACGGCGTAATATTCATATCCATAGATGACCACGAAGTCTCAAACCTCCGTAAAATTTGCGACGAAATTTTCGGCGAGGAGAATTTTGTAGGAGCTATAAGTAATACAAACAACCCCAAAGGACGTTCTGATGATAAATTTATAGCGACATCACATGAATATATAATTGTTTATGCTAAATCCATGCATTCAATAGTTTGGTATGGCTTTCCACCTTCAAAAGAAATTATTAAACGATACAATAAAATTGATGACAAAGGAAGAAAATATAGAGAAATAGATTTAAGAAAAACAGGAGAAAATGACTTAAGATCTGATCGTCCAAATTTATTTTATTATTTTTACTATAATTCAAAAACAAATGAATTCTATCCTTCCAAATCGGATTCTATTCCTAATGACTTTATACAGATCAAACCACTAAGAGAGGATGGAAAGGAAGGTAATTGGAGATGGGGAATTGAAACATCAAAACAACAATTAGACTATCTAATACCTAAGTTCATGCCTAATCGGAAGGTTTGGAGCGTTATGGGAAAAGATTATTTAGAAAATCGTTGTGCGGTAAAACCTACAAGTTCTTGGACATTTAAAGATATTAATAGTGAAAGAGGGAGTGAAGAATTTATAGACCTAGGTTTTGATAAAAGGGTTTTCACCAAGCCCAAGCCATTAGGGACAATAAAGAGATCTTTACTTCTGTCTACTTCAAAAGACTCCATCATACTTGATTTCTTTTCGGGGTCGGCGACGACCGCTCATGCGGTGATGGAGTTAAACAAAGAAGACGGCGGCAATAGGCAATTTATTATGGTGCAGTTGCCGGAGCCTTGCGGCAAAGACACTGAGGCATTTAAAGCGGGCTATAAAAACATCTGTGAAATAGGCAAGGAGCGCATACGCAGGGTAATTAAAAAAATCGAGGCCGAATATGTTGAGTCTGAAAAATCCACGCAAGGCGAACTTGATTTGGGCGCCCCCGCAAAACAAAAGCCCGACTTGGGCTTTAAAGTCTTCAAGCTGGACACTTCAAACTTCATTCCCTGGGACTCAAACCCTGACAATTTAAGCGAAGAAAGCCTGCAACAGAGCCTGTCTAACATCAAGCTTGACCGCTCGCAGCAAGACTTGCTTTACGAGCTTTTCTTAAAGCTTGGCGTCACGCTCAATACGCCGTATCAAAAAGTCGAGCTTGCGGGCAAATATATGTACGACATCGGCTACGGTTCTATCTACGCGTGCCTTTACGACGACTTGGATATGGACTTTTGCAAGGCAATGATAGCCTACCACGACAAGCAATTCCCCAAAGAGGAGTCAAAAGATAAAAAGGAGGAGCGCGAGCTTGAAAAATACCGCTTGGAGACAACCACATTTATCTTCCGCGATTCGTCTTTTGCCGACGACAAAATAAAGACCAACATCCTTCAAACCCTCCGCCAAATGGGCCTAACAAACATCAGAGCTATTTAAATAGGGAAGATGAATATAAACTTAAAATTCTTTTCAAAATTACATTCTCTCCGGATAGGGGAAGCGAAGCTTCCCCTATCCGGAGTAATAGAACTGCTATCAAGGCCGGTTTATACCGGCCTTGATAGCAGTTCTATGTAAAAAAGTCAAGCATTTTATAATACATTATGGATAAAGATCTTACAGATTTAGAATCGAATATATATCGCCAAGATATTCTGAATAATCCGTACGCGATAAAAAAACTTCAAGAAACAACTGATATAAGGGGAATTCCATTTGAGGGAAGATTTGTTCTTTTAATCTCACAAGTTGCTGATTTTTTTGAAGTTGATGAAAGAACTGTAAAAAATTACATATCCGAGTTTAACGAAGAACTCAAAGCAAACGGATATGAAGTTTTAAACGGTAACAGACTGAAAAACATAAAGTTATCTATTAGATCGCTCGATGGTAGTGAAAAATTTTTCACTACCATCGAAAAAACTTCCCAATTGGCAATTTTTGATTTTAGGGCTTTCCTGAATTTAGCTATGCTTTTAAAGGAAAGTTCGAGAGCTGTATTACTACGCAAAGTAATTCTTGATGTCGCTATAACGGCAATAACTGAAAGAGTAGGATCCACTAAATTTATAAATCAACGATCTACGGGGTTCTTGCATACATTATTTTATAATAAAAAGTACAGAAAGGTATTCACCGACGCATTGGACTTTTACGTAGACTTGGGCCCCATAAAATATGGTATGTACACAAACAAAATTTATGAGTGCGTATTCCTAGAAAAAGCCCAAGAATATAGGCGAATATTGGACTTAAAGAAAAAAGATAATATTCGAGACACCATGTATGATGAGGTCCTTAACGTTATCTCCAGTTTTGAATCGGGGATTGCAAGTGAAATAAAAAAGAAAGCCGAAGAGAAAGGAAGAAGACTAACAGTATACGAAACAGACGAAATATTTAATACGGCCGTCAATAATCCATTCCTCAAGCCAATGATAGATAACGCTAGAATAAAAATGGCAAGCAGGGACTTGGCTTTTAGAAAAGTCCTACATGAGCAGTTAAAAAGACATATAGTGCCTCTTGATCCAGGTGAATATGAAAAGTTTTTAGGCGAGACCAGTAAATCTTTAGAAGCCCAAATGCAGGAAGCCAAAGATGTATTAAAGCGTTTAAAAGAAGGTCCAGATGAGTAAGATAGCCTATATATCAACTGAACAAGCTGTTCAAATTCATCACAGAACGGTAGAAAATAGCGGAGGAGGCACTATCGGTATTATTGATATTAAGCGTTTAAAAGGGATATTGGAAAATATTCAAAACGATGATTATTATCCGGAATTTTCGGATAAAATAACGCATTTGTGTTATTCTCTTTGCAACTGTCATTGCTTTGTTGACGGGAATAAAAGAATTGCATTAACCTTATCAATGCAATTCTTAAGTCTCAACGGATATATGTATTGTTGTAAAGATTTTTTAAGAAATATGGAAAATATAGTGTTGAATTTGGCGCAGGCAAAAATTTCAAAAGAGTTGTTGAAAGAGATTTTTGTAGCAATCATGGAAGATAATTTTGATAGCGAATCTCTTCAACTAAAAATTTTTAAGGAAATTTACGGCAAATAGATTTCAGATGAAGCTAAAGTTTAGCGCAGATTTGGGGTACCAGTTAGACGCGATTGCGTCGGTGGTGGACCTTTTTAAAGGACAGGAGAGTTTTAGCTCTACTTGCTCTTTGGATTTGTCTGGCAGGCAAAACGGCGTCTTGATAACGGAGGACGCCGTAGGCAACAATTTGGCAATATCTGAAGAAAAACTACTGGAAAACCTAAATGAAGTACAGTTGCGCAACTGCATATCGCCTTCGCCCAAAGAAAAGTTGACTGCTCCCTATGATTTCACAGTGGAAATGGAGACAGGAACGGGCAAAACATACGTCTATTTGCGCACGATATTTGAGCTAAACAAAATATACGGATTTTCTAAATTCATTATTGTGGTACCCTCAATCGCCATAAAAGAAGGCGTGTGGAAATCCATATCTATAATGACGGAACACTTTAGAAGCCTATACGACAACGTTGCGTTCGACCCATTTGTGTACGACTCCTCAAAGCCCACAAGGATAAGAAACTTTGCGTCTTCCAACAGCTTGCAAGTAATGATTATCAACATAGACGCATTCAGAAAATCATTTGAGGGCGACAAAGATAAAGAGACAAAAGCAAACCTAATTCACAGGGAAACCGAAAAGCTTAATTGGGAAAAACCCATAAGCCTGATTCAAGCCACAAACCCAATTGTAATTATAGACGAGCCTCAAAGTGTAGATACAACCGCCAAGAGCAAAGAGGCGATACAGTCGCTAAACCCGCTCTATAAACTGCGCTATTCGGCAACGCACGTCGAAAAATTCAACATGGTCTACAGGCTCGATTCGATAGACGCATACGAGCAAAAGCTTGTAAAACAAATTGAAGTTGCGGGCATAGAGGTTCAAGACGGCAACAACGCTCCTTATGTGAGGCTAATCTCAACTTCAAACAAAGACGGGAAAATAAGCGCAAAAGTAGAGCTTGATGCGCTCGCAAAAGACGGCGGCGTAAAGCGCAAATCCAAAACCGTAAAGAGCGGGCAGGATTTGTACGACGTATCGGGCGGCAGGGACCTTTACAAAAATTTGTATATCTCCGAAATAAACACTTCTGAAGACGCCTTCATAAGGCTTTCAAACGGCGAAGAAATAATGCTCGGCACCGCCGTTGGCGAAGTGAATAAGGACTTTTACCAGCGTGTTCAAATCAGAAAGACAATAGAAGAACACCTTGAAAAGGAAAAGCGCCTGCGCCCCAAGGGAATCAAAGTTCTAAGCCTGTTTTTTATAGACAGAGTCGCCAATTACAGAAGCTACGCCGAAAACGGCAACCCCATAAAAGGGAAATTTGCGAAAATGTTTGAGGAGGAATATTTGAAAGCCGCCAAGTTGCCGCGCTTCAATACGCTCTTTAAAGAGGTGGATCTGTCAACATCGGCGCAGGAAGTCCACAATGGATACTTTTCAATAGACGGCAAGAAAAAGGATTCTTCCGGGAAAGACATTTTAAAAGACACAAGTTCGCGCAAGGAGGACGAATCCGCGTTCAATACGATTATGAAGGATAAAGAATGGCTATTGTCCTTCGACTGCAAACTGAAATTTATATTCTCGCATTCGGCCTTGCGCGAAGGCTGGGACAACCCGAACGTGTTTCAAATTTGCACGCTAAACGAGACGGATTCAACTCTCAAAAAGCGCCAGGAAATAGGACGCGGCCTGCGTATTGCCGTAAACCAAGACGGAGAGCGCGTCTTTGAGGGCAATGTAAATATCCTCACGATAATGGCGAACGAATCTTACGCGGATTTTGCAAAAAAATTGCAGACGGAAATCGAGGCGGAACAAGGCATAAAGTTCGGCGTAATAGAAAAAGGCTTCTTTGCGTCGCTTTCCATAAAGACAGAGAATGGCGAAGTTTCTTATCTTGGCCTGGAACAGTCCGAAAAACTCTATGCGCACTTGCGGCAATACGGCTATATAGACAATAAAGACAAAGTCACAGAATTACTAAGACAGGGCTTGAGAAACGATAGCGTAAACATTCCGACGGAATTTGAAAATATTCGCCCGCAAATTATCGCTATGGTTCGCAAAGTTGCCGGCAAGCTGAATATAAAAAATAAAGACAATAGGCGCAAGGTATCGGTAAATAAACAGATCTATCTTGATCCCGAATTTAAGGAACTTTGGGATAAAATAAAAAATAAGACTATTTACAGCGTAAATTTCGACGCCAGAAAACTCGTAGAAGAAGCGTCGGAAGAAATTATGAAGTCTTTGCGAGTAAAAGACACTCAGTTTGTGTATTCAAAGGCGGGACTTGATATAAATAGAGGCGAGATTTCCACAAAAAATGAACGCACTTCAATAGAATTTAATGACGGAGAAAAACTGGCACTACCCGATATTGTCTCTTTCCTGCAGTCCGAAACAAACCTCAAGCGCAAGACTATCGTGGAAATTCTTGTCCGCAGCAAGCGTATAGGCGATTTTAAGCGCAATCCTCAACAGTTTATTGAAGATGTCTTAAAAATCATAAAGCTGAAAATGAAAGCTATGATTGTGGACGGCGTAAAGTACCACAAGATAAGCTCGTATTATGCGCAGGAACTTCTCGATTCGGAGGAATTAAATTCCTACTTAGACAAGATGATGGAATCTAAAAAAAGCGTTTACGATTATGTTGTCTATGATTCGGCGGTCGAATCGCGCTTTGCCGAAGAAATGGAGAAAAACGACAAAGTAAAGCTTTACGTCAAACTGCCGGATTGGTTCAAAATCAATACGCCGCTTGGAACATACAATCCTGATTGGGCGGTATTAGTTGAAGACGAATACAAGCAAAAGAAGCTATTCTTCATTTTGGAAACCAAAGGAGTTCTATTTGAAGAACAACTTGCACTTGAGCAACGTTTGAAGATACATTGTGGGAAACGCCATTTTGAAGCTTTAGAATCTGGTATTGACTATGAAATGACAAACTCCTTTGAAGATTTTAGAAGCATGTTTTCTCACTAAGCAAGACTTCTCAGCGTCTTCTATCTTGATTGGAAAATATCCTTTTCTATCTATTCCAAAAATCGTCAGAGGGAGGCGTATTTGGAGGACTCTTTGGTGTTATATTTTGGGAACCCTTGCATGACTGAGTCTGTGATAGATCTATTTTATTGGAATCGGATATTCCAATCGCGCTGTTTCTCGGCGGTGTCTGGCTCTCTGGGTGCGCCGCTATGGAAACCTCTACGACGATAACGGCAACCTGAAAACAGAACTCGTAGAGGACATAAGGGCATGCGTAACTTTTGTTAGAGAAGTCACCGATTCCGCCGCGCCCGACCTCTCTCCCGTTGTACTGGGCGGTTCTGGCGTGGTCGGAGGCGCGCTCGCTCTCATAGGCAAGGCGTTCTTCCGTAGAAAGGAATCCTAAAAAATGGCTGTCGATAAAAAGTATATAGACGAACTTAAAGCCGCCGTAAAAACGCGCGAAGAGGCCGAAGCCGCAGAAAAAGCTCGTCAAGACGCAATAGAAGCCAAACGCAACAAACCTAAGATTGTTGTAGTGCTTGCACAAGGTGGGAGGTTTTCCGCATTTCGGCAGTTCGGGAGGCGCTACTAATGGCAAGGCGATTATCAAAAACGGGAACATTTAAGATAAACCGCGACGCGACGGCGAATTATACAAATGAAAAACACCGTCCACTTATCGCCCGTGAATACAAAATTATGACGTATTCCGACGGTACATTCAAGGTGACGCCGAAAGAATCCCCGGCTAAAAAGACGGGCAGAAAAACCGCTAAAAAAACGGCGGCCAAACGTAAAACGTCAATTTACATCTAAGCCAGTGCTTTTATTTAAATATAAAACAATAAAAAAATACGTTTAATGCCATAATGCAAAAGACGTGGCTTTTTAAGGCGAAATAGGACGGCTTTGGGGGAGGGATTCAAGGCGATAAGCCGAACAGGCATTAAGCAGTTTCTCCTTGCAACTAATTTATCGCCGTTTAGATGCAAAAGAATGAACCGCGCTGTTTAACGCGGTTCGCCCTTTTAAATATGGTGGAGATGGCGGGAGTCGAACCCGCGTCCTGAGAGCTTTCGGCTATACCGTCTACATGCTTAGTCTCCTATTGGTCTTTCAAAGCGGTTGGGTCGGGACTTCCTCCGCTTCGGCGCCGGGCGGTTTGCGGCGGCCGCAGCCCCGTCCGGGCAGCTGCAACCCCTGTTCCCGATGTCGACGCCGGGCATCCCATACCGGGAATCTGGGAGCCGACGCGCCGCTTAGTTAAGCAGCGATAGCGTATTCTTCGCCATTTATGTTTTGTGTGACACATTTTTACGGAGCCAAGTGTCGTCTCCGGCATGCGGGCATAATCTACGACCCAAAGTCGAATTCCGGAACATCCCCGTAAATTCTTTTTGCGCCCGGATTAATCCGTACGATTTTAGTTATCGGCAAATTCTTCCCCAATTCAAGCATTTTATCGCATGCCGAGCGCTTTAACGCGGGCCTGACGTGGGAGTGCATAATAGGCCTCTCGCCGCGCCGCCTGCGGTTCATATCCCGCGCCATAGACCGCCGGAGGGTGTTCGACAAGCTCGACTTCTTCGAGGCCGCGCCGCCCTCATGGACGAAAAATCCTCAACCGGCTTAACCGCGAATTGAGGGAGGTTCAGGAGTAGAAGGGGGGTTATTTCATCCAGCGATGCTCCCTGTCTCCGACAAAGGTGCTGGCGCCGTCAACCATGCCAATGCCCTTAAGCTTATCCAAAAGGACATTTATCAGGCACAAGAAGAATATGAAGCCGCCCATGACAGCAACGAAGATGACGATTTTCAACAGAATATCGAGCATGTTCATAACAGTTGTCGGTTCTTCAGCCATTCCTTTTTTTTTCTACAAGGAAAGTATCGCTCAAAAATTCATTATACATCAAAATCTTTCATAACGGTCGCGCATAAAGGTACGACCACCGGGAATGGTAGAATGTTTTATGAATCCGTTTATCAAAAGAAGAATGAAACAAAATCCAATGAATACGCCGAAAGCGACTATGGAGGCGACAATGGCTCTGCCTATTTCAGAAGGCAAAAGAAACAGAAAAACGATTCCCGAAACTACAAGAGGCACGAGAAGCAAGTAAACTCCTATCTTTTTAATAACCTTTATTTAAATGTAAGTATCGCTCAAAAATAGATAAAATCAACAAAAATTGACGGATATGGCCGACGGAAAACCCTACAACATTTCCATTGAAACGCAGGCGCAGATAGCGGAGCTCCAGAAGCTATTTGCGGAGCTCAAGTCCATCAATGCCGAGATTGCCAAGCTCAACGGGCTGACGTTCGACGCCCTGAATTCGTCGGCCTCGGGGCTCATAAAGACCGGGCGCGAGCTTTCGCGCGCGCTCACACCCTTCCCAAGTCCTCAAAGCGGGCGGCGGACGGCGTGAAAAAAATCCGGGAGGAATCGAAGAAGGCTGAAACGGGTTTAAATTTAGAGGCGCGACCTCACCCGCGGCGCGAGTACCGTGACGAGCATGCCTATGCACGCCATCGTTGCGAGCGACCACCGGAGGCTCGAGGCGTGGGCGATGAACCCGATGAGCGGCGGGCCCATCAGAAAACCGAAGAACCCTATCGTCGACACCGTGGCAATCGCCATTCCGGAGCTCATTCTGCGGGATTTTCCCGCGAGGCTGTAGCATGTCGGAACCACCGTCGAAACGCCGGCGCCCACGAGCAGAAAACCTATCGACGAAACCGCAACCCCCGGAAGGGCCACCGCGAGGATCATGCCGCAGAAGACGAGGATTCCGCTCGCCTGCAATACGCGGACGACTCCGAACCTGGTTATCATGAAGTCTCCAAGGAATCTTCCGGTCGCCATAGCCGACATGTAGGCTATGTATCCCAGGCGGCTGGCGTCGTTGCCAGCGCCGATTACCTCCTTGAAGTAGACGACGCTCCAGTCGTACATCGTCCCCTCGCAGCTCATGCAGCCGAACGCGATGACGCCGAGCATTATTATAAACGGGGTAGGCGAAAAAATCGTGCGCTTTTTGCGCGCGTCCGCGGGGTCGGGTTCCGGCTTGATGTCTTCCGGCAAAATGAAATTCCGGGCTGCGAGCGTTACAGCCACGCTGAAAACAAAAACCCCGGCGAAATTTTGAAAAAGCCCAACATTGTTTGCGGCGAGCATCGCGCTCAAAATTCCGCCGCAGAACCCCGCGAGGCTCCAGAGGCCGTGGAATGACGCCATAATCGAGCGGCCGTAGACGCACTCTACTCCGACCGCCTGCGTGTTTATTGATATGTTGTTCAGGTTTGCGGCGACCCCGAAGCCCATGAGGGTGGCAAAAAGCGCCGACGAGGAGCCCGCAAACGAGAGCGCGACGAGCATGGAGGGGTAGGCGATCCCGGCGACAAGCGCCATCATTCTGCTGCCGAAGCGCGTGACGAGATATCCCGAAAGCGCCATCGCGCACACCTGCCCGAGCGGAAGCGCGAAGAGTATTCCGCCGAGGTCGGCCTCGTTGAGGTTCAGCTTTGTCTTTACGTCGGCGATTCTGCTCGCCCAGGTTGCGAATATTATTCCCTGGTTGAAAAACAGCCAGCCGAGGGCGACGCGGTATACGGCGGGGCTGTAGCGTAGGTTTTGGAAATCCATATGCAGCGGAAAAATTAGGGAGGAATTAGAGCACCGGTCGAGGGGATTTCAACACAAATATCGGCGGAAATTTTGCGCATTTAGGATAATCCGGTTCGCCTTTCGCCGAGCGTTCCGGGCGGAAAATCCGCACATGGCCCGAAAATTTTTCCAAAAAAAGCTTGCAAGTGTTGGCGGTTTATTCCATAGTCATGACTTTAAAAATAACTCAAATGCTCAGGTGGTGGAATTGGTAGACACGTACGTTTGAGGGGCGTATGACGAAAGTCGTGTGGGTTCGAGTCCCGTCCTGAGCACCAATTTAAGTTAACGCGAATCTGCGTTAACTTTTTTGCTTTTATGTTCCAGCCTTTGCAAATAAGGTATTTGTGGAGTTGCGTTGTTTAACGCCCTTTCGCTGTAAGAGCTTTTCGGCATCTTTTAAAAAGCCAAATTGTCGCCAAACCGCCTGCTAAAAATGATTGCATGCTTATATTGTGGGCATGGAAAGCTCAATTGCATCTAAAAACGCCCACAACCAGCTTGTTGCATATGCGATTTTGACCGATTTTTAAGCGGCATAGGCGACAGCTCAAAAATAATCCCAATACTTGACGGGACAATCAGCGAGAACCTGAAGCGCCATGGCAATGATTTTGGACGGCTCGTCCAAAACTCCGATGCAATGGGAAAAGGTTTTCGCGGCAGTTCAAAAGCCGGATTGTATTTGCAATGTTGTAGAGCTTTTCCGGGTTCATGAAATGTATATCCGTTTTGTTTGCCGTATCGCAGTTGTCATTTCGTAAACTATGCAAACTATCATCTCTTTTCGGATCCCGAGAATTGGCAGAATTACAGATAATTTAAAAAATCAAATAATTCTTTTCTTGACTGAATTGACAGTTGTTTGCTGTACTTAAAAAATAAATTTTAAGGGCGATTTATAAAACGCAAAAGGTTAGAATGAAGAAATTATGCCCAAAGTGCATTTCCATTTTCTTTGCCGGAATATTTTTTTCGGCAGTTTTGGGGTTGTCTTTGTGTTTTCATTCTAATGGCCAGTGGCATTTTACTCCCGCTAAGACGCATGACTGCGTAGGCGGCGCTGGCGGGGTTGAAGCTTTTGCCCATGTAGATGAAACCTGCATTGATGTCGGTTTTGATTTTGATTCCGAACTGATAGTTCCTGCAAGCCTTGTCAAAGTAGTTGCCTTTTTTGTTGCCGCCGATACCTTTGAAACAAAGGTTCCTGCGGCTCCCGTAACAAAATACGAAATATTTTCCGTAAAAAATGCCCCTCCTGATATTATTTTCGGAGAGCTTTACAATAATATAACTGCACGTTTGCTCATTTGAAATCCGCCATGCATTGCGCGCGGCGTGATTATATGGATATTGTCCAATGCCATTAAAGCGTTTTTGCAAGCTTTTTAGGCATTAGCTATCGCCTTAGTAAAGGGCAAAATCATGCGCGCCTGCGCGCAATTAAATGTTCTGCGTCTGTCTTCAGATGCGCATATATCAGGCAATTTAACAAAAAGTGTATGAAAGAATTTGCATTATCTAAAACGAAGTCCCTTTTTTGGGAAAAGCTGCTGCTGTTGGCTGTGATGGCGTTGGCTTCAGCCAACCTTAATGCCGAAACCGAAAAACGGGAAATTAAAACCGATACTGTGGGATTGGATTCTCTGGTTTCGGAAATCATAGCAAAAAACCCGGAAATCCAATTTTATAAAGAAGCCATTGCGGGCGCAAAAGCCGGTATGCGCTATTCGTCTTCATGGAACGATCCGGAATTGTCTTTTGACGTAGGCTATAAAAAGCTGCGCGATTCGGACGGCTCAAAGATTACCGACGGCGCAATCTGGCAGGTTTCTGTCACGCAGGTTTTTGAATGGCCCGGGCGCATATCATTGCGCAAGGCAATAGCCCAGCGTGACGTTGAAATGGCCGAATTGGGTGTGGCCCAATTTGAAAACGCTTTGGCTTCACGCGCACGGACGTTGGCTTTCGGCCTCTATGCGGCGGGCGCAAAAGCCGATGCAATCAGGGAAGTTGCCGACCGTTTTAAGTCGCTTAAAGAAACATTCCTTGCAAGGGATCCCGGCGGTGTGGGCCCAATGCTTGAAATAAGAGTCATTGAATCAAGCGAATTGGCCCTGCAAAGGCGCGCAACGGAGGCGGAGCTTGCAGTGCAGTCCGCGCTGATTGAGCTTAATCTTTTGCGCGGTGCGGAAATTGATTTGCCAATAAAAGTTCGCGCACCGTCTTTGAAATTCAAGGATATACCCGAACCGGCGAGACTGGTTTCGGCGGCGCGGGCCTATAACTATGACTTCAGAATGCGCAAAGTTGAACTTGAACGGCAAGGCTACGCCGTTGATTTGGCGCGCAATGAACGTTATCCCGCCATTTCCGCAGGGCCTTACCTTTCAATGGACAGGGTCGGCGAAAAAGAAACGATAATAGGTTTGAGCGTAAGCCTTCCATTGCCGTTGACCGACAGGACAAGTTCGGCTGTGGAAGCTGCCCAGTCAAAGCGCAGACAGGCTGAAACAGCTTCAATAGTGGCTTTCCGCGAACTAAATCGCCAGGTTTTGGTAGCCGCCCAGGCCTACTCTACGAAGCTTAACGAGTCGCGCCAATGGTCGGAAGATTCCGTTAAAAAATTCCGCGACGCCGCAGAGCTTGCCGACAGGCATTACCGCATGGGCACTATTCCGATTGCGACATACGTCGAGCTGCAAAACAGCTATTTGGATGCGGTTGAAGCCCTGCTGGACACCCAAAATGAAATTCTTGCTGCCGGAATGAAGCTTCAGGAATTGACGGGTATTGATTTGAATCCCCGGGAGGAGATTGCGGAATGAAACTATTGCTCCTAACGACGTCCGCATTGCTGTCTATTGGATTGTTGGGCGGATGCGGCAAGCATGGCGGCGGCCATGGCCATGCAAATGAAGATCCAGCCCATGCCGCAAACGGTGGTGGGCGCCATCACGATGGCGGGGCATCGCAGGTCCGATTTGATGAAGAACACGGTTTGGAGCTTCCGGAAGAAGTCGTCAAAGCGATCGGAATTGAAACACGGAAGGTTGAGCGGCGTGCGTTTTCCGCAAAAAAGGTTCTCACGGGGCAGGTTGTATCTGTTGGCCCAAAGGTGCTAATCAATGTAAGTATTCCTTTTGCTAAGGCGGAGAGCTATGGAGATTTTTCCGTTAAAAACGGAAGGCTTCGGAGAATAGACAAACTTTCAGGCGAGGTTTCAGGGCTTGCGGATTTGATATTTGAAATTGATTCAAATGGCAATTTAAAGCTCGGAGATTTCATTGATTTGAACCTGGAAAGCCCCAAAAAGACGGCGCTCCTAATTCCCGAATCTTCTGTTTTGGAAGGTATAGGCGGCAACTACGTTTACGTTTTAAAAGGCGATGCGTACCGCCGGGTAAAAATTAAAACGGATTTGTCATCGGACGGCCTCGTTGAAGTCGTCGATGGGATCAACCCGGGGGACACGGTTGTAACCACTCCCGTTGTACAGTTATGGCTCGTCGAACTCAGGCTCACAAAAGGCGGGGGCCACAGCCATTAACGTCAGTTTTTATATATCATGATAAACAGAATATTTGAATTTGCATTAAAGCAGCGGGCTCTTGTTTTGACGTCTACACTGGCATTGATTGTCATAGGCGGGTGGTCGGCAACAAAACTGCCCATTGACGCCGTGCCCGACATAACAAACGTGCAGGTGCAGGTGAACACATCTGTCATGGCGCTGGCTCCCGAAGAGATTGAAAAGCTTGTTTCATATCCCATTGAAATGGAGATGGGCGGCATTGAAAACCTTTTGGAAGTGCGTTCATTGTCCAAGTTCGGCCTGTCGCAGGTAACTTTGATCTTTAAGGAAGGCGCCGACATATACCGTTCAAGGCAGCTGGTCGGCGAACGTTTGCAAAAAGTTGCGCCCAACCTGCCTGAAGGGGCGATACCGGAAATGGCTCCCATTACAACGGGCCTTGGTGAAATATACCACTATGCCCTGAAATACAAAGACGGATACGGCGGGGCTTCCGAAGACCCGGTAGAAAGGCTGCGGGAGCTGAAATTGGCGCAGGATTTCATAATAAAGCCGGTTTTGCGCACCGTGGCGGGCGTTACCGAAGTAAACACGTCGGGCGGCTATGAACGCCAGTTTGTAATCATGCCGAACTCCGCAAAGCTCAACAGTCTTGGCGTGACGATCAACGATGTTGCAGACGCGGTCAGCCGGAATGTTTCAAACGCGGGAGGGTCGTCCTTTGAAAAGGGCGGCGAGATGGTCAGCATTCGAGCCATAGGAAGGGTGCATAGCATTGATGACATCGCAAATCTGCCGCTGGGGTTTTCAGGCCTGCGAAGCGAACCTTTGCGCATCAAAGATGTCGCCGAAATTGCGGTATCGTCAAGCATACGTGCGGGAACGGCTACGCACAATGGCGAAGAGGCCGTGCTCGGCAGCGTGCTTATGCTAATCGGTGAAAACAGTAGAATCGTTTCCGGCAATGTGCATGAGAAGATTCTTGAACTCCAGTCCAAGCTTCCAGATGGCATGGAAATCCAAACGCTCTACAACCGCACCGACCTTGTTAATTCCACCATAGGCACGGTCGAGAAGAACCTGTTTGAAGGCGCGGCGCTCGTGATTGCAATACTGATGCTGCTACTCGGCAACTGGCGCGCGGCGTTAATAGTCGCAAGCGCCATACCGCTTTCAATGCTATTTGCCATAACGGGCATGGTGCGCTACGGGATTTCCGGAAACCTCATGAGCCTGGGCGCCATAGACTTTGGGCTCATTGTTGACGGCGCGGTTGTTATGGCGGAAAATATCGTAAGGAAAACGGGAATTAAACAACGCGAACTCGGCAGGCTCTTGACCAAAGAAGAGCGCATTGCGACGGTTCTTTCTGCGAGCAGGCAAGTGGGCGCGCCAACGGTTTTCGGCGTTGCCATAATTACGATTGTTTACTTGCCGATATTTGCGCTGACAGGCACGGAGGGCAAAACCTTTACGCCTATGGCCTTCACGGTTGTGTTTGCATTAATGGGAGCGCTCATAGTTGCGCTTACGCTTGTGCCGGTGCTCTGCTCGTTTTTGCTTATATCAAAAGTAAGCGAAAGGGAGAACCTTTTCATTCGCTTCGCAAAACGTATTTATAAGCCTGTTCTGATTTTTGGAATAAAGTTCTGGTGGGCGGTTTCAGCGCTGGCGTTAGGCGTATTTGCATTGGCAATATGGATATTTTCAACTTTGGGCTCGGAGTTCATGCCGCAGTTGGACGAGGGGGCAATGGCCGCCCAGATGGTACGCACTACAAGCGTTGGGCTGGATCCTTCTATCCAGATACAGACCGAAGCCGAGAAGCTTATACTCGAAAAGTTCCCCGAAGTTGCCGACATTTTTACGAGAATCGGAACATCTGAAGTCGCCACGGATCCCATGGGAGTGAATGTAAGCGACAGCTATATAATGCTCAAACCCGTGAATCAATGGCGCAAAATCAACGGCAAAACCATCGGCAAGGAAGCGCTTGCCGATATGATGTCCAAAGAATTGTCGGTAAACTTCCCCGCGCAAAGCTATCTGTTTTCACAGCCGATTGAGCTAAGATTTAACGAGCTGCTTTCGGGAACGCGCGCGGACATCGCCATAAAGATATTCGGCGACGACTATGAAGTTTTGGAGAAGGTGGGCGGAGAAATCCGTGAAATTGTCGAAAAAATTCCGGGCGCTGCGGACGTTGAATTTGACGCCGTGGGCAAGGCTCCAATCCTTCAGGTGGTGACGGACAGAAACGCGATGAGCCGATACAACATTCACGCGGGCGAAATAAACGACGTCATTAAAACCGCGTTTGCCGGAACCGAAGGAGGAGCAATTGTTGACGGCAACAGGCGTTATCCCATTGTCACGCGGCTTTCCGAAAGGGAGCGAAAGGATTTTGAGAACATCTCCAATCTTGCCGTTCGCACGAATGACGGCGGCCTGATGGCTATTGGCAAAGTCGCAAATGTCGAAGCAACTGAAAGCGTGAACACAATAACCAGGGAGGCTTTCCAGCGGCGCCTGGCATTGCAGGTCAATCTTCGCGGCAGGGACGTTCAAAGCTTTATTGGCGAAGCGCAGAGAAAAATATCTCAAAGCGTTGTTTTGCCCGAGGGTTACTTCATTGAATATGGCGGGGCGTTCAAAAACCTGCTGGAGGCAAAAGAACGACTGGCGGTTGTTGTGCCGATAGCTTTGGGGCTTATATTCCTGCTCCTATTTTTGGCATTCGGCAACATACGCCAGGTATTGATTGTTTACAGCGGTATCCCGTTGGCGATTACCGGGGGCATATTCGCGTTGTATCTGCGGGGATTGCCGTTTTCAATATCCGCTGCGGTTGGCTTCATTGCGCTTTCAGGCGTGGCAGTGCTTAACGGGTTGATGATCATATCGTTTATCAACCAGCTCGTCAAAAAGGGAAAACCGCTCATGGGCGCCGTACTTGAAGGTTCGCTTACAAGGCTCAGACCGGTGCTGATGACCGCGTTGGTGGCATCGTTAGGCTTTGTGCCCATGGCGCTGGCGCGGGGGACAGGCGCGGAAGTGCAGCGGCCGATAGCAACCGTCGTTATCGGGGGCATTATTACAACGACATTTCTAACGCTGGTATTGCTTCCGGCGCTTTATTGCAGATTTGAAAAGAGGGCAAAAAAATAAAACCGAAAGCGAAAATACGTCATGAACAAAATTAAAACGATCGCATTGTTGCTTATTCTGTGCGCGGGTAAATCATTGTTCCCCCAAAGCGGGGTTCAAGCGGGGGACAATACCGAAGTTTATGAATCGGTCTGCGCGCTTGGTTGCGCATCAAGCAAACCGAAGGTAAAAATTCTCAATACTAAAAACAGGTATACAGAAAAAGGGGCCATGCAGCGCAGAATGTATCCGCGTTTCATGCACTCAAATATTAGGCCTGTAAAAGTGGTCTGCGATTGTAATGTATGCCATATTGACGCGGCTTCCCGAAACGGGCGGCCAACCAAAACCGTTTCGGCAAAAGGCTAAACGCGAAAAGCTCGCAAAAGGGCAAATCAAAAAAATCGATTCTACCCAGGCATGCCTATATAGGCAATAAGCGCTGGCTTTCAGAAAGGCGAAGGCATGATTCTTTCGCCTTTCTATTTTCCGGGGTGTCAACGGATAAAAGCGTTAAAGGTTTTTTGCCTTAAAATCAAAATCCCGGAAACGCCTTGTATGGTTCGGGGCGCATAGCCCGGAGAGGGGGCGGCGGAAATTTAACTAATAAACGTTGGCGCAAATATCCTGAATATCGGTTCAGGCCGGAGCGGACATGCGCGATGTTTTTTGTTTCCGGGGGTTGAAAAATGCCGGCGGGAAGGAGTTGAAATTTTGGCGATCCGGCGTTCCGGAGCCGGCGGGGCGGTTTAGACGTTTGCGCATTTGCGGCATCCGGCGCAGCCGTTGCATATCGGGCGGCTGCCGCATTCGGTGCACAGCGGGCCGAATCGGGGCCTGTATTCCGATACCTCCCCCGTGAGCTCCCTTTGTGCGGGGGGCAGGTCGAGCTTGTATTCTATTTTGCGCCCCTTGTGGAAATATCCCGACCTGAACGCCATTTTGCTTTGCAGCCGCTTGTCGGGCATGCGGTATATTTTGCCGCCCTTTTCAAAGAGGGTACCCGTTTCAATAAAGCAGAACGCGGTATCCGCCGCGGCGCATTCGGCGTACAGCCTCTCCACCCACTCGCATTTCAGGACCCGCGAGCCGTCGTAGTTTTCCCCGCCGGCGACCACCCGCTCTATCGCGCCCGTTTTAAGGTATTTTTCAAGGGACACTTCGCCAATGAAGGGGGCTACCATCACCCCCTTGTGCTTGAACGGCAGCCCGAGCAGCAGCGGGACGCGTTCGTCGGCGCGCGCCTGGTTTTCCGCGGTGACATTGAAAAACACGTTTTCCCAGCCGTCCCCCCAGTTTTTGGGGAGGAGCTTTCCGACGCGCTCGGGGCGTTTGGTCAGCAGGAAGAATACGACGTCCGGCCTCCTGCGTATTATTTCCCACGCCTCCCCGCGCCATTCGTCGGCCTCCTCGATGAAGAAGTCGGACGTCATGCAGACCCGCAGAGTTTCGCCGCTTTTTATCTTGTATTCCCCCCGGGGATTTTTCCGTAGCGGGTAGTCGAAGTTGTTTTTTACCCTGAACACGCGCGACGGGTCGATATTTCTGGCCCTGTCGAGAAAATACATGTAGCAGTTGGCGCAGCCCTCGCTCTTTTTCGAGCAGCCGTGCCAGGGGTTCCAGATGTCGCGCATTCTCTAACGCTCCGCCGACTTTTTGTACGCAGCGCCCCATTTTTTCAGCGCGGCGAGCACCGGCCTCAGGCTTCTGCCGAGTTCCGTGAGGGAGTATTCCACCCTCGGCGGGACTTCCGCATATGCCTTGCGGGAAACGAGGGCGTCGGCCTGCATTTCGCGCAGGTTTTCGGTGAGCACCTTCTGGGATATGTTCCCCACGGACTTCTTGAGCTCTCCGAAGCGCCTTGTCCCCCCGGAGAGCTCCCTTATTATAAGTATCTTCCACTTGTCGCCTATCATAGAAAGCGCGGTTTCCACTGGGCATTCGGGAAGGGGTCTTTTCCTTTTCATAGTCCAATAGTTTCGTTTTGGTTATTACAGCACAAATTTGTGCCTACTTTACATTTTATGCAAAGTATGATAATGTAATTTCAATTTCCGCCAAAAGTAAAACAAAAAACAAAAGGAAACAAAATGAAATCGCTGAAAACTGTAAACTGTGCGGACGCTGTCTGGAACGAGATGGATCAGAACGGAAACAGGTTTAAGATAAAGCCTGTCGTCGGTCTTGGAGAGTCGGCCAAATGCGCCGTCCACTTCGTCGAGGTTGGGCCCGGAAACTCCTCCTTCGGCTACCATTGGCACGAGGCCAACGAGGAGGTATTCTATATAATCAGCGGCGAGGGCGTTGTCCGCACAAACGGCTCGGAGGTGAGGGTGTCCGCCGGCGACGCCATAACGTTTCCGTCGGGAAGGGAGGGCGCGCACTGCATAAGGAACGCCTCCGCCTCGGAAAACCTTGTGTACATAGATTTCGACGCCGTGGGCGCATGCGACATAGCCCACCTTCCGGACGCTAAAAAGATCATATGCTCGGGCCCGTATTCCTTCGGCGTGTTTGACGAACCGCGGGGAGAGTGAGCCCGACGCCTGTGCGCGGCGGGGAAAATCCCGCTACCGCCAGGCCGGCTCTGCGCGGAAGAGTCCGGCGGGCTTTGTCCCGGTTTCGACCAAAACGAGCTCGCCCCTCTCCGCTTCGGTGACGACGAGCCCTCCGCCGGGCAGAAACGCGCAGTTGGTGGGGTTGCGCCCCGCGAGCCCTATCTCCAATGCCGGACGCCCGTCGGGCGAAAAAGCCCTGACAGCGCCCATTCCGAAAACCGCCGCGTACAGGAGGCCGTCGTCGCCGAACGCCATTCCGTCGGGGCCGGGATTTCCCCCGGCCTCGGCCCAGACGCGGGCGTTTGACCACGAAAGCGTTTCGGGATCCCAGTCGCCTTTCAAGATCCGCCTTTTATAGGTTTCGGCGACGAAGAGCGACTTCCCGTCGGGGGAAAACGCGAGGCCGTTTGGGAAAAATTTTCCCTCCGCTATTTTCCGCACTCCGCCGGGTCCGAGCGCGCAGACGTAGCCCGAGGGCTCTTTGCGCGATTCTCCGGGGCAGGTGAATGCCAGATTGCCGCGCGGGTCGAAGGCAAGGTCGTTGGGGTGTGCGAGCCGCCCGCCTCCGACCTCCCGGCATGCGGTTTTTATTTCGCCGTTTTCGGGGTTCAGAACCGACACGCAGTCGTTGCCCGCGTCGCAGAACCACACGCGTCCCGCCCCGTCAATGGCTATACCGTTCGGTTTTCCGCCAGCTACCGCGTATTTCAAAAGTTCGCCGCCCTTTCCGAGGCGGCAGACGCTGCCGCCCCGCAATTCAACAAACCATACCGCCCCGCGGCCGTCGACGGCCGGGCCCTCGGGAAAGTCGAGATTAGACAGGATTGTCTTCATGCGCGCCCCCTATTCGAGCGGGATTTTGAGGGCGTCGCAGCAGCCCTTTATGTAGCCGCACGAGAAAATGTGCCCGAGCGTCCCGTACCCCGCCGAGATTCCCCCGCTGAAATTTTCCTGCGCCTCCCCGAACATGGCGGGGGCGTGGTCGGAGCGTATCGGCCCGTCGAAGCCGCAGCGGCCGTAGCGGGCGAGCATATCGGCTACGAACCCGCGCTCCTCGTCTATAAAAGTTTCGGTAAAATTCCGCGCGTTCCCGCGCGCGTCGCGGACATGCACGAAGAAAATCTTTCCGCGCCTTATCCAGTCCGCGGAGAGCTCCGCAACGTTTTCGCCCGCGACCTTGAATGTGGCCTGGCAGAATGTCGCGCCGAGGAAGGCGGAGTCGTACCTCGCAAAAACCTTCTCATAGTCTTGCGCGGATTTCAGGATTCTGCCGATTCCGCGCAGCGGGGAAATCGGGGGGTCGTCGGGGTGGAGCGCCATTTTCACGCCGGCCTCTTCGGCTACCGGCAGAACGGCGTCGAGAAAGCGGTACAGGTTTTCGCGCAGCTTTTCCTCGGAAATCCCCCCTCCGGGAATTCCCGGAGCCTCCGGCGGGCGCGAGGCGTCAAATGATGTCGTGAGCGCCCCTCCGCGCGCGGGCGCGGCGGCATCGGTGCGGAACCACCCTACGGACGCCATCCAGTTCAGGCACAGCAGCCTTATCCCGAGTTCGCCCATGTTGCGCAGCATTTGCGCGTACCGCCCGATCCATTCGCCGCGGCCGGGCAGCCCGAGCTTTATGGGGGACATGTCGAACTGGTCGCCCTCGAGCCCTATGAGCTCGAGGCCGCGTTCCGCAAAGCCGTCTTTCACCGATTTCAGGGAGGCGAAGTCGAAGGGAGGATTTTTCCCCGAGAGCTCCGGGGCGGCCTTGGTTATGGCGAATTTTATCCCCATCTGCGCGGCGAGCGCGGCGAGCGCCCGGTCGTTCGGGGGAATGAGCATGGAGAGTTTCATTTTGTGCGGGCCTTTCCTCTGGCGGTAGCGGCTCGGATTACTCGAAGTCTATCCTCACGGCGCACGAACGCTTGAAGGGCGGCAATTTTACTTTGGGTGAAGGCTCGAGGTCCGCAGCGCCCCCGCCGTTCCAGAGGTCGTACGCGCGCACGCGGGCGATTTTCCTGCCCTTTGCCAGGCCCGAAAAATCCGCGGTTTCCCCGGAGATTTCGCGCGGCTTTTGGCGCTTTTCAAATTCGCTCTTCCAGTCGTTCTTTGCGTCCCTCGCAAACGCAAGCAGCGTCTTTTCGCCGGAGAGCGCGTAGACGCGCGCGTTTTCCGTGTCGCAGCGGGCTGGCTTGAAGCCTTCTTTCGCCGGGTCTACGCCGTCGACGAGCGCGGCGAAGGGTTTGAGATGCCTCCAAAGCCCGCGCCCGTATATGTAGACGTCCCAGTGCCACGGCTGGCCGCTCCCGGCAGCCCCCGCGAAAAACGGGGCGTAAAACGCGTCGTGGAAAATTATGCCGTCTTTGTCGGCTCCGTAGAAGCGCCACGGCCCGGAGTGCTTCGGCTGCACGGCCCCGGTTTCGGCGAGCAGGGCGGGGCGATCCCGGCAAATCTTTGCGATTTCGCCCACGGCGTCCGCCGCGGCTACGTCGAGGGGCCCCTTGCAGATTTCGTATTCGGCGCCTTCGTCGAGGTACCGGTGGATCGCCGCGATTTGGTTTGCGGTGCCCTTGTAAAAATACCCGTAGTCGGCCCTTGCGCCTTTGCCGTCGAAGCTTCCGCAGCTGTTTACAACGAGCTGTTTTTTGCAGACGCCGGAAATCCTCTCGAACATTTCCTCCTGCCATTTCTTGACGTTTTCGCGCCCGGCGTTGACGGTGTTCTGTTCGTTCCAGAGTTCCCACGCGAATACCGCCGGGTCGTTCCCGTACCTGTCGAAGAGGGCCATGAAGCGGCTGAAATACAGATCCTTCCCCTTTTGCGAGCAAAAGTATTCGTCCATGCTTTTGAACTCGCCGTCGTAGGCCGGGCGCGAAAAGGCGCTTGAATTGAGGCCGCGCTCGTTTTCCGCGGGCTTGTAGCCCCTTATGTTTCTAAAATGTTCGAGGCATATTTTTACGCGGATTCCGTACTTTTTTGCGAGCCCCATGAACCGGTCGATTCTCGCAAGCTTCTCCGGATTGTATGCGCCCGCGCGGGAATCCTCGATTTCGTAGAACGGGTACGACGCCCAGATCCTGACATAGTTGCCGCCGTTTTCGCCGATGCCCTTCATGTGCTCCTCTATCATGGCGAAGCATTCGTCTTCGGTCATTCTGTCCCAATGCCTCGGGAAACAGAGGTTGTAGCCTATCGGAATGTAGGAGGCGCCGTCGGAGAGCGCGAAGTACCTCGGGTTTTCCTTTGATATTTCGACAAACCCGCCTTCGGAGGCGTCAGAATTGCAGCCTGCAATGAGTATGGAAACCAGCGCCGCAAGCGCGCCTGAGATAAAATTTTTCATTCCGTTACGCTATCGCATTCCGAAGCGGGGCGCAACGGCGTTTTTTGGGAAATTTGATTAACGGTTTACCGAAGGGGCGCCCCGGCCCGCGGAGAAAGAATGCTTGCAATCGCAGCGCGAGAATTTATTTTTTTCTGCCAATTTACGGACATTAAACAAACACAGGACAGTTTATGAATATAAAACAGATTGCGGCGGCGGCCCTCGCGGGCGCGGCTCTTTCCGGGGCGCGCGCCGAAGTGCCGGAACTCCTCGAAATCGTTCCGCAGGCGAAGGGGTACGAGCTCGTGTACAAATTCAATCCCGTCAAATACGCGGAAGAGGGGTATCTGGAAGACAACTCGGAGAACATTTCGGGCAAAGTCGTAAAAGTCGGCTACCTGCTCAAAACCACCGCGAAGGACGGCAAAAAGACGTGGGTTTTCGCCTCCTTCGACCCGTTCTCGCAGGATTTGTCCAAAATAGGCGTCCCGGACTACGGCTCGGGCACGATCCAGACATACGTGGACAACCTCGAAGTTTTCGGGAACGGCAAAGTCAAGACGGGGAAGTTCGAGAAGGGCAACATCGAATTTTGGCCGTTCAACTACGGTGGTGCGAACAAGATGGATATCCCCAACGCGACGGGCGCGTTCGACTTCGGCGATTCCGCGGGAACCGACGGAGGGTACGGCTCCATGCAGGTTCACAACTACCTTCAAAAAGAGACCGTTTTAGCTTTTAACAATTTCAACCAGAAGTCCCCCGACATCGGCATCGGCAACAATCCCGGTGGGCATCTCGACTGGACGTTCTCGAAGTCCGCGGAGGGCCTCTCCTCGGCGGAGATGTACGTCGTCGCCAAATTCGACGGCGCAAAGTTCTCGAAGAGCGCCCCGATAGACGCAAACAAGATAGATTTCCGGGGAACCTCCGACAAGCTCGACTACGCTCCCGGCGAGGAAATGACCTTCACTTTCACCGTCGATTTCGGCGGGCAGACCCCTCCGAAAAAACCCTATTCTTTCAGGTGGACCCGGACGGGGGACGACGGGGCGAGGGAGACCGGCGTCAGCGAAATCGAGCCCGGCAAGCCTGCGGTCGTCAAGACGAAGCTCGACAGGCCCGGTTTCGTGAGAATGGAGGCGACCCTGCTGAACCCGCGCGGCAGGCAGGTGGACAAGATCATCAAGGGAAAGAAGGAGCGCGTGTTCTTTGACGGCGGGGCCGGGGTTGAAATCTCCAAAATCTCCGGCGCAGTTTCCGAGCCCGCCGATTTCGACGCCTTTTGGGAAAAGCAGAAGGCGCGCCTGAAAGCCGTTCCCATGAAGTATAAAATGGAGAAGGTCAGCGCAGAGGGGGCAGATCCCGAAGTGTTCGCGGTGTCGGTGGACTGCGCGGGCCCGCGCCCCGTCACCGGGTATCTGACCATTCCCCGCGGTGCCGGCGAAAAATCCCTGCCCGCGCACGCCATGTACCACGGCTACGGGACGCGCGTCCAGAAAGCTCCGAAAGGCTGGGGTGGCGCGATACGCTTCGACGTGAACGCGCACGGCTACGACCTCGGCGCGGACAAGGCGTATTACGACGAATTTTTCAAGAACATAAAATCCAACGGCCAGATCTACGCGTTCGACCCGAAGCAGAATTCCAACCCTGAAGATGCGTATTTCAACGGAATGGTTCTGCGCCTCATGCGCTCGCTCGAGTTCCTGAAATCCCTGCCGCAGTGGGACGGGAAGAACCTGAAAGTTTCCGGCGGCAGCCAGGGCGGTTTGCAGACGATATGGGCGGCGGCGCTCGACCCTGACGTCACCGAGGCCGATTCGGGCATAACGTGGTGTTGCGACTTCGCCGGCCCGACAATAGGCAGGCTCGGCGGGTGGCGCCCCGCATACGTTCCGGCGCTGAACTACTACGACGCCATTAACCACGCCAAGCGCATAAAGTGCAATACCTTAATATCCCGCGCTGGACTCGGCGACTATACCTGTCCGCCGTCCGGCCTTGCCGCGCTCTACAACAACATAAAGGCGCCGAAGAAAATCCGCTGGGTGCAGGGTTCCACGCACGGGTTTACCCCGAAAAACCCCCAGCAGTGGATAATCCAAGACGGCTACGACAAATAAAAATATGCGAATAGGTTTCTGAAAAAATGGGGGCGAATCAAAAGATTCGCCCCCATTTTTGCGCGTCTGCCAAGTGCGAGGCGCATTGCCATAGAATGGAGGCGCAACATAGAAGGGTGCGGCAGTGCCGCTTCCATAGAAGGGGGCGCAAGGTGCGCCGGCCATAGAAGGGGCAAGCCCCTTACGAAGATTGGCTGCGCCAATACTTCTATCCCCATTGTAAACCCCAACAAATAACGAACCTCCCATGAGAGGTTCGGGCGGCACGGGCCGGTGCGAGGCGCAGTGCCATAGAAGGGGGCAAGCCCCCTTACGCCCATTGCTCACGCAATAGGGCTATCCCCGTATAGATTTACGATTAGGCTATCCCTTTATAAATATATAAAAGGCGCGGCCGAAGCGTACTTGTGGTACGCGAGGGTGCGACTTGTTCCGAAGCAACGCAGCACCGCGCCAAAAGCATTCGCCAAATCTATTTGTGGAGTCGCCCGGAGGTGTATGCGTCTTTCAACGCGGGGGATCCCTTTATGTCTCCCGCGTGCCACACTCCCAATCCCATTATGACCCCCTTCAGTTTCGGATTTTCAAGGCAGTCGAGAAATCCGTTCAGCGACGACACCACCCTCTCCATATTTTCGCGCTCGGAGTCCGCCGCCGTTATTATGAAGTAGAACTCCTTTCCGGACATTTTTTCGTAGTCTCCGCAGCACCTGTCTATCAGGGTCTTGAGCTGTGCGCTCATGGTGTAGAAGTAGGCCGGGGTTGCGAGGACTATGGCGTCTGCGGCAATCATAGACTCTATTACCTTCGCCGCGTCGTCCTTCTGCGGGCAGGGTTTGCGCAGCCTGCTGCACGTTTCGCAGCCCCTGCAGTATCCTATTTTCAAGTCGGCCAAAAATATTTTTTCGGCCGAGTGGCCCGCGTCGAGCGCGCCCCTGACGAATTCGTCGCACAGGGTGTCGGAGTTTCCGTTGCGCCTCGGGCTCGAGGAGATTGCCAGAATTTTTTTGGATTTCATAGTATGCTTTTCGGGAAAATTATCCCAATGATTTTTTCGCCCACGCGGCAATGTCGCGCCGCGCCGTGGCGCTCTTTACGGAGTCCCCCCAGAGCGCCATGCCCTCCGCTATTTCCGATTTCGGGCACGCCTTTTTCAGATCCGCCGGGAAGTTTCCCCAGCGGCTGCCCCTGTGGGTTATGAACGGCACTATGCGCCTGCCCGCAAGATTTCCCTCCGCGGCGAAAGTCCTCACGGGCGACGACATTGTCCCCCACCAGTTCGGCGTGCCCAGAAATACGACGCCGTATTTGGAGATGTCGGGGACGGATTTTAGCGGCGGCCTGTACTGCTCTTCGAGCTCGCGCCTGGCCTGCTTGACGACGACGCCGTAGGTGTCCGGGTACTTTGTCTTGGGTTCGAGCTCGAACACGTCGGCGCCGGTCGCCTCCCCTATGGCGCGCGCGAATTCGCGCGTGTTTCCGCTCCACGAGTAGAACACGACGGCGGCCCTGCGCGCGGCGGGGGTTTCCGCGAAAGCCGAAACGGCGGCGACGGGCAAAATCGCCTTCAAAAAGTCCGACCTGTTCACGCCGCGTCCTCCGCCCTGAGTTTAGAGCCGTCGAGCCCGACGAGCGCGTATTTGCGCGAGCCGACCCCGAGTTTTTCCGCAGCCTCGAGGATATGGACGGCGTGCAGCGACTCCATCCGCCTTACGAGCGACGCCTTCCCCGGGTCTTTCGAGGCGTACACCAAATCCACGCAGGCCTGGTCGAGGGCGACCGGGTCGAGCGAGGCGAGGATTCCGATGTCGGCCATTTCGGGGGCGGCGGGGTGGTTGTTGCAGTCGCAGTCTATTGAGAGGTTTTTCATCGCGCTGACGTACGCCATGGCGCCCTTTTTGAAGTCCGCGACAGACTTGCACGCGTCGGCCATGGATTCGAGGAACCTGTCCTGTTCGCAGTCCCACATGCGCTTTGGGTCTCCCGCGCCGTGGATATAGGCCTTGCCGCGCGACGAGGCGATCCCTATGGAGATGTTTTTGAGCGCCCCTCCGAATCCCCCCATCTGGTGCCCCTTGAAGTGCGAGATCACCACGACGGAGTCGTAGCCTGCGAAGCTCTTCCCGACGAAGTTCTTTTTTATTTGCAGCCCGCCGGGCACCGGCAGTTCCATGTCGCCGCCGGCGTCCATTATGTCTACGGGCGCGATTTTCGCAAAACCGTGCTCCTCTATGGCCGCGGCGTGTTTTGCGGTAGTGTTCCTCCTGCCGGGGTAGGCGGTGTTGCATTCCACGAGCGTTCCGCGGACGCAGTCCACAACGGGCTTTATGAAGTCGGGCGTCAGAAAATTATGCCCCCCGGGCTCGCCCGAATGGAATTTTACCGCGACTTTCCCGCGGGCGTCGAATCCGAGCGCCCTGTATGCGGCGAGCATTCCGCGCGGCGATATGTCCTTTGTAAAGTAGACCTTCGGTTCGGGCCCAGCGGCCTTTGCCGCCGCCTCCGAAAATCCCTTCCGCGGGGCGGCCGCGGCGACTGCCGCCATTAGGGTTCCCTTGATGAATTCCTTTCTGTTCATAAGCGGTCCTTTCTTTTTTTGCGGATTTGATTCTATCGCTTTGCCAGCGCGCGGTAAATACATATTACTCCCAAAAAACTGCCTATTCCTGCCTGGGTTTCCCCTCCGCCCGCGCCTTCCCGAGATAAAAAATTGCCGAAATGCGGTTTAACATTTATGCACGCCGTAATAATTGCGGGATTGCGCCCGCCCCGCCGCGCGGCGGTTCCGCCCATACGGCCGCCGAATGCAAAAACGCACACCAAAACGAATGTTTCCCAGATGAATTACGCCTACATACGCGTCAGCAGCGACAGACAGACCACAAAAAACCAGCGTTTTGAAATCTCTTCGTACGCGGAGAGCAGGGGAATGAAAATCGACAGGTGGATAGACGAGACTGCGAGCTCGCGCAGAGCCCTCGGCGACCGCAAACTGGGGGGGCTTTTGAAAAGGCTCGGGAGGGGCGACACGCTGGTTGTCTCGGAAATCTCGAGGCTCGGGCGCAACCTCATGCAGATTATGGTGATTCTGAACTTCTGCATGGAGCGGTTTGTAAAGATAATAGCGGTGAAGGAAAACTACGAGCTCGGCGACAACATAAATTCCAAGGTTCTGGCGTTTGCGTTCGGGCTGTCGGCGGAAATCGAGCGCAACCTGATATCCCAGCGCACCAAGGAGGCGCTCGCCCGGCGGAGGGCCGACGGCCTGCCCCTCGGGAGGCCGAAGGGCAGCAGCGCCAAAAGGCTGAAGCTCTCCGGAAAGGAGGAGCTTATAGAAGGCTATATCCGCGCGGGCCTGAGCAAGTCGGAAATTTCGCGCAAGCTCAACGTGTGCATCAGGACGCTCTCGGTTTTTTTGAACCGCGGCCCGGAGCGGCAAAGGGGCCTCCGGTAGAGCCGTTTTCGCCCCCCGAATTTCTCAATCTTTTCTTGACTTGCCCCGCGCGCTTCAATCATTAATATGCGGTTATAATACGGATAATTTTACGCAAAAAAAGGAACGATTATGAAAATAACCAAAAAAGTCTCGGATCTGCTCAACGAACAGTTTTACAACGAACTGTACGCCGCCCACATATATTTCGCCATAAGCGCGAGCATGAGGCTTACGCCGTACCAGGGCGTCGCCAAATGGATGCGCATGCAGGCCAAAGAGGAGATGGAGCACGCCGAAAAGATCTATGAATACCTCGTGGAGAGGGGGGTGCAGTTCAAAACGTCGGACGTCAGGAAGCCCGAAACCGACGCGTTCGCCTCGCCGCTCGAGGGCTTCAGGGCCGCCTATGAGCACGAGCAGAAGGTGACCGCCCAGATCGAAAAAATCTGCGACGCCGCGGAGGAGGACAAGGACAGGGTGACCTGCGATTTTCTCGCGTGGTTCCTCAAAGAGCAGGTCGAAGAGGAAAACAACACCTTCCAGTTTGTCCGCGCGCTCGAGTTCGCCGGCGGCGACAAGAGCCTCGTCATGGGCGTCGACAGCTGGGCGGGCAAGCGCGCCGAGTAGCCGGAATTTGGAGGTTCGCGGGCGCGCGCCCGCGCCGGGCTCCCGCTTTGCGGGGGCTTTTTTTTTGAGCCGGCGCAAATTGCTGCGGTAAATCCTTGAATTGGCGGCGGCGGCGTGCTACCCTTTTAAACGTTATGTTTGAGGCTTTTAAAATAGGAAACTTTGGGAAAATTCTGCCGCTTGCCGCCGCCGCTTGCGCGCCGGCGGCTCTCCTGTCCGCGGAGGCGGGGGGCGTTATCGGCGTGGAGATCGACCCGGACAGAAAATTTCAAAAGATCGAATATTTCGGCGCGAGCGACGCCTGGAGCACCCAGTACGTCGGCGACTACTGGGAGGACTTTTTAAAGGAGAAGGCCGCGCGCCTTCTGTTTTCCCGGAAATTCGACGAAGCCGGAAATCCCGAGGGCATAGGCCTGTCGCTTTGGCGCGTGAATCTCGGCGGGGGAACGCTCGAGGGCGACGAGTCTCCGATAAAATTTCCGTGGCGCGGCGCTCGGAGCTTCATAGACCCGGGGAGCGGGAAAATCGACATGGGCCGGTGCCCCGGGCTGCGGTATTTCATGGGGAAGGCGAGGGAGCACGGCTGCGAAAGCTTTCTGCTCTTCTCAAACACGCCGCCTGTCGGCATGACGAAAAATTCCAGCTACCATAAGACGGAATCCGACTTTCGGTCTAACCTCAGGGAGGACTGCTACGGGAAGTTTGCCGAATACCTCGCCGAGGTCGCAAAGCGCCTGTCCGACGACGGGTTCGACATTAAATACATAAGCCCCGTGAACGAGCCGTCGTGGAAGTGGACGACCGACATGCAGGAGGGAACGCCGTGGCTGAACCCCGAGATAAAGCGGCTCGCCGTCGAGCTCGACAGGTCGATACAAAAGCGCGGCCTGAAAACGAAGATCTTTCTCCCCGAGGCGGACTCCATTCAAAACGTCTACGGCAGCGAGAGATTTCAGAAGGGCAATCCGAATCCCGTTGAGGACGCCGCCTTCAACCAGCTCTACGCGTTCTTCGACCCCGCGAGCAAAGACTACATCGGCGGCCTTAAAACCCTCGCCCGCCAGATCGGCGCGCACAGCTACCACACGCATCTTAAAAACGGGCAACTGCGGGAAGTCCGCGAAAGGGCCGCGAAAGAGGCGCAAAAATACGGCGTGGAATACCACCAGACCGAGTGGTGCTTCCTCGGCTTTTACGCCGACCCGAAGAAGCTCGACGGATTCACCGGCGACTGGAAGACCAAAAACTACGCCGACATGCAGACCGCCCTCCACATGGCGAAAATCATATACGCCGACATCGTGTTCGGCGGGGCGCGCAGCTGGAGCTATTGGGTGGCGACGGAGCTGCGCGACGGGGTATGCGCCCTCATCGACGCCGAGGGGTTTGTCGAGGACGCCAGAAAGGGCCGCGAAATGCGTCCGAACAAGCTTCTGTGGGCGCTCGGCAACTACTCTTTCTTCATAAGGCCGGGATACGAAAGGGTGTCGCTCAAGGGCGCGGACGACTTGGACGGCGTCATAGCCAGCGCTTACGCCGCGCCCGGCGGCGGGAAGATCGTAGCGGTGTTTGTCAACATGAAGCATGAAAAGGCCGCCGTGAAAATCGGGCTGAAATCTCCCGGCGCAAAACTCTCCGGGGTCTACAAGACCGACGAAAGGAGCGACCTCGCCCTCGTGAAATTCGACCCCGAATCCGACTGTGTGGAGCTCGCCCCGCGCTCCGTAACCACGGCCGTATGGACTGCGGGCGAATAGGGGGGATTCCCGGAAAATTCCTGCCGCGGATTCCGCCGCAGCGCTTCCGCATTCGGCCGACGAGGCGGCCCGGCGCTGCATTTGGCGGCGGGTACCAGGCAACGCATGCGGCCTGCGCATCGCGCCGCATGGTTTGGGGAAAAGAAGCTGACGTTTGGGGAAAATGCTTGATGTTGCGGCACGGGGGGTAGTTTTCGGTTAGCCCCCTGCCGACTTGGAAAGACATTGGTCTTTGTTCCGCGCGGGCGCGGGGCCGGGCGTAGGGGGCACTGCCGTTTCAAAGGCGGAGGCGGAAAAAACTGAAAGAGGGTTTTAGCGCGAAAGGCCTTATGGTTTGGCATGCCGTTTCCCCGGCGGGACTGTATGTTGGCGCAAAATTTGGCGGAAAATGTGCGAATGGCTCCCCCGGCCGCCTGATTCGCCCGCCAACGGCCGAGATTCCGCAGCCAATCTGCAAAAAAAGGATGGCGATTAAGGGAAATCTTAACCGCCACTTGATCCCGAGGGAATAGCCACTTCCTGCACCCGCGTTCACTATCTGAAAACAATATCGGCCAGAGCTTTTTTTTAGTCAACTGAAAATGCATGTAAAATTTAAAGCCAAAATGCGCTTCGGCGCGGGCGCGGGGCGGATTGAATCCTCGCGGCGAAGCTGCCGGATTCGATGGGGCTCAATGCCCGCCGTCGGCGGGCGCCTTAAAAGCCGAATCCGGCAAATCGCGCGAATCCTTAAAAAAACGGCGAGGCAGTGGCAACTCCCATTGGCGAAATTAAATATGGGGAACGCCTTTATTTCGATTGGAAGAAATGCAGCGACGGTATTGTAAGCGACAGGCGGGATTGCAAAAAAATGGCGGCTTCAGCGCAAGAAGCTTTGCGGCAGGGAAACCAAATGGCCCTCATTAACATTTGCGAAAATGCGAAGCGGGAAATTTGCGGTTTTGTAAATACGGTAGAATATGGAATGGCGGCGGAACCTTTTTTTGTAAAAGACGTAAAAAGGCTAAACAACGCGCGAAAAGGGTGAAGTTTTATAGGGGGAATAAAAGAGACGCGGAACTTTCATTCCGCGCCCTGGCGATTTACCGATTTCCCGGCTGGTCGGGGAGCCGCCATTACAGGTTCAGTCTGATAACCGTAGGCGTTAGAAGTATTGCAACTGACTGCACTTCTACCGTTGCTAAAAACAATATCGGCTAAACCTTTCTAAAAATCAACTGAAAATGCCTGTAAAACTTAAAGCCAAAATGCGCTTCGGCGCGGGCGCGGGGCGGATTGAATCCTCGCGGCGAAGCTGCCGGATTGGAGGGGGTTCAATGCCGCCGTCGGAAAGCGTTTTTAGCGGACGTTGCGCAGGCATTTTCGGGAAGCCGGCGGACAACCGAAGTGCCGTGGCTGGCGCAAGAGCAATTTTTTTGAAAATATCAGCCGACGCCGTGTTTGCTTGGGCGGACTAAAACAAAACCGTCGTTTCGGTCGGCGCGGCGTTTGCCCCGAACGGCGTTTTTAAACTAATCCCGGAACTAAACCGCCGTCCGGGCGCGCGATCGTCCCGAGCCTTGCGATGTCCTCGTCCCTGCGGTCGCCGCGGATTTCTATCCCTCCGAGCCCCGATTCGGGGGAGAAAAATTCCCCGTCGCTCAGTCCGACGTCTGCCGCGCCGAGATTTGCGTCAAAACGTCGGCTACAACGCCATATTGCCGTTCGAGCATGGCGTGCGCTTCCTCGCCAATAGGGCGCGGCGGGCGAGACTTCATCGCCGCCTCACGAATTGCTTTTTTAAGCTCGGGCCTGACGCCTGTTATCGCCACCTCCCAGCGTTCCTTTCGCCCCCGCGCGCTACAACATACCCACGCTCCTTCCTCGAAAGCCACATGCGCGGGCAAAAATAGGCGTATTTTTTCGCTTTTTCAAAAAGGCTATTCATTTGTCTAAGTGTACATTGTGTGCTTTGATACAACTTAGACTTTCGCCCTTTTTACCCTCTTATATAGTCCAGACCCATTTTTTGAGTTATGCATTTGGTGAAATTTCCGAAGGGCCGCCCAAATGACGTCGAGCGGGCGGGATTCGAACCCGCGACCCTCTGGTCCCAAACCAGATGCGCTAGCCAGGCTGCGCTACCGCTCGATTTTCGGGATATTCCAGCCGATTGGCCGCGGATTGTCAATTACTCATTTGGAAGCCTGGCGGGGCGGGGAATATTTTAGTTTCGCTTGCGCAGCCCCCGCCCGGCATAGCGAACTTATGCCGGTATTGCGGATTTTCCGGCGATGCTTTGTCGGCGGAATGAAGAATGGCCGGGGAACCGGCGGGTGCATCGCAAATCATGGTTTGGATATTGGCTATTTACCGTTTGCGCCGCTATCCTTGATTTCATGTACAACTTCCCGTCCCGGCCTTATGAATAGAAAGCGTAAAACGCATGTTCGGGTGAGACTGAATAATAACCGTTTTTACTCCTGCGCCTCCTCCAATCCAAAATTAAGCCGGTTGGGGATTTTTCGCGCACCGGCGCGCGCGCCGAAGCGGACGGGTTTGTTGAATGCCTGTCTGCAGGATCTCCTGCTTTGGCGGCCTTCGGCGTTTTTTTGGCTCTCTGGAGAGAGCCGGCGGATTTTTCGCAGATGTCATGGAATGGGATTTCCGCGGTTTTCGGCCGAAATGCCGGAAGTTTCGGGCGCAAAAAAAACCGGGCCGCTCGGGCCCGGGTTTTTCGGAAATTGTCCGCGCGCTATTTCGCGGCGGGTGCGGCCGGAGCCGCCGAACCCGCGGGATCCACGTCCACCATTTCCACGTCGAATATGAGCGTCGAGTTCGGGGGAATGCCGGGGAGCGCCTGGTTGCCGTAGCCGAGCTTGGCGGGTATGTAGAGGCGCGCCTTGCCGCCCTTGCCGACCTTTTGCAGGCCTTCCCTGAATCCGGGGATCACGCGCGCGAGGTTGAACTCCGCGGGCTTTCCTCCGTGCTTGTCGGTGCTGTCGAAAACCGTCCCGTCCACGAGCTTGCCGGTGTACTTCACCACGACGTTCGAGTTTTCGGAGGGGAGCTTGGCGTCGCCCTTCTCGATGATTTCAATAGCGAGCCCGGTGGGCGACTTTTCGACGCCCTCTTTCTTTTCGAGTTCCTTCCAGAACTCCGCGGCTTGGGCGGTGGCCTTTTCGGCGGCCTTTGCGGCGTTGGCTTCGGCGCGGGCGCGGAGAAATTCAAAGGCTTTCGCCCCCGTCGCCTGGATATTGTCAGGCAGCTTTTTGGAGTCGTTTACGGCCTTCATGCCGGCGACGAACGCGTCGAATTCCTCGGGCGTAAATTCGAGCTCGAGCAGTCCGTTGCGTTCGAACATGATCATTCCGAAAGTCTTTATGTAGTCTTCTTTGGTCTCGGCCATAGATATTGAGGCGGACGCGAGCGCCACGAGGCCCGCGCATATTGCGGTTATTGTCTTTTTAGTTTTCATATTTTTGTCAGAATGTGTTGAAATTCTCCTTTTCAGTTGGTTGACCGAGAAAAAATCAGATTCGTTCCAAAATTTCAATTTAAAAGCTCGGCGGCGCGGAACTTTTTGCCGCCTCCGGCGTCGCAATGAATATCGGCGGATTTGCACCGGGAATTTAACTTATTTGTTGCCCGCGCGGCCGTCCGCGGTATAAAAGGCGCGTATGAATTCTCAAAATTACCGATTGCAGGTATGGTATTCCGGCCGCGTCCAGGGCGTGGGGTTTCGCTGGAAGGCCGCCGAGATCGCCAAGGGGTACGACGTGTGCGGATACGTCGAAAATCTCGGGGACGGCAGGGTGCGGCTGTGCGCGAAGGGCGAGAGGGCGGAGGTGCGCGCGTTCGCCGGCAGGCTCGCGGAAGTCATGGCGGACTTCATCCGCTCCGCCGAGGAGCGCGAGGATTTCTGCGACTCCGAATTTTCCGGGTTTGCGATAAGGGGCTGACGCCGCCCGCGCCCCCATTCCCCAATTTTCGCAAGGAAGAAAATGTCCGAGGCAATAACAGTAAGGAACCTGAAAAAGTACTACGCCAGCGGAATGCGGTCGCGCGCGATAGCCGCGCTCGACGGCGCGACGTTCTCCGTCGAATCCGGCGAGATATTCGGGCTGCTTGGCGCGAACGGGGCGGGCAAGAGCACCGCCATCAAAATCATAACGGGGCTGGCGAGGCAGAGTTCCGGAGAGTGCCTCGTGTTCGGCCGCAAGCCCGCGAGGGAGATGCGGGCGCAAATGGGGTATATGCCGGAGTCCCCCTATTTTTACAGGTTTCTGACGGGCTTTGAGCTCACGGTGTTCTACGCCAAGCTCTGCGGAATGAAGGCCGCGGAGGCCAGGGCCGCGGCCATGAGGGCGCTGAATACGGTCGGGCTCGACGACGCCGCGGACAGGAGGGTCGCGCTCTACTCCAAGGGCATGACCCAGCGCGCGGGGCTCGCGCAGGCGATAGTCCACAACCCGAGGCTGCTCGTGCTCGACGAGCCCGCCTCCGGCCTCGACCCTGTCGGCGCCGACGACCTGTGCAACATAATCCTGCGGCTGAAGGGGGAGGGCAAGACCATACTGCTCTCGTCGCACATAATGGGCGAAATAGAGAAGCTCTGCGACAGGATAGCCATAATGTCGCGCGGGACGGTGGCGGCGTCCGGCGGGACGCAGGAGCTGCTGGAGATAAAGGGCGGGTACGACCTCTCGTTCTCTTCGGACTCTCCCGGGCGCGTCCTCGCGGCCGCCGAGTCCGCCGGCGCGCGGGGCGCAAAGCTCTCCCCCGCCAAAATCAAGCTTGACGAATTTTTCAGGAGCATCGCAGGAAAATGAGGCGCGTCTGCATAATATCCGCAAACACCTTCCGGGAGGCCCTCCGCCAAAAGCTGATACTGCTGCTTGCGCTGGCCGCCCTCGCGCTTGTGGCGGCGTCGAACTACTTTTTAAAGCTCGACCTCGGGCACGAGCGGCTGAAGTTCGTGTTCGACTTCGCCTCGGGCGCGCTCGGATTCTTCGGCTCGATAATAGCGATTGTGGCGACCTGCCAGCTCTTCCATTCCGAATTCGACAGCCGCACGGCCGTGACGCTGCTCTCCAAGCCCGTGGGGCGGCTCGGCTTTGCGTGCGGCAAGGCGGGCGGGGCGTTTGCGGCCCTCGCGCTGTTCTGCGCCGTGGTGTCCGCGTGCGGGTGCGCGATGACGGCGTTCGTCGCGGGCTCCATGCCCGCCGGCCCGTCGGGGGGGCTGTCGCCGAACTACGCGGGAATGGCCGTATTTTCCGCGGTTCAGTGGGCGAAGCTTTGCGCGGTGGCCTCCGTTTCCGCGCTGGTGTGCTCGGTCTCGACGTCGCTGCTCTTTTCGGTCGCCGTCTCCCTCGGGATTGTGGCGATATCCTCGATGGGCGGGATAGGCGAAGCGCTCGGGGCCCCGAAAACCCTGGCGGGGGAGGTCGCGGCGGCGGTCTTCCCGAATTTCAAAGTTTTCAGCGCCTCCGAAGCCTTTGCGTTCGGCGCGGTAGACGCTGGCGCGGCGCTCGCGGCGCTCGCGTACGCGGCGGCGTATTCGGCGCTGTGCCTGGGGCTCGCCGGGTGGGCGCTTTCAAAGAGGGAGTTTTGACGATGGGCCTCTTCGGCACTGCGCGGCTCTGGGCGGTTTTCGCGGCGGCGTTTGCGGCCGCCGGCTTTTGCCTCGGGCCCCTCGAAAGGGCCGCCGGGCGCCCGGCGCCCGCATCGGAGTCGGGCGAGGCGGTTAGGGCCGCAGTCGGCGCGGGGGCGGTCTTTGAAGTGCTCGGGGGGTACGCGTCGCTCGCGGCGGACTTCGCGTGGATAAAAGGCTACGTGGACTGGACGCGGAAGGACATTCCTGCGTGCACGGCTTCCATGGAGCTCGCCGTCGCCCTCGATCCTCACATGAAGCAGTTCTGGCGCGACGCCGCGGCGATTGTCGCCTTCGACTACCCCCATTGGAAGGCGCCCGGCCGCCCCGCGGACGGGGATTCCGGGGAGGAGCTGCGGCGGCTGAAAGCCCGCTACGGCCGGGCCGGGATAAAATTCGCCGACCGCGGGCTGAAAATATTTCCCGGCGACGACGGCCTTCTGATTCAAAAGGCGGCGATTGCCATGTCGAACCTCGACGATTACGGTACTGCCGAGGAGTGCTACGCCGAGATGGCCGCAAAAAAGGACGCGCCCGTGTACGTCCTGCGCAGGTACGCCGCGCTGCTGATGCGCAACGGCAAGTTCGCCGAGGCTGTCAAAACGATGGAGCGCATGGATCCGGAAATCCCCGATGACTCCCCGCTGAAATCCGTGGTACGCCGCCAGCTTGAAGAGGCGCGCAGGCTCATGGAGAAGTCGAAATTATAGGGGTTTTGCCGCAAATCGGGGAAAACGCAAAAAAAAGCTTGCCAAACGGAGGGGAACGGGTAGCGTCAATTACTTAATTTTCGGGCCGTAGCGCAGTCTGGGAGCGCGCTTGCATGGGGTGCAAGAGGTCCCGAGTTCGATCCTCGGCGGCCCGACCATTTTTTTTTCGCAATCCGCAAAGGCGCGCACCTTTGCGGATTGCCTTTTTTATTTTTCCCGCCGCCGCTTGAAAACATGGGGCATTCTTTCGCCTCCTCAATCGATTTATTGCTTGCACAACCTCGCGGCAGGGCTTATATTTGTTTTAGATTAAGCCTTATATACTGCAACGAAAATGGCAACGAGAAGAGAGTTTATTAAAATGTCCGCCGCGGCCGGCGCGGGGGTGGCGATATGCGGGTGTTCCGCCGCGGGGGAGAAAAAAGTCTTTACAGATTCCGAGCGCGGGTGCCTCGCCGCCGTCGCGGAGCAGATTATCCCCGCCGACGACGAGTGGGGCGGGGCGTCGGACGCGGGCGTCATCAATTATATTGAAAATTGGGCGGGGAAATATTACCCGGAAATGCTGCCGATTTACAGGAATGGGGTGGCTGGCATTCAAAAGGCCTGCCGGAGGCTTTATTCCAAAGACTTCCAGGATCTCGAATTTGAAGCGCAGACCGGTTTTCTGAAAAAGATGGAGGCCGGAAAGCTCCCGCGCGAAGACTGGGAGGGCTCCGACCAGCGCGGGTTTTTCAGGGAGCTGCTCACGCGCTCCATGCAGGGATTTTACGGCCCCCCGCGCCACGGCGGGAATAAGGACTACATGTCGTACAGAATGTGCGGCCTGGACATGCCGCATGTGCTCGGGCAGAACAGGTACGGGGGGCGTTAGGAGATGGAAACCAGGCACGAAAAAGTCGACGCCGTAGTGGTCGGCGCGGGCGCGGGCGGCGGAATCGTCGCAAAGCAGCTCGCGTCGGCGGGGCTCAAATGCGTAATCCTCGAGCGCGGGCAGTGGCCGGATTACGACGACTCCCCCAACGACGAGCTCATCAACCAGCGCACGCACGCCATCAGGCCCCTGCACACCCTCGACAGGCGCAAATTCTCCAACGCCGAGAAGCCGTGGATGCACGACCATTTTCTCAACGCGGCCTGCGTGGGCTCCGGGACGGTGACGTACGGCGCGATGGCGTGGAGGTTCATGCCGCAGGATTTCAGGCTGCACACCCTTTATCCGGACATAAAGGGTTCAGCCCTCGCCGACTGGCCGATAGCCTACGACGAGCTCGAGCCCTACTACGAGCAGGCGGAATACGAGGTGGGCGTCTCGGGCGACCAGAGCGAGAACCCCTTCGCCCCGCCGCGAAAAAGGGATTTCCCGATGCCCGCCTTCGAGTACAACAGGGAGGACAGGGAGGTGCTGATTCCCGCGATGAAGCGCCTGGGCCTCCACCCGTACCCGATTCCGATGCTGCGCAATTCGGTGCGGTACAACGGCAGGGCGGCCTGCCTGCGCAACCACACGTGCTGCGGGTACATCTGCCCGTGCGACGCAAAAAACGGCACCCAGAACACCGTGATCCCCGCGGCGATGAAGACCGGCAACTGCGAAGTCCGCACCGGCTCGATAGCGTACGAAATCGTAATGGACGGTCGCAGGGCGGCGGGCGTCAGGTATTTCGACCTCGACCAAAACCCCCATTTCCAGCCGGCCGACGCCGTGGTTTCGGCGGCGGGTTCGTCCGGCACGACGAAGCTGCTTCTGATGTCGAAGTCGGCGATGTTTCCGGACGGGCTCGGCAACAATTCCGACATGGTCGGCAGGTGCGCGAACTCCCACCACTACTGCGGGGCGTTCGGGCTGTTCGACCGCGACGTGTCGTCCGAAACGGGGCCGGGGGCGAGCGTGGCGTTCTCGGATTTCAACCACCTTCCCGACCGCAAGATTTTCGCGGGCGTGCTGTGTTCCGAATTTTACACCCTGCCGTGGGCGAGGTCGAGGATAAGGCCGCCCAATTCCCCCGCGTGGGGGGTGGAGCACAAGAGGTTCCAGCGCGAAAATTACAGGCGGATGCTCCAGCTCATAGGCCCCGTTCAGGAAATTCCCATGTACGAGGCGCGCATAGTTCTGCACAAGACGCGCAAGGACGCCTTCGGGATTCCAATGCTCGCCTCGCAGGGCGGCAAGCATCCGCTGACCGTCAGCCAGGCCGGGATAATGACCTCCGCCGCGGAATCGGTGCTCAGGCAGGCCGGCGCCAAAACGGTCTGGAAAGTCGGGGAAAAGCCGAACCTCTCGTATTGCAACGCCGGCGGGCAGCACCAGGCGGGCTCGTGCAGAATGGGCGACAACCCGAAGTACTCCGTCGTGGATCCTAACTGCAAGGTTTGGGGCACGGAAAACGTTTTCATAGGCGACGCCGCAGTCCACGTAAGCAACGGCGGGTTCAACCCCGTGCTGACCGTGATGGCCCTCGCCTTCCGCACGGGCGAAAAAGTCGCAAAGGCTTTCGGGAGGGTTCCGGCATGAGGAGGAGGATAGTTTTGGCATATCTGGCGGCGGCCGCCGCAATCTGCGCGCTCGCGTTCGGCGGGTACTCCGCGTGGAACGCCGCCGACCCCGAGTACACGTGCGTCCAGTGCCACGAAATAAGGCCGTCGCACGAAAAGTGGAAAAATTCGGCGCACGCGGGGGTGTCCTGCGTGGAGTGCCACGGGACGGCGGTTTCCAACGGCCTGCACAGCTTGAAGGAAAAGGCCGGAATGGTTCTGTCGCACTTTACGAAGGACGTGTCGCACCCCGACATAAAGCTGACGGAGCGCCAGCGCCTCGACATCATGGAGCGCTGCGCCGCCTGCCACGAGGACGAATTTTCAAAGTGGCGGAAGGGGGCGCACTCGACAACCTACGCAAACATATTCGAGGACAGGGTTCACAACTCGCAGGAAAAGCCGTATTGGGATTGCCTCCGCTGCCACGGAATGTTCTACGACGGCAACATACATTCTTTGATGTCGCTCGACGGGGAGTGCGAGAGCTGGAAAGTCAGGGACGAAAAGCAGAGGGCGCTTCCCGCAATCCCCTGCATGGCCTGCCACCAGATACATTCCGAAAAGCCGAAAATTCCGAATTTTGAAAGCGGGGGCAAGTCTAAGATTCCGGCGTGCGCCGTCCCCAAGACGTCGCTCTATTCGCGCGCCGACGGGGCGCATTTCAGAACCGACCGCCTAATGTCGGTCAGGCGCTACCTCGAGGGCAGGGAGGTCGGGGTCTCGCAGGACCCGAACGCGAAGCTCTGCTACAACTGCCATTCCCCGAACTGGCTGCGCGAGGCCGGCACTTCCGACGACCGCACTCCCATCGGCGCGCACGAAGGCATGAGCTGCGTCGTCTGCCACGATCCGCACTCCAATTCCGCCGCGAACTCGTGCGCCAGGTGCCACGACACATCGAACGAAAAGTACAAATTCAAGCCCGGCAAATGCCCCCAATTCGCGGTAAACGCCAAATAGGCGGGCGCGGCGAATTTCCGGCAATGAAAGGCCGTCTGCGAAGATGGCCGCTTTTGTCGGCGCTTCAATTTTCCGCGATGGCCGAAGGCGAATTTCCGCCTCCTATATATTATAAAGCGCGTTTGCGCCCGTTCCCTGAACAATGATCTTTGCGGCAACAATATATATTTTTTGTGGAAACAATACCGGGGATAGGAATACCCCTCGGGGATAGGAATATTGGCGTAGCCAATTTCCGTAAGGGGCAGCGCCCCTTCAATGGTTGGCGGCCTGTGCCGCCCTGTAGGGGGTAGCGTCCCTTGATGGCTGGCGGTTTTGCCGTCCCGTAAGAGGCAACGCCCCTTCGATGGTGGCGGTCCGTATCGCCTGTAAGGGGCAGCGGCTATTCAATGACAGACGACCGTGTCGCCCCGTAAGGAGGAGGAGCCCCTTCAATGGCAGGCTACTGTGCCGTCTGAAAGGGATTCAATGACTGGCGGCGCTGCCGCTCGGAAAAGGGAGGAGCACATTCTATGGCTGGCGCCATACCTCCCCGTGCCGCCCCTTAATGGCCGGCAATCAGTTCCGCCCTTTGCAAAAGACGGCATTTCCCGCTTTGCGGAGGCCCCGCCGCCGCGCATTGCCCGCTCAACCGAATTGCGGCCGGCGGCCGGCGGATTCCGACATTTCCAGCATTCGCTCTATGGGTTTGCGGGCGCGGTCCATCACGTCTTTAGGCAGCTCGATTCTCGGTTCGAGGGTTTCGAGGCATTTGAGGAGCTTCTCAGGCGTGTTCATCAGCATGTTCTTGCAGTGCTGGGCGGGCCTGCCGGAGGAGGTCGCCGCGATGAAGGTTTTGCCGGGTATTTCGCGGCGCAGCCTGTGTATCATTTCGACGACGGTTGCGATTATAAATTTGTCCGACGGGTTTTCACGGCAGAATTTTATCATCTTTTCCGTGCTGCAAACGCAGTCGGCGACGTCGCGCACCTCTTTGGGGCACTCGGGGTGGCAGACGAGCGGGGCGCCGTCGAAAGCCCTCTTTATGTCTGCGAGCTCCCCGGCTTTGTATTGCGTGTGCGCCCAGCAGTAGCCGTCCCACAGAATCATTTCGCGCCCCGTCTGCTCTACTATCCACGAGCCGAGGTGCCTGTCGGGGCAGAATATTATCTTCTGTTCCGGCGGAATCTGCTTTACGATTTCGAGCGCGTTGCCGCTCGTGCAGATTATGTCGCTTATCTCCTTCACGCCTGCGCTGCAGTTTATGTAGGAAATAACGATGGCGTCGGGGTGCTTTTTCTTGAAAATAGCGAGCTCCACGGGTTCGCAGAGCTCTTCGAGCGTGCAGCCCGCCGCGCGGTCCGGGAGCACCACCGTCTTTTCAGGGTTGAGGATTTTTGCGGTTTCCGCCATGAAGTCCACCCCGGCGAACGCGATGACTTTCGCGCCGGTTTTCTTCGCCTCTCTCGACAGGCCGAGTGAGTCTCCGACGTAGTCCGCGACCTCCTGGATCTCCCGGCATACATAGTTGTGCGCGAGTATGACGGCGTCGCGCTCCTTTTTCAGTTCGAGGATTCGCTTCTGGACGCCGGTGAGCTCCGGGGCGGGGCATTTTTCGAGTGGGGGGAAAACTGTCGCTTGCATCTTTTTTTCCGTTTTAAACCTGCCGATACTCCCCGCCCGGCGGAATTTTGTCAAGATATATGGCTCCGCTCCGCGCCGGCGGAAAAACGCGCGGAGGAAATTCGGGCGCGGCTTGCCGGACGCAAAAACTGTTTGAAATGCCTGCGCGGTTTGTTACGTTTGCGCAATGATCTCTGGACGTTTTACCGCATCACTTTTAATTTTTTCCGCCGCCGCCCTTTTCGGCGCGGAGGCCGGGCCGGCGAAGTACGAACTTTCGGACTATCGGAATATAATGGGTCTTTGCTGGACAAAAGACAGCGCGGAGGACTTGTTTACGTACGCGCGCAATATGGGGCATACGCATGTCATATACAAGGGCGGAATGGAGCTCAGCCCGCTGGCGGAGGGAATGTGTTTTTACCTCAACGACCCCGAATTTACGCTCCGCCGCCTCGCCCTCGACTTCAATCGCCGGTATTCACAGGAGGAGATCGGGCGCATACAGGACTCGTACGTCGTCGTCCGGCCCGAAAAACCGTTTCCGGAGAATATGGCGACCTCGTGGTACGAGCCCCCGAACTTCCGCAACCTGACCCTCGACTTTCAGCAGCAGAAAGTGATAGACGACACGGTGAACATGGCGGCGGAAAAACTCAGGAAGATTGAGCGCAGTCGTCCGGGTTTCAGGGCGGCGGGGTTTTCGTGGGACGTTCCGCACCCGTCGGGCAATTTCAGAATGCCGCCCAAACTCAATGTCAGCGATATCCACCACGCCCAGGGCCGGGAGGTTACGCTCGCCTACTGGACCGGCAGGGACGGCACCGACCCGTTCCCAGGCCGCACGCACGAGTACGGTACATATTCGGAGGGCAAGCTCGCCTATTACGACGCGATGCGGCGCGAGGGGCTTAAAATCAATCCGAACTTCAAAATGATAGCGGAACCGTACAGGATTTACGGGAGCTGGATAAAGAGGTTGTCCCCTGAGCTCGCGGATAAAATGAGGGCTCTCGGAATGGAGGGGTATAGGTTTGATTTCCTAATGCAGGAGAACGACGGCGACGAATTCGTCTCCGACCAGAATATCGCCGCCGCCGGGTATGATTTCGCGCACGTGGCGTCTTCCACGCCCAATATATCCGACACGGGCAGAATGCTCGCGGAATCCGTTGCCGCCGCCGCGCGCGGCGCGTGGACCATGTGGTACGGCAGGCCCGGGGGAACGTCGAATGCGCCAAACTACAAATTCATACGCGAGATCCCCCCGCGCCTCAAGCTCTTGAAAGCTATTCCGACCTGGGAAAACCTGAACAACACCCCAGTGTCAAAGCGCAGGTTCGCCGACGGGTGGAAGTCCTACGACAGCCCGACGGCGCACATGGGCGAAGACTGCGTCTGGGGCAGGCATCCTCGTGACGGCAGAATTTTCATCGTGTTCCTCTCCCCGAAGGCCGAGGCGAGACTTCCCGCCGATGCGGAGGTTGACGGAATCTATTTGACGGACGGTCTGTTCGGGGAGCTCATGGATTTGCCCGCGCGAGACAGGGCGGCCGGGATAAAGCCGCGGATAGAGGCGGGCAAAGGTTTTGTGCGCATTCTCTCAAACGACCTCATAAACGAGGGCGTTATCGTTCGCCTGAAAAACTCCGGCGGAAAGCCGGCTTCCGGGGGCGACCGATAAGTATGCGCCGCCGCTTCCGCCGGCCGGGCAGGAGGCGGTTTTTTTGAGCCTTTTGAGACGGTGTGCGCGCCGCGCATGTGCCAAATTGTCGCACATTGTGTGACATTGCGGCGGCGGCGGCGCGTGTTCGGGGTTCGCGCGGGATTTTTATTTTTTTATTAAATGTTTGCGCGGTAGTTAATAATGTAATTTGTCGCCTTTCCGCGAGTTTCTGGCACGGCGTATGCTTCACTTTATGGCATATGAGTAAAATATTAGGAATAGATTTAGGAACCACGAATTCCTGCATGGCGGTAATGGAAGGCGGAGAAAGCACCGTTATCCCGAACAGGGAGGGCGGCAGGACAACCCCTTCGGTCGTGGCATTCGCCAAGTCGGGCGAGAGGCTCGTCGGGCAGGCGGCAAAGCGCCAGGCCATCACGAATCCGGGCAACACCATTTTCTCGGCTAAAAGGCTTATAGGCCGCAAATTCTCCGAGGTCGAAGGCCTCGCAAAGCAGCTTCCGTACAAAGTCGTGGAGGGCCCCAACGGGGCGGCCATGATTGAGTGCCAGGTCGGCGACAAGACGGAGCGCTTTTCGCCGGAGCAGATTTCGGCGATGGTTCTCCAGCACCTTAAAGCCGACGCCGAGGCGTATCTGGGCGAGCCAATCACGGAGGCCGTCATAACGGTTCCCGCGTACTTTAACGACGCGCAGAGGCAGGCGACAAAGGACGCCGGCACCATAGCGGGCCTCAACGTGCGCAGGATCATAAACGAGCCCACCGCGGCGTCGCTCGCGTACGGGCTCGACAAGAAGAACGACGAGACCATCGCGGTCTACGACCTCGGCGGCGGCACGTACGACATTTCGATTCTCGAAATCGGCGACGGCGTGTTTGAAGTCAAGGCCACCAACGGCGACACGGAGCTGGGCGGAGACAACTTCGACTCCGCCATAATGGACTGGCTCATCGACAACTTCAAAAAGGAAAGCGGCATAGACCTGCGCAGCGATCCCATGGCCCTCCAGCGCCTGAAAGAGGAGTCGGAAAAGGCGAAGATAGCCCTCTCCTCCGCGCAGGAGACCGACATCAACCTGCCCTTCATCACGGCCGACGCGACCGGACCGAAGCACCTGAACGTAAAGCTCACGCGCTCGAAGCTCGAGCAGCTCACCGGCCCGCTCATCGAAAAGACCGTAAAGCCCTTTGAGGCGTGCCTCAAGGACGCCGGGCTCTCGAAATCCGATATCGACGAGCTCGTTCTCGTCGGCGGCATGACCCGCATGCCCAAGGTCGTCGAGACCGCGGACAAGCTTGCCGGCAAGGAGGCCCACAAGGGCGTCAACCCGGACGAGGTCGTAGCGAGGGGCGCGGCCATTCAGGGCGGCGTGCTGCTCGGGGACGTCCGCGACGTACTGCTGCTTGACGTGACGCCGCTTACGCTCTCGATAGAGACCGCCGGCGGAGTCGCCACCCCGATGATAGAGCGCAACACCACCATTCCCAAGAAGGCCTCGCAGCTCTTCTCTACCTACGCCGACAACCAGACGGCGGTGGACGTGAGGGTCTTGCAGGGCGAGCGCCCGATGGCGAAGGACAACAAGCTCATCGGCAATTTCAGGCTCGACGGCATCGCCCCGGCGCCGCGCGGCCTTCCGCAGATAGAGGTGACTTTCGACATCGACGCTAACGGCATACTCAATGTCAGCGCCAAGGACAAGTCCACCGGCAAGGAGCAGAAAATCACCATCACCAACTCCAGCGGCCTCAGCAAGGAGGAGGTTGAAAGGCTCCGCAAGGAGGCCGAGCTCCACGCCGCGGAGGACGCGAATATCAAGGAGACCGCCGAAGCCCGCAACGAGCTCGACAACATGGCCTACGGCCTCGAAAAGCAGGTCAAGGAAAACGGCGACAAGCTCCCCGCGCAGATAAAGGGCGAACTCGAAGAGGGCGTCAAGAAGGCGCAGGAGCTCCTGAAGGACGGCGGCGCCTCCAAGGAGGCCCTGAAAGCCGAGAGCGAAAAGCTCACAAAGCTCCTCGAGCAGGCGGCGAAGTTCTTCCAGGAAGCGGCACAGGCTTCCCAGGCGGCAGCGGGCGCCCAGCAGCCCCAGCCCGGCGCGGGCCAGGCTTCCGAAGCCCCCAAGAACGACGCGGTTGACGCCGACTTCGAGGTTGTGGACGACGACAATTCCAAAAAGCCCTCCTAAGGGGGGCCGCCTCGCCTCCGGCCGGAACGCCGGGGGCGAAGCTTTTGTCTTTGCAAGTCGGCCGAGAATGTGCAAGCATGGCCGGCCTTTGAATTTCCATTGATACAACAAGAAACAAAAAAACTATGGCAAAAGTAAATATCCAACCCCTTGGCGACAGAGTGCTCGTCAAGCAAATCGAAGAAAAAGAACAAGTGAAGGGCGGCATTATCATTCCCGATTCCGCCAAGGAAAAATCGCAGGAAGCCACCGTCGTGGCCGTCGGCCTCGGCCGCACGCTCGACGACGGGAAGCGCTCCTCGTTCGACGTGAAGGTCGGCGACAGGGTGCTCATCTCCAAGTACGGCGGCACGGAAGTGACGCTCAACGGCGACAAGTACACGCTTCTGCGCGAAGACGACGTGGTCGCCATTCTCAAATAACGTTAAAAAGGAAATAGAAATATGGCTAAGCAGATTATTTTCGACGAAACGGCCCGCAAGAAGATCCTCTCGGGCGTAACGATTCTCGCTAAGGCGGTCAAGGCGACCCTCGGCCCCAAGGGCCGCAACGTCGTCATCGACAAAAAATACGGCGCGCCCCTCATCACCAAGGACGGCGTGAGCGTCGCCAAGGAAATCGAGCTTGAGGACGCCTTTGAAAACATGGGCGCCCAGATGGTCAAGGAAGTCGCCAACAAGACCTCCGACAACGCGGGCGACGGCACCACGACCGCCACGGTTCTGGCGGAAGCCATCTACCGCGAGGGCCTGCGCAACGTCGCGGCGGGCTCCAACCCGATATTTGTCAAGCGCGGCATAGACAAGGCCGTCGAGGCCGCCGTCAAGGAGCTCGCCAAGAACTCCAAGCCCGTCAAGGACAGCGAGGAAATCCGCCAGGTTGCGACGGTATCCGCCAACTGGGACACGGAGATCGGCGACATCATCGCCGAGGCCATGAACAAGGTCGGCAAGGACGGCACCATCACCGTCGAAGAGGCCAAGACCATCGAAACCTCCCTTGACGTCGTCGAGGGCATGCAGTTCGAC
>DBGCYC010000053.1:0-11629 GCA_048390825.1 Candidatus Merdousia sp.
CGCTCCTCGTCGAACGGCGGCGGGACGGGAAGGCCCTCCGACGCGCAGAGATCCCTCCACTGCTCAAGCTCCGGAAAGACGAGCGCGTTGAGAGAATCCAGCAGCGAACTCGACTCCGCCACCTGCAACGCGGGATATTCCCTGCCCGCGCGCACGAGCGCAACGACCCTTTCGAGGTGTTCGTTGGCGTCCGAGCACATGCGGCAGTACTCCGCCGCGAGCGCGCGCTTCTGCTGCTCCCCCGCGGACGACGAACCGCCGAGAATCGACTGTATCTTTACGATTAAGAGCTGTGGAGTCATTTACTTCCTGATTTTTTCGTTTAAGGATTTCCAGGTTTTCATTCGCTCTTCGAGGCGCGGGACGCCGGGGACGTCGAGGGCCCTGCGGGCCTTGAAAACGTTTTCTATGGCTTTTGAATAGTCCTCCTGCGAGGCGGACGGCAGCGAGAACACCCGGGACGAGAAGTCCATCAGCGAGTCCGCCCGGTGGCCGATGTCGCTGAGAATCTTCCTGCGGTACGACGGATCGTTTTTCGCGTGCTCCGAACCGTCCCAAATGGAAACCGCCCTCTGGAATTCGCACCTCTCGATTTCCCCCCTCACGGCGTCGCGCGTTTCCGACAGGGTCATGCCGGCCGCGCGCGGCTGCGGGGCCGGAGACGCCGGTCCGGCGATGATTGCTGCCCCCTGCGCGGGCCCGGGAGGCTCCCCGCCCGTCCCGAAGAATGCGAATACCGCCGCCACACCGGCGGCCGCAACCGCGCAGGAGGCCGCAATCATCGGCTTCCACGCGGCGGGAGCCCCGCGCTGCGGGGATTCGACGACTTTGAACCTGCGCCCGCCCAGATTCGGCCCGGAGACTTTCAGGTTGAACCTTTCCCTGTTGTTCATCTCTCCCGTGCGCGCATACTCCGCGGCCCTCCCGTCCGGGGCCGGGGGGCATGAGCGCGCCACGAGGTCTATTCCGCCGGAAAAATCGTCGGAATCGGAAGCGCGCCACAGGAAGTCGCGCGGGTTTTCGGAAGCGCTGAAATGCGTGGTAAAGGCGATTTCCCACGAGCGCGCGGGATCGGTAAAGAGCTGGAGGCTCTCGGAGTAAAGCCCCAAAAGCTCCCGCGCGTCCGAGGCGCGCGCGCGCACTTTCGCCGGGGCGGAGGCCAGAAGCGCCGCCTTGCCCGCGTCGCCGAAAACGGACTCCCACCCGCGCGCCGGCAGGCCGGCAGAATTGCGGATTTCACCAATACCCTCCGGCGGGCCCACAAAGCGCGGCACGCCGTCCCACGAGTCGAGCCACCCGCCCCATCCGCCGAGAATTTCAGCGGCGTTTGCGCGCATGGAGGCCGCCTCGCGCTCCGACAGGACAATATGGTGGGCGATGAAGTTGTTGCGGTTGGTGTAGTCGGTTCCGGCGTCTTTTATGCGGGAAAGCAGGTGCCATTTTTGAGAACCGGATCCGAGAATCCTGTGCGAATACACGGCCCCCGACGGGATTTCGTAGACGCTGCACCTCTCTACGGCCGCCGCGAGCTTTTCGGGCATGCCGGAAGTGCGCGCGACCGTCGAAAAGCCCGTGCGCCCCGTCGTGAGCGAGACGGGGGAGCTCGTGAATATCAGCTGCCAGGCCATGTCAGCGCGTAGGTATCAGATTCGTCGTCTGCGAGAGCGCCCAAAGGGTCGGGACCTCGACGTCTATCGGGTTGAGCTTTTCCGGTATCGGGGCGATTTTGCCGGCGCATTCGCCGAGGGTCAGCATTTCGGGAGAGTGGCCGAGCGCGCTGAGCGCAAAATATCTGACATTGGAGGATATTGTCTGCGCCCCGGAGGGGATTGAGGGGTCGACGGAAAGCATGAACCTGCGCAGCTTTTCGCTGTTTGAATCCACCACCGACAGATCGAGGGCGCCGTCGCGGACCGGGTTTTCGAGCGGTTCGGGCATGAGGTCGCGCCAAATGTCGCACTTGCCGATTATTATCGCTATCGGCGTGTCTATGCGCTTGGAGGGCTCTATCGAGAGAATCCTCTTTATGCGGACCTCCATTTCGGAGAGTATGGTGTCCTGCTGGTCTATGCGCCCGCCAATGCTCAGCTGCGGGTCGGGCCGGTTGCCGATAAGCCGCTTGAAGCTGCGGTTGGAGACGGGGTCGAACAGGAAGAATATCGCCGAGGAGCTCGCCACGTGCATGGCTCCGGGCGACTCTTCGATATCGAGCCCGGGCTCGAAGTGCTCGCCGGCGTTGTCGTAAAAGATTATGGAGGTCTCGGCCGTCCCGTCCGCCGAGAGCGAATACGTCATCGGCTTCGGCAGCGCCACCATTTTGCCGAAGCGCGGGTACCGCTCGTACATCGCCCCCTCGAGCGCGGTTTTGGCGAGAATCGCGTCCTCCGGCCTCTTGGCTGAAAAGAGCCGGTTTTTCATCTGCGTAAGCAGCATGTTTCCGGACGGGTCGAGGTCTTTGAGCGTTATCCCGAAATTGCGGTAGAGCGACCCCTGCAGCTCCTTTATGAGCACGCTAAGATAATACGACTTCCCCGCGCTCGGCGCGCCCACGATCGAAAATATCTTGCTGTCGAGCTCGAGGTATCCGGGCGGCAGCCGCCTGCGGCAGTGGGGGCATGCGATGTCGGGAGCGGGCATTCCGGCGGGGTCGAGCGGCACGCCGTCCTCGTTGAAAGACGTCGGAAGAAACCTCAGCATCTCGTCGGGGCCGAGTACGGGATCCCCGCGCAGGCTCTCGTGCACGGCTATGCTCATGGCGTCGCCCACGTCGAATTTCAGCCAGCACAGCGGGCAGGTCACCGCCTGCGCGGACTCCGGCAGCAGCGGCACGGAAACGCCCTCCCCCGCCCCGCCCGTCCTGAATACGGAGGAAAACATGAACCCCGTCTCAAAACCTTTCGGGCATATCGCTATCCCCGTGCCGTCGAGCCCCCTGTTGAGCACGGACGGCTTGATTCTGCCGAACGGCACCTCGTCCTCTATGCGCCCGTTTTCGGCGTAGAACACGAGCCATTTTGAAACGTCCATGCGCTTGGCGCGCTCAAACGCCTCCATGTCGGAAATCAGATAAAAGAGCCTGTCGCCGGCCTGCAGCGTAGAGACAGCCCCCAACTCGAACCCGTCCCCGGGCTCGACGCCGTTTACGAGAAATTCCCCCCGCTGAAGCGTTTTCGCCTCGAGGGCCCCGCCCTTGGAGGGCGATACCTCGAACTCGAAGTCGGCCCCGTCTATTTTCAGGGCGCAGTCGTCTCCGCCGCCAACTTTGGCGGGAAATTTGGAGGTTTCCGCAAAGGACGCGTCCGAACAATCGATCAGCGATAGAAAACTTTTTGAAGGCCTTGCAAATTTAAACATACTTCTTTCGTGCTTTTCGTTTATTTCAGGGCAAAAACGCCCCTTAGGCAAACCTTTTTTGAAAAAATCAGGCTTGGGAAGCGCGCGAACCGCACCCAAATGCGGGAAAGACGCATCCAAACGCGCCGGCCCCGCAAAAAAGCTTGAAAAACCCAGAAAATTTACGATATACAATTATTAAGCCCAAAACGACTTGCAATGCGAATCCCAAAACCCGGCCGGCTTTGGAAAAATAATTTCCGAATATTTGAACAAAATACAGAATGCGATTGTCTAAATAAAAATTAACAATCATATTATAAAAAGAAAGGCGGGCATATGAATGCCGCAATAGAAACCTCCAATCCCGACAAGCTGCTGACAAAATTAAAGAACGGCGACGACTGCGCCTTCAGCGAACTGGTTGAAACTCATTGGGAAAAAATATACAACCGCGCGAACAGTCTGCTCAGCAACCATCAGGACGCCGAGGAAGTGGCGCAAGACACCTTTCTGAGGGCCAGAAAAAGCATAGAGAATTTCAGGGGCGACTGCTCCATATCGACTTGGCTCTACCATATAGCCACCAATCTGGCCAGAAACAAGCACTGGTACTGGTGGCGCAGAAAGCGTTCCGAATCCGTATCGCTCGACTCCCCCGTCGGCGAAAACGAAGACATGAGGCTTTGCGACGTCATAGCCGGAGAGACCGACACACCCGCCGAGGAGGCTGAATCCAACGAATTCGCAAGAACCCTTCCCGATGCCATAGCGGCTCTCCCCGAAAAATACGCCGACGTAATCAGGCTGCGCGTGGCCCGCGATTTGAGCTACGAGGAAATCTCCTCGGAGCTGGAAATAAGCGTCGGGACCGTCAAAAGCAGGCTCTCCCGCGCGAGGGAATTTCTCCGGGCGGAGCTCGAAAAACGGGCGTAACCGCCCTTCGCGGCAGCGTGAAGGTTTCCAGGGAAAAATTCGAGGAGCTCGTCTCCGTCTATTTGGACGACGAGGCTACCCCCGAAGAAAGGCGCCTGCTTTCAAAATGCGTACGGCGCAACCGCGAAATGGCGCGCATATTCCACAGGGAGTGCAAAATCCACGCCGCCACCTGCAAAATCTACGGCCGCAAACCGCGCCTCGCATCTCTCGGCGGGATTCCCAACCCGCTGATGCCGCCGGAAAAATACCTCGACCCTTCGGCAAGGGCGGAATGGGCGTCGGTCGCAATTCTATCCATTGCGGCGGCCGTCCTCTTCGCCTACGGGACTGCGGCGGTATTTTCACCCGCCGGGAAAAATTTAGAACTTGCAAAACGCGGGATTGAAGCCCGTCAGTGGACGGCGCCCCCGGAGACTGCGAAGTATTTTACCGGGAAAATGGAAATCTCTTCCGCCCCCGACGGCTCCGCCGTCGGAATACTGGAATACAGGCGCTGATCCGCCCGGAGCCAAGCCTCCTCGCCGAGGGAACTCCGCTTTCCCAGCCCGCCGGCAGCGAGCGCGTCGTCATTCCGCGGGGCAAAAGCCGTCCGCTATTTCCAGGGCGCGCCCCCGGAATCTGCGCAGTTGCGCGCGCGAAAGCGCAACGCCCTCCAGGCCGCCGCAAAAGAGCGCCCATATCAGCGCCGCAACCCCGAAATCCGCCCCGCGCTCCCCCGAAACGGCGGCAAAAACCGACTCCCGGATTTTCCGGCAGGCGCGCGCGTCTGAAACTTTCAGGACTTCCCTCCCGAAAAATCCGAACTGCCTCGCCGCCATCAAGGCCGACTTTTCAAGCATTTCTTCAACGCAAAGACGCTCGAGCTCGGGCGCGATTTTTTCGAGCTCCCGCGCGGCGGTTCGCAAATCGGCGCATTCTGCGGCGGCCTCCGCAGACCTCTCAAAAACCCGGCCCCGCGACGCCCGGAATTTCGGCGGGCGGGAATTCCCCGAGACGGCCGGAATCAATCCCAAAATAAACAGATCCGCGGCGGCAGAGGCCGCATAGGCGCGCGCCAGGGAAGAATCCGGAGCGTCGAGCGCGGCAAATCCCCCGTCTGAAAGCGCCAGCAGGATTGCCTTTTCAAGGGTCGAATACATACGCCCTTGTTCGCCCCAAACGGCGCGCCTGTCAAGAATTTTGGGAAAAGGCGACAAAGAGCTTGCATAAAAAATTTTTTCGGGGATAAATTCCATAATCGCATTTTTTTTGGCGGCGCCGAAAAATAAGGCTTGCATGCGGGCAAAATAGGCGTTTATTTGTTCGCTTTTTGACAATTTTAACACAATGAAAGCTACAATCAAAATACAGGGAAAACAGCTCACAGTAAAAGAGGGCGACATTCTTTTCGTGAACCGTTTTGCGGGCACGAACGCCGGCGACACAGTCGAGATCAAGGACGTTCTGATGGTCGGCGAAGGCGAAAACGCCAAGTTCGGCGCTCCCCTCGTCGAGGGCGCGAGCGTTTCTGCCAAGATCCTCGAAAACAAGCGCGGGAAGAAAGTGGTAATCATAAAGAAGCACCGCAGGAAGCGCTACGAGCGCAAGCGCGGCCATCGCCAGGAGCTTTCCGTAATAAAAGTCGAAGCCATCAAGGCGTAATAGAAAGGATCCGTACAAATGGCACACAAAAAGGGACAGGGAACTTCGAGAAACGGGCGCGACTCCAACGCGCAGCGCCGCGGCGTCAAAAAATACGGCGGCGAATACGTCTTGGCCGGCAACATTATCCTCCGCCAGTGCGGCACGAAAATCCACCCCGGGCAGAATGTAGGCATGGGCAGAGACTACACGCTATTCGCCCTTGCGGACGGCATAGTAAAGTGGGACGGAGCACACAGGAAAGTCTCCGTAGCCGTTTCCGAATAAAGAGACGGATATTTTACCGGCAAACCCGCCCATGCGAAATGGACGGGTTTATTTTTTGCCAATTTTCCCAAACGCCGAAGCGTATGGGCAAAGCGGATACCGCTATCGGAGATAATGGCGGGCCGTCGCCATATTGGGCACGCGTCCGCAAAAAAGACGGGCGCGGCGGAGAACGAAGAGGTACGCCATATTGAGGATCCATACCAATTCGCCCACCCCTGCAATCCATTAAAAAATACCCGCGCAGAAATCTACTTTTAATACGCAAGGATACGACCTGTCCCATACGGGTTTCGCAGGATTGATCCCAGCAAACGCGGGGCTGACGCGGGAACCCATCACAGCGCCCTCTCCGTTTCGCCTGCCGTTCATCGCGCGCATGAACCGCAGGAGGGCGTCCGACAAGCTCGAGTTATTCGAGGGCCCGCGCCGCCCCCATGGCGGGAAAACCCCGCAACCGACTCAACGCCGAATTGAGGGAAAAGCAGGAGTTAAACGGGTTATTCAATCTTCCCCGAGCATGCGTTTTATGCTTTCAGAATGCTCATAAGGCTGGGATAGGAAGTTATATATGAAATTGAATATGGCCGCGCAGACGACAAATATGCCAACGTCCAATATCCATGCTATGATTTGAGAGGCAACTGTCGGCTCTTCTGCCATTTTTCCTTTTTCCTATAAAAAAATATCGCTCAAAAATTTCAAAAATCAACAAAATTGGACGGATATGTCCGCCGAAAAACCCTACAACATTTTCATCGAAACGCAGGCCGGATAACGTAGACCCAGAAGCTGCCCGCGGAGCGCAGGTCTGTCAATGCCGAGGTTGCCGAGCTTGGCGGCTGACGTTCGACTCGCTGGCCGGCCGCGGAGCTCGCAAAAGCCGAGAGGGAGCTTACGCGCGCTTGCATCTCCGCGACGAGGCCGCAAAGCAGGGGATCTGCCCGGAAGCGCGCCAAATCAGTAAAACACGCGCTGCAGGAAAAGCCCCTGCGCCGGAGCCGCCTGAAAATAGTTTCCCCTCTTTTTTGAGGCGAGGATTTTTCTTATGTCGTCCGCGTCCAGCCTTCCGGTGCCGACGTCCACGAGTGCGCCCGCGAGCATTCTCACCATTTTGTACATGAATCCGCTGCCCTCCGCCACGAGCCTCAGCTCCGCCCCGCGCGAGCCCACCGAAAGCCGCCTAAGGGTTTTCACTGGGTTTTCGCGCGCCCCCGCGCCGCGCGAGGCGCTGAATGCGGTAAAGTCGTGCTCTCCAAGCAGGAGTTCCGCGGCAGCGTTCATTTTTTCGGGATCCGGCGCCCTGCCCCTCAAAGACCATCTGTAGCGCGCCAGATGCGGGAGCGCCACGCCTTTGTGCATATAGTAAACATACCGCTTCCCCGTGGCGCCGTACCTGGCGTGGAAGTCTTTTCCGACCCTCCTGAGCGACTTTATCCTGACGTCCGCGCGGTTGGAGGACCGCAACGCCGCAAGCAGCGCTCCGTCCGGGTGGGCCCATGCGGCGTCGAAGTGGAATACCTGCCCGGAGGCGTGGACTCCCGCGTCGGTTCTGCCGCTGCCGTGTATGCGAACGGGCTCCTTGAAAATCCGCGCGAGCCTGCCCTCTATGAAATCCTGCACGCTCCCGCCGCCCCTCTGGGACTGCCACCCGCAAAAGTCGGTTCCGTCGTAGGCGCACTCGCAGCGGAAGCGGATTTTTTCGCCCGCCTGCGGAAGGTTTTGGGAAAAGACGTCCGCGAGAACCCCGGAATATTCCCCTGCGGAACCCATCAGAACGCCCCTCCGCCCGAAGCGGAATCTCCGCCGCCGGATTCGAGGTATTCGCGCAGGATAAGGGCGCTGGCCCGGGAGTCTATGTCACCGCTTCTGCGCAGCCTCTTGCGCGCCGCCACAGACTTCCTGCCCGCGCGCGAGAATGCGGAAGAGTCGCTTTCGGCCTGAAAAGAGCTGAGCCGCTCGTCGAAGCGCACGACGGGCAGCCCGAACATTTTCTCGATTACGCCGATAAAGGCGTCCACTTCGCGCGCCTTGAACCCGACGCTGCCGTCCATGTTGTACGGATACCCCACTACAATCGTGCCGATTTTGCGCTCCCTTATTTCGCGCGCTATGTGCTCGAGGCGCGCCTGCGGCGAACCCTCCACCGCGGCGGGAATTGGGACGGCGACTCTGAGCTCCGAATCCGCGCAGGCGAGCCCCACGCGCTTGTGCCCGTAATCTATGCAAAGGATATTCATTTCCGATGATCGGCGGAACTCCGCATGATTTTCGCCGAAATTATTGAATTTTCCGCGCCCGAGTTAAAGCAAAATTGCAAAAAAATGCGTTGCCAACGCCAGAGCGCCGGTTAAATTCGCCTTCCGTGAAGAGAGATATGGAAAAACTGTTGTCGCTGCAGTCGAAAGACGCGCAGCTTGCCGACGTAAAGGCGAAGCTCGATTCCGTCCCGCGGGAAATCGCCGAAAAGCGCGCGGGAATATCCGCGGCGGAAAAGGAGTGCGACGCCGCAAAAGCGGAACTCGAGGAGGCTGAAAAACTGCGCGGGCAAATGAGGTCGCAGCGCAGGGAGCTCGAGGAAAAAGTGTTCAAGTACAAAAACCAGCTTCTTGAAGTTAAAAAAAACGACGACTACGTTGCGATAAACGCGGAAATCGACAGGCTCGTGAAGCGGGCCTCCGAAATGGAGGAGGAAGAGCTTGAGACGCTATTCGACATAGACTCCAAGCGCGAGAGGCTCGAAAGCGTCGAGGCGGCCGCCAAGAGGCAGATAGAGGCAATCGAAGAGGAAATTTCCGCCATAAACGCCGCAAAAACCTCCATCGAGGCCGATTTCGCGGAAGCAAAAGAGAACGTCAGGGCGGCGCGCGAGGACGTCCCGCCCGAATTTTTGGCGGCGTACGACAAGTTGAAAGCCTCAAAAATCGCTTTTCCGCTGGCCGCGCGCGTCGAGGGTTCGCTCTGCACAGGGTGTTTTTTGAAGGTTTCCGGCGAGCTCCTCGACGCATTGAAAAATTCGGACGGCCCTGTTTTCTGCGAACAGTGCGGAAGAATAATCTTCCTCTGAACGCTCCCGGAGGAAGAGCGTAAAAATTTTCGCTCCGAAGGATTGGGGGGAATTTTCACGGGACTGGGATTTTCGGACGAAAAACGGGCGAAAATCCAGAATTTATTTACTGCAATTCGTTAGTCGCCAGCATGTTGGCGTATGCAAAAAGCCCCAAACGCGACAACCAAGCACATCTGGGGGCTGGGGGTTCGTCAAACGCGCGCAGTAATCGCCGTCTGGAAGCGATTGAAAACGCACCCCCGATTGCAAGGATTTTTTTCAAAAATTTTTTCACATCGGCGTTGTGAATAACTTGTCAAAAACTTCTTCTTGCAAGTTAACCGAAAGAGACAATTATATGAACCATCAGACGGCGGAAAATCTCCAAGCGCGGTTTTTCGCCCAAAATGCGGGAAGGGAAAGCGCATTCCATGCAATTTACCCAACTTGCATTTTACAAATAATTTACACTTAAAAAACTGCAAACTCAAAAAATATTTACAATGGGAAAAGTACGCTTAAGCCAGCCACTTGCGCCGTCCGTTTACGGAGTGGCGCAAATGTTTGGCAAATATTGGCAAAAAACCTCCCTTTTGTGAATAAATGCAAACTTTGAAATGGAAACAGATTTGATACCGCCGGACGCAACCGCCGTATGGGACAGTGCGAGGGAAAGCCTATTTTCAATAGTAGGCGACAGGGTCTACGAAAGCTGGTTCTCCGGCCTCGAACTCTCCGCTTTCGGCGACGACGAAATGCTGCTCTCGGCCGACGGGGAATTTGCCGCGATATGGATTCGTGACAATTACATGGACGTGCTCGCCAACCAGATTTCGCTCGCGGCGGGGCGCAACGTAAAAGTGGAAATCGTCGCGCGCGAGGAATCCCCGCGCCGGGATCCCGTTCGCGCCCCCGAAAAGGCCGCCGCGCGCCCCCGCGCCGCCGCCCCGAAAGCCCCCGCGGCCGTACCGCCGTCCATAAACCCCCGCAACACCTTTGAAAGCTTCGTCGTCGGAGAAAGCAACAGGTTCGCGCACGCAGCGGCCCTGGCCGTCGCACAAAACATAGGGGTGGCCTTCAATCCGCTCTTCATCTACGGTGCAACCGGCCTCGGCAAGACGCACCTGATGCACGCCATCGCCCACTTTGTGCTCAAAAACAACCCCTCCGCGGCGATAGCATACATTTCCTCCGAAAATTTCGTGAACGAATACGTCGCCGCCCTGCGCGACGGAAACATCGCCAGCTTCCGCAAGAGATACCGCAACACCGACGTGTTGCTCATAGACGACGTGCAGTTCTTCGCGGGCAAGGAGAGGTGCCAGGAAGAGTTTTTCCACACTTTCAACGAGCTCTTCAATTCGGGCCGGCAGATAGTGCTCTCATGCGACAGGCCGATAAACGAGGTCGCCGACATTGAACAGAGGCTCGTGTCGCGCTTCGGCTGGGGGGTCTCGGTGGACATACAGGCGCCCGACTACGAGACGAGGCTGGCAATCCTCCAGAAAAAGGCCGCCGCCCTCGGGCGCGACACCGCAATAGACCCCGACGTCCTCGACCTGCTGGCGCGCAAATTCACAAAAAACATCAGGCGCATGGAGGGGGCCCTCACAAACCTCATCGGCTACGCCTCGCTCGTTAACTCCGAAAACGCCGTCACGCTCGAAAAGGCGCGCGACCTGCTCGCCGACGCATTTTGCGAAGAGGAGGAAAGCCAGTCGGTTGACGTCGAAAAAATCCAGAAGAAAACGGCCGAATGCTTCAATATCGACCCTGCCGAAATCGTCGGCAAGAGGCGCCCGGCAAACATTGCGATGGCGCGGCAGATAGCGATGTACATTTCGCGCAAACTCACGACGCATTCTCTGCAGGAAATCGGCAGGAGGTTCGGGGGGAGAGATCACGGAACCGTTATGCACGCAATAAAAGTGGTGGGAGACGCGATAGAAAGCGACGAAAACATGAGGCGGAGAGTGGAATATCTAATGAAAACCCTCTAATTTTATGCCGGGGGCGTGAAACTACCGCTGATTTGGCGAATGCTTTTGGCGCGGGGCAGCGTTGCTTCGGAATAAGCCGCACCCTCGCGTACCACAAGTACGCTTCGGCCGCGCCTTTTCCTCGCGCCTTGCCACGCATCCAAAATCATTGCGCCAAATCCCGGAAGCTAAGGTTTTCAGAACGAACTTCGGGAGCGTTAGATTTATACGTGAGATAGTCCTATTGCGTGAGCAATGGGCGTAAGGGGGCTTGCCCCCTTCAATGGCAGGCACTCCTCGTACCCGTAAGGGCGCAGCCCTTCAAAGGAAGCGGCACTGCCGCCCTTGCCCCGCATCCAAAATGGACTCGCTGGCTTGGTTGCGCTGCGCGCAATCCGCGCTGTTCTCGGGCGCAAGGTGC
>DBGCYC010000054.1:0-18656 GCA_048390825.1 Candidatus Merdousia sp.
TACTTCTTCATCTCGAGTATGTCGCGGCGCGCGGTTTCGCGGTCCACGGCCTGCGCGAGCTTCGGGTCATGCTCGTGGCGGTTCACGCCCTTGAAGAGCACGGGCCGGCCGTTGACGAGAATCTGCCCGTTTTTGCGCTCCACGCTCCTGAATCCGACCTTGAACGGAGCGTACATTTTGACTCCGGAAGCCGTCTCGAATTCGAGCAGGAAAGTGTAGAGGCTGGGAATTTCGGCGCTCCATTGGCGTACATTCTCGACGGGCGGGAACTCCCAGCGGCATATCATGAATTTTTTGGAGTCCACGCTTTTGGCGGACTCCGCGACGGAGAGGAGCTTTTTGCCGTCGTACAGCATGCCCCGGAGCTTGAAGCCGCGCGGCATGTCGGTCGGGTTTTCGACGACGATTTCCGCGTCGAGTTTGCCGTCGCGGTATTCGCCGTCGAGGGCCGGTTTCAGGAATACGTCCCTCACGAGGATTTCCGGCGTCCAATAGAGCGCGGCGTCGCGGAATATTCCCGCCAGCCGCCAAAAGTCCTGGTCTTCAAAATACGAGCCGTCCGAGTATTTGTAGACTTGCAGCGCGACGGTGTTTTTGCCGAACCGCAGGTATTTGGATAGGTCGAACACCGCGGGCGTGCGGCTGTCCTGCGAATAGCCGACCTCCCTGCCGTTGAGCCATATCCTGAACGCGCTCGCCACCCCGTCGAACCTGGCGAACACCCTGCCGTTGCCCCAGCTGTGCGGAACCTCGAAGTCGCGGCGGTACAGGCCCACGGGGTTGCGGCTGTCGGCGGGGCGGTTCGTGTAGCGCTCCGGGGGTTCGTCCATGACCCTCGGGGGATTTGTTTTAAAGGGATATTTTATGTTGGTGTAAAGCGCCGTGCCGTGGCCGGACATTTCCCAGTTGGAGGGCACCTCTATGTTCCCCCACCGGGAATCGTCGAAATTTTCACCGTAAAATCCGGCCGGAACGCGCGACGGGTTTGGGCAGAACATGAATTTCCAGGTCCCGTTGAGGGACATTTCGTAGGACGAGTACCCGCCTTTAAGGGCCGCCTCCGCCGTCGGGTAGAATTTCATCGCGGCCGCGGCGGGCTCCTTGTTTATCCTGAAAACCGCCTCGTTCTGCCAGTCATCGGGCTTTTCCGCCGAGTGGAGGGCCGCCGCCGAAAACGCCGCCGCCAATAGTGACTTGTAAAATGAATTCATGCGTGGGGAGAATATTTTGGATCCGCGCGCTTTCAAGCTTTAACGTCGGGGGCTTCCCGAATTTCGCCGGGTCGGGGAAAAAACAGGCCCGCCGGCCTTGCGGCCTGCGGGCGCTTTGCTATTCGGCCGATTCGCGCTTTTGGCGCTCCTTTATCAGTACTTCGTTGAAGGGGTTTTGGGCGGCCTGCGCCCTTTCGGCCTCCCTTTTCTTCCTGTGCTCTTCGAGCGCGGAGGGGTATTTTTCAGGGGGGAAATATTTCAGGCACCACGCCACCTGGTCCTTTATGAGGCCGCTCGTGGCGTTGGAGGGCGTCATGTTTATCGGCGAGAACCCGCGCCACGACCACGCGTCGCCGCTGCCGGGCAGCACCGCCTGTATTTCGAGGGTTGCGTAGGCGCGCGCGCCGTCGGGGCCCAGCGACAGGGGCTTTGAGGCCTGCATGAACACGGGATCCGGGCCGGCCGGTTCGGCGGCGGAAAGCGACATGCTCCAAAGCGGGCGGAACACGATCTGGGCGTTTTCCGGGCCGGAGGCGATTTCGTAATTTTGCGCCTTCAGAAATTCCGCGACCGCCGCGCGGGTTCGGGCGTTTATTTCCGCCGCTTGCGCCGCAAAGGGGGCCCCGAGGCCCGACGGCTCGCCCACGTACGCCGTTTTGAGGTTGGCGAAGGACGCGCCGTCCTTCATTTCCTGCGTGAAGTTCGAGCACCCCGCGAACACCAGGGACGCGCACGCGGCCGATATGGCTATGATGGTTTTCATGCATGGAAGTTTTCACCCTTTTTTGCGGCGTTCAACAACAAAATGGGCGCGGCGTTTGCGTTTTGTGTTGAAAGCCCCGCCGTTCGCGTATTGTATCGCGGAGGATATTTTTTATGGACAACACTCAAAGATGCATAGACGCCGTGTGGCAGGCCGTGCGCGCGGAGGCCGGGGAAGTCGCCGCCCGGGAGCCCCTGCTCGCGCGGCTCGCGGACGATGTCGTGCTCTCCCGCGGAAGCATTTTCGAATCCGTTGGCGTGAGGCTCTCGCGGAAGCTCGGGCGCAACGCCATAGGCGAGGGCGACCTGTACGCGATTTTTATGGACGCCTTTTCCGACGACGAATCCATACGCCGCAACATCGTCTACGACATCGCCGCAATAAAGTCGCGCGACCCGGCGTGCGCGGGCTTTCTCAATCCCCTGCTGTACTACAAGGGCTTCATGTCGATTTCCGCCCACCGCGTATCGCACTGGCTGTGGAACAGGGGCAGGAAGTCGGCGGCGCATTACATACAGAGCATTTGCAGCGAGATTTTCGGGGTCGACATCCACCCCGCGGCGCGCTTCGGCGGCGGCATACTGCTCGACCACGCGACTTCCTTTGTGGCCGGAGAGACGAGCGTGGTGGAGGACAACGTTTCAATCCTGCACGAAGTCACGCTCGGGGGCACCGGAAAGGCCGGGGGCGACCGCCACCCGAAGGTGATGTCCGGGGTTCTCATCGGCGCGGGGGCGAAGCTCATCGGCAACATAAAAATCGGAACCGGCGCGAAAATCGGCGCGGGGAGCGTCGTGCTCGACGACGTTGAGCCGCACACGACGGTAGTGGGGGTGCCCGCGCGCCCGGTGGCCTCCGACATAGAGGACGTCCCGGCGCGGGAGATGAACCAGAAGTTTTAGCCGGCGCCCCGCTTTGCGCAGTGCTTTCCCCCGGGCTTCCGGCGCGAGTTCTGGAACGCGCCTTTTGCCCCGCCGCCGCGGTTTCCGCCGCGCGCGGAATCCCGCGGATTTTCGGCGGCTACCTTTCCGGAAAGAGCTTCGGGTGGACGAGAAATTCGGCGGCCCACACCCCGAAATCCCCGCCGTCGCCTTCGAGCCGCAGCGCCGCCACCGAGCACGTTCTGAAAGCGATTCTCGGGGGGCCTCCGCGGACGTTCAGCATCAGGTTTGCGAGCTCCTCCAGAAACGGGTTGTGGGAGACGACTATCAGATCCCCTCCGAACCGGGATATGGAGGCTATCGTCCGCGCGGTTTCCGCCGGGGGTGCGCACGGCGTTATGTTGGAGACTTTCAAAAGCGGCGCGGGCAGGGAGAGCTCCCTTTTCAGGGCTTCGGCCGTCTGCCTCGCCCTCTCATACGGGCTGTGCCATATCTGGACGACGTTTTGGAACGCGCCGGCGCCGAGGCTCCCGCAGAGCGACTTTATCTGCGCCCTTCCGCGCTCGGAGAGTTTTCTGCCCTCGTCCGGGTAGGTGTCGGCGGCTTTTGCGTGGCGCATTAAAAACAGTTTCATGGCTATTTCAGACGGTTTTTGAAAAAGTGTTCCTGTGCGCCCCGAGCCTCCCGTCAAAGAGCATTGCGATATTCCTCAAAAACAGTCGCCCGGTCTGGGTGACGGAAAACCCGCCGCCGCCTATTTCGACGAGCCCGTCGCTTTGCATGCCCTCCAGCTTTGCGAGCGCGCCGCCGAACTTTTTTTCAAAGTCCGCGCCGTAGTTCGCAAAGTCCGCCCTGAGCATGCACATGATGTCCATTATCACGGCGCGCCGCAGCATGTCCTCGCCGTCGAGGACTATCCCGCGCTCTATCGGCAGCCCCCCCGATTCCACGGATTTTTTGTAGTCCTCCATGCGCTTGAAGTTTTGGCGGTATGAGGTCTTTGTCTCGGAAATCGAGGTCAGCCCGACTGCGAACAGGTCCACGCCCGCCCGCGTGCTGTACCCCTGGAAATTTCTGTGCAGGGTCCCGTTTTCGCGCGCCCTTATGAGCTCGTCGCCGGGTTTTGCGAAGTGGTCGAGGCCGATAAATTCGTAGCCCGCCTCCTCGAAGGTTTGCTTGCCGAGTATGAAGAGTTCGGCCTTCTCGTCCGGCGGCGGTATGCCGCACTTTTCGAGCGACTTTTGCGCGGGCTTGACCCACGGCACGTGCGCGTACCCGAACAGCGCTATCCGCGCGGGCCCGAGCTCCAGCGCGTCGGAGAGCGTCTTTTTGAAGGACTCTCGGGTTTGCAGCGGAAGCCCGTATATGAGATCCACGTTTATGGAGCGTATCCCGTTTTCGCGCAGCCACCCGGCGGCTTCGAGGTTTCTGGACTGCGGCTGCAGCCTGTTTATCGCCTTCTGCACCCTTTCGTCGGTGTCCTGTACGCCGATTGACGCGCGGTTTACGCCGATCTTTGCGAAGGCTTCCGCCTTTTCGGGCGAGAGCGTGCGCGGGTCGAACTCGGCTGAAAATTCGCAGTCGCCGGAGACGTCGAAAAACTTTCGGATTATTTCGCCGAGGCGGGCCGTCTGTTCCGCGGAGAGGAAGTTGGGGCTTCCGCCGCCGAGGTGTATCTGGCGCAGCAGCCTTTTGGGCATTCCCGCCCCGCGCCAGTTGGCGAGCTCCATCTCGACGAGCCCGAGGTATTCGTCGGCGGATTTCCGGTCGCGCCCGAGGGAGGTCGTGCAGCCGCAGAATCGGCAGAGGTTCGAGCAGAACGGAATGTGGACGTACAGCGACGCGTCGGTGGTTTCCGGCATAGCGAGCCTGACGAGGTTCTTTTTGTCGGCGTCCGCCGAGAAGTCGAGGGCGGTCGGGTAGGAGGTGTACCTCGGGCCCGGGGTCGCGTATTTTGCTATCAGGCGCTTCAAGTCTTCCATAAAATATTCACGCCCCTTCCGAGACGGCCGCGCAGAGCGCCTCGACGTTTTCGATTTTCGCATCGGGCAGTATTCCGTGCCCGAGGTTGAATATGTGCCTGCCGAAGGGCTTCTGCGACGCGACGATTTCGCGCGCCTTCGCCGAGACCTCCGCCGGGGACGCGCGGGAGAGCAGAAGGGGGTCGAGATTGCCCTGGAGGGCGTAATTTCCGGGGTTGGCCCTCCTGATTGCGGCGAGGTCGCCGCCCGTGTAAACGGAGTGCGCGTCGGCGCCGGACGCGGCGAGCTCCGGAAACCTGTCCGCCCCGAGGGGGGTGAACAAAAAGGTTTTTGCGCGCCCCCTGAGGGCGGCGAAAATCCTGGCATTCCATCTGCCCGAGAGCTCCCGGTACGCGCCCGCCGGAATGAGGAAGGCGTTGGAGTCGAAAACCTGGAAGGCGTCTATCCCGCATTCGGCCTGCATCAGCGCGTATTCGCAGGCGGCCCCGCACAGGGCGTCCATGAGCTTTTCAAACGCTTTCGGGGAATTTTTCACGAATTCCGAGAACTTCGGGAAGGTTTTCGAGCCGCCGCCCTCGACCATGTACGCGGCGAGGGTGAAAGGGGCCCCGCAGAACCCGAAAATTGCCCTGTCCGGAAGCAGGGAGCGGAGGATTTTTATGTTTTCGGCGACGTACCCGAGTCTTTCCCGCGCCAGTTCGCCCGGGGAAGGTATGTCGGTGTCCGCTTCGCCCTTTACGGCGCGCTCCATCTCTATTCCCCCTCCGTCTTTGAAACGGTATGGGAATCCGAGGGCCTCCGGAATTGTCAATATGTCCGAGAACGCTATCGCGCAGTCGAACCCGAAGCGCCGTATGGGCTGCATGGCGGCTTCGGCGGCGAGCTCGGGGGTTTTGACTATCCCGAGGAATCCGTATTTTTCCTTCAATTCGCGGTATTCCGGCAGGTACCTGCCCGCCTGCCTCATTATCCAGAGGGGCGGCCGCGGGGTCGGCCTGCCGTCGCAGGCGTCGAGGAAGAGCCCCCTCGGTGTTGGATTTGCGGCGTCCATTCTATTTCCCGCCCATTATCGCGGACGGGAGCGCGTTTGCAAGTTTCGATTTGAAAAGCCCCAGGAAGGCGAAGTAGGCCGCCGCCGCCGCGGGAATTATCGCGGCGCACGAAACGAGCGCGAGCGCCTTTCCGCCAAAAAATTCCGCCGCCGCGAACCGCGCGGCCATGGCCGCGGCCGTCATCGCCGCGCTTGCGGCGAAAATTTTGAGGACCTCCCCGGAGATCCCGAGCGCGCCGAACTTTTTCCTGAGCCCCGACGAGAGCATTTGCGCCTGCAGGGCGGCCGCGCCCGCGTTTGCCGCCGCGAGCCCGGCCGCCCCGAACGGGTGCATGAGCGCGAGCGAAAGCGCGATGTTTGCCGCGAACGAGTACGCGGATATTTTTACGGGCGTTCTGGTGTCCTTTGCGGAGTGGAAGCCGCGGGTGGCGAATGTGGCCGCCGAAAAAAACGGCAGCCCCGCCACCGCCGCCATTACCACGGGCGTGCAGATTTCCACGTCGCGCGCGTTGAACACCCCCCACTGGAAGAGCACGGCGAGAATGTCCGGCGCGAAGGCGATCAGCCCGAACGTCGCGGGGACGGACACGGCGAGCGTCATCAGAAATCCCCTGGCGTATTCGCGCTTGTGCTCCGGCGCGTTTTCGGACGCTTTCAGCGCCGAAAGCCTCGGGAAGAACACGGTGGCGATGGCAATCGTGAACACCCCGAGCGGGAATTCGAGCAGGCGGCTGGCGAGGTAGAGGGCGGGGATCGCCGCGTCGTTGAGCAGCATAGCCAGCATTTTCGAGACGAAAATGTTCACCTGTATTATCGCCGCCCCCGCGAGGGCCGGCACAAAGAGGGCGTAGAGCTCCCCGAGCTCGGGCGACCTGCCGAGATCGAACCTGAACCTCCAGCCCTTTCTGTAGGTCCACACTGCGGGGATAAGCATTTGCATGAGCCCCCCTGCGAGCCACGCGGCGCACATGCAGTATCCGAGGGCGATGTCGTCGCCCGGAAACGCGCGCGCCCCCAGAAATATCCCGCAGATTATGGATATGTTCAGGAGCATCGGGCCGACGGACGGCGCCCCGAACGACCCGAGCACGTTGAGCGCGCCCCCGAAGACCGCCGCGAGGCATATCAGGAACATGTACGGCATCAGAACCGCCGAATAGCCCGCGCCGAGCAGGAAGCGCTGCGTCTGCATGTCGGAGCGCGCCGCGGCCAGCGCCGCCGCCGTTCCCGCCAATACCAGGACGGCGAGCAGCATCGCCGCCCGCGTGAGAACCTTGTTCAGGAAGTCGAACGCGGCCTCCTTCCCGGATTTTTCGAGGGTGTGCGCGAATATGGGTATCATCGCCGCCGACAGCGCGCCTTCGCCGAGCAGGCGGCGGAATAGGTTGGGGAGCGTGAAGGCGAACGTGTAGGCGGCGCTGACCGCCGAGAGGCCGAGGAAGGCCATAGTCGCGGCGTCGCGCGCGAACCCGAGCGCCCGCGAACAGACCGTGGCGGTGGATATTTTTATTATGTTTTTCAGCGGGCCTGCCATGATATTCCGGCCATGTTGCGCGAGGGGGAATGGAATGTCAATTTTATTGCCGGCAGATGCGGGGCGCGCCGCGGCGGGAAGAAAAAACGGAAGGTGCGCGGGCGGAGCCGGCTTAAAAATTGCGGTTTGACATTCGCGCCGCCGCAAATTTTATTCTCACCAGCGCGAAACGTTTTTTTCGCGCCCAAACGCAACGGACGTCCCACATGAAAAACTTCTGGATATTCTCGGCGTGCCTCGCCCTCCTCGGGTGCGCGTCGGCCCCCGCTGAAAAAACGCGTGCGCAGATAAGCGCCGAAAAGGCCGATTCCGACGCCTTCATGATACTCGCGGAGGGGCTGCCGAACGGCCCCGTCTCCCGCGACACCGTGCCGCTCGGCGGGGGCGCGCTGTACAGGGTCGAAAAGAGCGGAATCGGAAAGATTTTTTCCCGCCTGAGTTCCGACGGCGGCAGGACGTGGTCGGAGCCCTCCGCCCTGAAGTACGCCGATACCGGCAGGTACATTCTCAACCCCAATTCGCGCCCGCAGATTTTCGCGCTCCCCAACGGTTCGGTCGTCATGCTGTTCTACAACAACACTTCCGACTCCTACGACGGCGGGAACGTGGTGTGGGCTTCGGCCGGCAGGCCGTCGGGCGGCGAAATCAGGTGGTCGCAGCCCCAGCCGCTGCTCGTTTCCAAACTTTCCGAGAGGAAGTATTCGCTGCCGTTCTTCTTTTCCAAAAACGGCTCGTATTGGCTCTTTACGCGCGTAGGCAAGCGCGGCAAGCTGCGCAAAATCGAGCCGTGTGCTGCGAAGTTTCTGGACTCCGAGCCCGAGCGCACCCTCGCCACCCGCGGAATGCTGCTTAACCTCAAAAATATCGAGAGGGGCGGGCGCACCGTTCCCATGCCGCGCATTCCTGACATTAAAAAGGGCGGGCTGACGGTGGAGTTCACCGCGAATTTCGAGAACGCCGAGGCCGGGGTTCCCATTTTCGACAACACCGACGCGCAGGGCAGGGGGCTGAAAGTCGAGACCGCCCCCGGGAGGGCGTTTAACGTCTCTTTGAACGACGGCGCATCGCAGTTTAAATGGACGACCGACGCGGGCGTCTACGTTCCCGGGAAGGACGCGCATATAGCGATAATAATCGACGGGAAGTCGAAGCTTGCGATGTCAGTCTGCGACGGGCAGGTCTGCGACGGGGATTCCGCGAGGCCGTTCGGGTGGGAGACTTTCTACCCGGAAATTTCGTCCGTCAACGCCTCGAAAAACGCGGTGGTAGCCAGGGGGTTCGGCGTGGACATGAAGCGGTTCAGAATCTACTCGCGCCCGCTTTCGGTGTTTGAAGTTATTTCAAACAGAAATTCGGGGAGATAGCGCCGCCGCGGGACATTTCCGAGCCCGGAGCGTCGAAGAGGCGCGGGGTGCCGAAGGCGCGCTGAATGTGGCTGTAAGCCGCGCGGGCGGCTTTCCGGGCCGCGCCGCGCGCGGCGTTTCTGAAAAATTCCTCGCGGGGTGCCGCGGCGGGAAGAACCCCTCCGAAAGGCGGCCGCGTGAAATTTTTCGGGTGGAATGCGCGCCGTTCGGGACGGACATAGTCGCCCTACTTGGGGCGGAGAAGATTTTCGGATTTTGGACGGGGCGGAAGAGAAAGGTCGAAAGCCGCGTTAAATATATTGTCGGCGCTCGCCGAGGCGGCCGCCTTCTTCCCGAAGCCCCTGAAAACTTTTTTGAGGGTCTGGACTGGACAAGGGGGTTGAAAGGCGAAACTCTAAGTTGCATGAAACTATACAATATGTATTCAGATGAATGACCGGCCTTTTTGAAAAAGACGGAAAAATGCGCCTATTTTTGCGCGTGCTTGTGGTTTGCGAGGAAGGAGAGCGGGTATGAGTTGCGCGCCCGCATTCGGCGGCGAAACGTCGCCCAGGGGTAGGTTTTTTTCACCGACGTCTGCGCCGCCTGGGAGGCGGCCGGCATAGCGGAGTCGGCGGCCGGCATAAGGGCGGTGAATTTGCGTTTGGGGACGGTTGTCGGCAAAGGCGGGGGAATGGCGGGCAGGCGCGCTCCGCTTTACGCCGCGGGGCTGGGCGCGGCCGTCGGGGAAGGGAAAACATGATGTCGCGGATTTCGCTTGCGGCCGCCGCCGATGCCGCGGCCTTTTGCGCCGCCAATTCGGAAACAAAGGGGGGCGGCAAACGCCGTTTCCCCGTTTGCGCGCCGGACGGGGGATTTTTACAGGGGGTGCCGGGGCTTTGGAACCGTGAATTTCCGCCTGCGCAGCGCGCTTTTTTTGGCGGGGAGCCCGCGGAAAGCCTCGTTTTGTCGGATCAGAAAACAGGACCCGCAAAGCTCGCCGGGCAGGCTTTCGGTTTAAATTCCCGAAAATTTCGGGCGCGTTCCCCGCAATGCGCGCAGGCGCGGGCGGAGTTCCCCTCCGAAGTTGAGGCGCGCGCTTTCCGATTTCCAAAACGGCCTTGACTATGGCGCGGTTTTTTGAAATCGTATTCCCACATTTTTTGCCCGGATGGCGGAATTGGCAGACGCAGCGGACTCAAAATCCGCCGATGGCGACATCGTGAGGGTTCGACCCCCTCTCCGGGTACGTTTTTGAAACTTTTGACGCGCGTTTGCGCAGAGTGATCGGGGAATTTTCCGCGGCGTTTTGCCCCCCTCTCTTTGAAAGGCGCGCCCGTTCCGCGCTTTTCGCGCAGACAGCGTATCGCCTCGTAAGACGCGGGGGAAAATCGAACGCTTGGGGGAATTAAGTCGGAAACCTGCTAATTGGTGGTATTGGAAAATTTCTTTTTCCCGCCCTTTTGGTTCGATGGAAAATTTTGATTGATTCTCTATGTCTGGGCATGGCAGTTGAATTTGGACCCGATGACGGAATTGCGGCAGTTTTGGGAGCGCATGCCGATTATCTCGGGACTTCCCATAAAGAGCGCATTCTTCATTATTCCGAATGAAAATTTTGAAAATTGCCAAAAATTAAGCTTTCCTTGAAATTGAAAAGGCCGTGATTTCGGTACGGTGCAGGCGGCTTGAACGCCCTTTGTATGGGCGTTATTTTGCGGCCGTAAAAATTCCCCGCGCAGCCCCCTTATAAACCTCCGTTCTGCCTGCCGGTTGCTGCCGAATGCCGCCGCCGCCCCAACCTGCGGATTGGCTTGACTTGGGGCGGCGCATGGCTAAATTTACCGTTCTATTATATTACGGCGCCCGCTCCATCTTCGGTTCGCGGGCAGGCGAGGGGGATATTATGAAGTTTTTAGTCAACTTGGCGGTGTCGGCGGCGAGAATGTGCGCCGGGGCGGCGCTTCTGATTTTGGCGGCGGGGATTCCCGCGTATTTTTCCGAGTGCGACCGCCTGACGGTATCCGCGGCGGGCGCCGGGACGCCTTCACCCCTCGATATCGCCAGAATCTACCTCGACGCCTCCAAACTTTCGGCGGCCTCTCTCATCGCAAAGGAGTCGGGGACTTACGGCGAGATTTCCGGCGCCGTCGAAAGGCAGTATTCATTGCATCCGCAGTGGGTCGCCGCGGGCGGGAGCGAGCCGTTTTTCGAGGCGTATTATTCGAGCGTTCCCGAGACGCCCGCGCGGATGTCCCCCGCGCCTCTGTATTCTGTCCTGTCCTCCTCCGACAGCCGCAAAAAGCTGCTCGACTTTCTCTCGCAGGCGGACAGCGGGCTCGTCAAAAAATTCATATCCATGCGCGGCATGAGCCCCGTCGTATTCCCTCCCGTGTATTCTTCGGCGGGGGCGCCGCTCGAGGCCGCCCTTCTGATAAACGCCCTTCTGGCGCAGTCCGGGGACTTCGACAGAAAACTTCTGTTAGACGTCTCGTCGGCCATGGAGCTGTCTGAAAAGTCCCCCGAAAAGATGGAGGAATTTGAAAAGTACTGTCTTGCGACCCTCGCGTTCGCCAAGGGCTACGACTGGACGATAGTCAGGTCGATTTTTTCGAATTTTTCCTCAACGGCGGAGGCATACGGCTTTGCGCGCGTCTACGAGTCCGCGCCTACGCGCGACTATAAGAATGTCCTGCTCGCCGGAATGTTTGCGTGCGGCAGCCCGGCGATGTGCTCGCGGTATCTCGACGGCGCGGATTCCAACAGGTGGGAAGACTTCCGCTACGCTTTCCTCCAGGGCGAGGGCGCCCTCGCGTTCCTGCTTGAATCCGATTCCCCTATATATTCGGATTCCGCCTTCGCGCGCTTTCTGTCTCCGCTTTGCTCGCCGGCAAAGGAGGCGCTCGCCCCCTATGCCGCGAAGTTTCCGGCGGCGGCGCTTTCGCTCAAGGTTGCGCTTGCGGTCGTCGGGGGGTATTTTTTTATCCGCGGGCTCCTGAGGCTTTTCCGGCCCGAGCGCGACACCCCGAGCTGGCATTCCCCGCTTGCCCTTGCGCGCGGCCTTTTGGAGGCGCTCGCGGTGTCCCTGGTATTTTTCCTGCTCGTCGAGCCCGGCGCCTTCGCCGCAAAATCGGGCGAAAGCGCCCCCGCGCCGGAGTTAAAGTTTGCATTTGAAAAAATAATCAACACCATAGGAGAGGAAACTATGAATTTTGAATCCGATACGGCAACGATAGCGGCGGTGGCGCTGTTTTTTGTATTGCAGCTGACGGTCTACGTCTTTTGCCTGATACGCCTTTCAATAATAAAGCGCGCTAAGGCCCCCGCGAAGCTCAAACTGCAGCTTCTCGAGAACGAGGAGAGCCTTTTCGACCTCGGGCTTTACATAGGCCTGGGGGGGACGGTGTTTTCGCTCATACTGCTTACGATGGGGATTGTGACGGCCAGCCTCATGGCGGCCTACGCCTCCACGCTCTTCGGCATTCTCTTTACCGCCATCGTCAAGACAATGCACGTGAGGCGATACAAGCGCAGGCTGCTGGTGGAGTCGGCGAACGGTCAATAGGCTTATGATACATTCGACCGCGATTGTTCCCCCGTCCGCAAAGATCGGACGAAACGTCGAAATAGGCGCGTACGCCGTCCTCGGGGACGGCGTGGAAATCGGGGACGATTCCTCGATAGAGGCCCACGCCCACATAATGCGCGGGGCGCGCATAGGCAGCGGCTGCCGCGTGGGCTCGTTCGCCACGGTTTCCGGCGACCCCCAGGATTTGCACTTCGACAGGGCGACCGTTTCATTTGCCGAAATCGGCGACGGCACGGTCGTCCGCGAGGGCGCTACCGTCCACAGGGCGACGGCCGCGGGAGGCGCCACGAAGGTCGGGAAGAACTGCCTGCTCATGGCAAACTCCCACATAGGCCACGACTGCTTCGTCGGCGACCGCTGCATTTTGGCGCCCTTCTGCGCGCTCGGCGGGTTTGTCCGCATGGGCTGCGACGTGTTTGTGAGCGGCGGCGTAATGGTGCACCAGAAAATCCGCGTAGGCGACGGGGCGATGCTGAGCGGGGTTTCGGCGTTTTCGGAGGACGTCCCGCCGTACGTCAACGCCCACAAGCGCAATACGGTCGCGGGGATAAACCTGATAGGCATGCGCCGCAGGAACGCCCCATCGGCCGCGGTGGCGGAAGTCAAGCGGCTCTATATGGCGGTATATTCGGGCGGCGGCTGCGCCGACAACGCTAAAAAACTCTTTGAACAGAGGGCGTATTCGACCCCCGAGGGGGAGAACTTCCTGAAATTTTTTGAGGAGCCTGGCAGGCATTACGTGCACCTCGGACGCGAAAAGCGCAGGTAGCGGCAATGGGATTTTCGGGGCGAAAGGTAGCGGTCACCGTAGGCGACCCCGCGGGAGTCGGGCCTGACGTGATCGCGGCGTGGGCGAAATCGGCCCCCGAATCGCTCCTGTCGCGCGTGGAGGTCTTGGCGCACGCGGATTTTCTCGCCTCCCTTCCGGGGGCGATCGGCAGGCGGCCGGTCGGCCCGGCGGGTTTCCGGGCCAAACCCGGAGAGCCCTCGGAGGACGGGTGCAGGGTGGCCGCGCTCGCCCTTGAAGGGGCAGCCGCCGGGTGCTCGGACGGCCTGTATTCCGCGGTTGTCACGGCCCCGGTTTCAAAATTCGAGATGCGCAAAATAGGCTTCGATTTCCCGGGGCAGACGGAGTTTTTTGCGGCGCGCTGGGGCGGGGAGCCGGTTATGTGCTTTGCCGGCGGGGAGCTTCTGGTGTCGCTCGCAACATGGCACGAGCCCCTTTCCGAGGTTCCGTCGCTGCTCGGCTTCGGGCGCATATCGCGGGCGGCGGCGGCGGCGGCGGAGCTCGCGCGCAGGCTTAGGGGCGCGGACTCTCCGAGGATTGCCGTGTGCGGGCTGAATCCGCACGCCGGCGAGGACGGCCTGATGGGGAGGGAGGAAATAGACGTCATCGACCCTGTTTTGGACCGCCTGCGGGAAAAATACCCGAATTTGTCGAGAACTCTGCCGCCAGACACGGTTTTCGCCAGAATGAGGCGCGGGGAGTTCGACGCGGTTGTGGCCATGTACCACGACCAGGCGCTCGCCCCCCTCAAAACCCTCGAATTCGACAGGGCCGTAAACATTTCGATGAGCCTTCCCTACGTCCGCACGAGCCCCGACCACGGCACGGGGTATTCCATAGCGGGCTCCGGCTCCGCCGACTGCTCGAGCTTCTCGAACGCCGTCGATTTGGCGTTCAGGCTCGGCCGTTAGCCTTTTTGCCCGGCGGGCGGCAAATTGCTTGACGCGCGCGGCGATTGGCGCATTATGGACGGCCTTTTACAAACACAAATGCGCCCGCGCGGCGCGCGGCCGAAACACTTTTATGAATACGAAAATTGAAAATATCAGCGATACGAGAAAAAAGATAACCGTGGCATTCGCCCCCGAACAGGTAGAGGAAGAGAGGGGAAAGGCGGTCGCGGATTTCGTGCGCAACGCAAAAATCCCCGGGTTCAGGCCCGGGAAGGCTCCCAAAGCCATGGTTGAAAAGCTCTATTCGGACGCGATAAAAGACCAGCTCGAACGCTCGCTCACGAGCGGGGCCATAGACGACATAAACTCCATCAAGGATTTCGACCTGTACGCCGTCGTCGACATCAAGCGCGAGGAAAAGGACGGCGGATTCGAGCTCGAATTTACCGCCGATGTCTATCCCGAAGTCAAGCTTCCCGACTCCCTCGAGACGAAGGTGGAGCTCGAGCCGGCCGAGGCCTCCGACGAGGAGGTCGACAACGCCGTCGAATACTACCGCAACCAGCGCGCCAAGTACGAGGAGGTCGACCGCGAAATCAAAAAGGGGGACTTTGTCCGCCTGTCTTATAATGGAACCGTGGACGGGGCGCCCGTCTCCGAAATCGAGGCGTCGCTGCCGATTTTCGCGGAGCAGAAATCCACCTGGGAGGAGGCCGGCAGCGAGAACGCCCCGGGCGTGCAGGGCGTGGTGCAGGGCATAGTCGGAATGAAAAAGGGCGAGAAGAAAACCCTCCCCCACGAATTCCCGAACGAATTCCCGAACGAAAAGCTCGCCGGCAAAAAGGCCGACTACGAGGTCGAAATTTTTGAAGTGCGCGAAAAGAGGCTCCCCGAGCTCGACGCCGAATTTTTCAAGGCGTTTGAAGTCGATTCTCTCGACGCGCTCAAAGGCAAGCTGCGCGAAGGCATCGTCAACGAGAAGAAGGGCAACAACGAAATCCTCAAGAGGCAGTTCGCCGTCGAACAGCTCATGGGCAAGACGGAGTTTTCGCTCCCCGAAAGCGCCCTTGACGACGAGCGCCAGTCGATTCTCGAAGAGATGATGATGCGCTTCATGTCGTCAGGGGCCTCGCGCGAGGACATCGAAAAGAACAAGGAAGCGCTCTTTGAGAGGGCCGGGAAGGAGGCCGAAGGCCGCGCCAAAATGCGCATATTCCTGAACCGCGTAGCCAAGGCAAACGACCTCAAAATCGACAACGAGGACATGAGCCGCATGCTCTGGCAGGAGGCAATGCGCTCGCACGTCAAGCCCGAGGAGCTCATAAAGCAGCTGCGCAAGGATCCCGCGCGCGCCAACCGCCTGCGCTCCGACGCGCTTCTCCAAAAGGCCATCAATTTTGTCGCGGAAAAGGCGAAGGTCGAAACGAAGGCCGCGGAAGCCGCCAAGTAGGCTGATTTCACTCCCCGCGCCGCGCGTTCCGCCGGCGCGTTTTTTTTGCCCGCCGGATTTTCCTCGCCTTCCGGGCGCGGCGCCGTGGGCGGAAAAGGGGCGTTTTGCCGGAAGGCGCCCGTATCCGGGCGGGCGGGGCGATGTTTTTTGTTGAGTTTCCGCCGGGAATTTTGTTGTTTTATAAAAAGCCCGCGAAGCCGATATTTTACCAACCGGATAAAACGCCGCCACGCCGCGCGGCCGGCCTCGCGGCGAAACACAATATAAAGAACACCATGGGAGAATACTACATTCCTACAGTTTTCGAGCGCGACGGCAGAACCGAGAGGTCGTGGGACGTCTATTCGCGCCTGCTTAAAGACCGCATCGTATTCATCGGAACCCCGATAACGGACGGGGTCGCCAACGCCGTCATAGCGCAGCTTCTCTTCCTGCAAATGGAGGACGCCAAGAAGGACGTCCACATATATATAAACAGCCCCGGAGGGTCGCTCACCGCCGGCATGGCGATTTACGACACCATGAACTTCCTGCACTGCGACGTCGTTACGTACTGCGTGGGGCAGGCTGCGAGCATGGCGACGATCCTCCTGGCGGCGGGCACCAAGGGCAAGAGGTATTCTCTGCCCAACTCCCGCGTGATGATACACCAGCCCTACGGCGGGGCGACGGGGCAGGCGCGCGACGTCTCCATCGCCGCCAACGAAATCCTCCGCTGGAGGGGCAAAATCAACGAAATCCTTTCAAAGACCACCGGCAAGCCGGTCGCCCAGATAGAAAAGGATTCCGACCGCGACTTCTACATGACCGCCGAAGAGGCCCTCAAATACGGGATAGTCGACAAGGTCATAGAGAGCAAGCGCGACGTTTAAAATGGCCAAGGATTCCCAGACTTGCAGCTTTTGCGGGCGATCGGCCCGCGAAGTCGGCACGCTCGTTGCGGGCGCGAACGGTTCCTTCATATGCCCGACGTGCGTGGAAACCCTCCACAACGCCTTTGAGCTGCGCGACATGGAAGACAGGGCCAAACGCATGGGCGCCATGCTCGACTTCGACATGAAAACCCCGTCGCAGCTCAAGCGCGGTCTGGACGAATACGTCGTGGGGCAGGAGGACGCCAAGAAAATCCTGAGCGTTGCCGTCTACAACCATTACAAGCGCCTGCGCTCCGAAATGCTCGGATCCGGCGGCTCCGAATATCCGGACGTGGAAATCGAAAAGAGCAACGTCCTTCTGATAGGCCCCACGGGCAGCGGCAAAACATATCTGGCGCGCACGCTCGCAAAAATGCTCAACGTGCCCTTCGCAATAGGCGACGCCACCACCGTCACCGAGGCGGGATACGTCGGCGAGGACGTCGAAAACCTCGTCCTCAACCTCGTGAGGGCCGCGGACTACAATATCGAGCGCGCGCAGTGCGGCATAGTCTACATAGACGAAATCGACAAGATCTGCCGCAAAAACGAGAACGTCTCCATCACGCGCGATGTCGGCGGCGAGGGCGTGCAGCAGGCCCTGCTAAAAATCCTCGAGGGGACGGTCTGCAATATCCCGCCGAAGGGCGGGCGCAAGCACCCCGACCAGCAGTACCTGCGCGTAGACACCCGCAATATCCTGTTTATATGCGGGGGCGCGTTCGTGGGGCTCGACAAAATTATCGCGCGGCGCACGGATTCCAAGGTTCTCGGGTTCAATTCCTCCGCGGCGGCCGGCCCGAAGACGGAGGCGGAAATTCTCTCGAAAGTCCAGCCCGAAGATCTCGTAAAGTTCGGGTTTATCCCTGAGTTTATAGGCCGCCTTCCCGTCGTGTGCTCGCTCGCCGGGCTGTCGGAATCCGACCTTGTTCGGATACTCACCGGCACGAAAAATTCGCTCGTGAAGCAGTATTCCAAGCTCCTTTCCTTTGACGGCGCGAAGCTCCGGTTTACCGACGGGGCGATCGGGGCCATCGCGCGGAAGGCGGTCGAATTCGGCACTGGCGCGCGCGCCCTGCGCTCCATTATGGAGGGCGTGATGCTCGACGTGATGTACGAACTGCCCGACAAAAAGGACAAGGGCGAGGTGGTGGTGGACGAGTCCCGCGTGGATTCCCTTTCCCGGAGCGCCTCCTAAGCCGCCCGGCCGAAAGTTTTTTGCGCGGCGCGGGGCGAATATTCTTGCGCCGTTTTTCATTTTGACGATATTGAAACAATGGCACGCACCCCGAAAAGCCCTATGTCATATCCCAATTTGTATTTGTTGGGCTTTATGGGCACGGGCAAGTCGTCCGTCGGCAGGAAAATCGCCGCGCGGCTCGGTATGAGGTTTCTGGATTCGGACGCGGAGATAGAAAAGTCCGCCGGCATGGAGATAAGGGACATCTTCTCGAAGTTCGGCGAGGAAAAGTTCCGCGAGATGGAGCGCGCGTTCATAGAGTCCGGCCATCCCGAAAGCGGGTGCGTCGTTTCATGCGGCGGCGGGCTGTGCTGCCGCGACGGAATGCCGGAGCTCGTCAGGAGCCGGGGTGTGTGCGTCGTGCTGTTTTCGACGCCGGAGGAAATTTTTGAAAGGGTTTCAAAGAGCGACAAGAGGCCGCTCGTGAATGTTGGCGATCCTATGCGCAGGATAAGGGAGCTCTTGGCCGCCCGCACCCCATATTACATGCGCAGCGGCATAGCCATAGCCGCCGACAAAAACATCAAAAATACGGTGGAGCACATCGAGCGCATATACCGGGTCTGCATGCGCAGGCACCGCGCGCGCGAATAAACTTTTCCAGGCACAGGGCCGTGCGAGGCGGCAATCCCGCTTCCATAGAAGGGGGCGGCAGTGCCGCTTCCATAGAAGGGGGACAAGCCCCCTTACGGCGATTGCTTGCGCAATACGCCTATCCCCTTCACAAATCCCAACAAAAAACGAACCTCTCATGGGAGGTTTGTTAATGCTTCCGAAGTTCGGGCGGCACGGGCCGGTGCGAGGCGCACTGTCATAGAAGGGGGCAAGCCTCCTTACGCCCATTGCTCACGCAATAGGGCTATCCCTCGCATAAATCTAACGCTTCTGAAATTCGTTCTAAAAACCTTAGCTTACGGGATTTGGCGCAATGATTTTGGATGCGGGGCAAGGGCGGCGGTGCCGCTTCCTTTGAAGGGCTGCGCCCTTACGCCTATCGCTCCGCGATTAGGCTATCCCT
>DBGCYC010000055.1:0-19697 GCA_048390825.1 Candidatus Merdousia sp.
CGTAAATCTATACGGGGATAGCCCTATTGCGTGAGCAATGGGCGTAAGGGGGCTTGCCCCCTTCAATGGCCGGCACGCCTCGTGCCCGTAAGGGCGCAGCCCTTCAAAGGAAGCGGCACTGCCGCCCTTGCCCCGCATCCAAAATGGAGTCGCTGGCTTGGTTGCGCTGCGCGCAATCCGCGCTGTTCTCGGGCGCAAGATGCGCCAGCCATTGGGGGGGATACCCCTATTGCGTGAGCAATGGGCGTAAGGCGGCTTGCCCTCTTCTATGGCTGGCGTGCCTCGTGCCTGGAAGTGCGCTTCGCACCGCCCCGTGTCACTCGAACTTCGGAAGCGTTAACGAACCTACCATGATAGGTTCGTTATTTGTTGGGGTTTACAATGGGGATAGAAGTATTGGCGCAGCCAATCTTCGTAAGGGGTTTACCCCTTCAATGGAAGCGGCACTGCCGCTGGCCGGCGCACCTTGCGCCCCCTTCTATGGCAGTGCGCCTCGCACCGGCCTTGCCGCCGCCATTCGTTACGATTTAGGGTTTGTTGGCGTATACGTATTTGTAGTAGGCCTTGTTCTCGAGCTTGGAGGCGGCGGGTTCGTCGAGAAAAACCCTGACGTTCGGGTGTAGCTGCAGGACGCTCGCGGGGACGGACGCCGTTACGGGCCCTTCCGCCATGCGCGCTACGGCTTCGGCCTTGCCTTCGCCAAAGGCGAGGAGCAGAATTTCGCGGGAGTCGAGTATCGTGCCGATCCCCATGGTCACTGCGTGCATAGGGACTTTCGAGATATCGCCGCCGAAAAATCTGGAATTGTCCGCGCGGGTCTTTTCGGTGAGGGTTTTTACGCGCGTGCGCGATCCCAGCGACGACGACGGCTCGTTGAAGCCGATGTGCCCGTCGGAACCTATTCCCAATATCTGCAGGTCGATTCCACCGCAAAGCCTTATCTTGTTTTCGTACTGTACGCAATAGGCGCGGATATTCTCGGCGCACCCGTCGGGTATGTGCGCGTTTGATGGGTCGATATCTATCTTGGAAAACAGGTGTTTTTCCATGAACGCGCGATAGGAATTCGGATCGGAGGCGGGCATTCCCACGTACTCGTCGAGATTGAACGTGGAAACTTTTTTGAACGACACCTCCCCGGCCGCCCGCATTTTTGCGAGATTTTCATAGAGGCCGAGCACCGTCCCGCCCGTTGCGAGCCCCAACACGCTCGAACCCTTGGCGAGAACCTGCATTTTCACTGCTTCCGCGGCCTTTGCGCAGGCCGCGGCGGGATTTTCGGATATTATTATTTCCATGGCTGTTTTGCGAAGAGCGTGGACGCGTTTTCGGAAGCGGGCAGAAAGAGGCTTTTGAAGGCGCTTTTCCATCCTCGCGCCGAGCGGACTTTCGCCCTGAAAAGGACTGCGAAATCGAAGTCGGGGACGGCGCCCCCCTGTCCGCCGACGAGTTCCCCGCCCCTGCGGACGTTGTCGGACATCCACGACGGAATCCTGATGTGGTATGGATTGCGCTCCACCTCCTTTATGTGGCAGGAGGTCGCCTCAATCTGAGCCGCGAGAATGTCCGGCGGAATTTCAACCATTAGGTTTGGGGATTTCATCGCGCCCCAGTACTCCGTCTCAAAGAGCATTCCGCAATAGGATTGGCCGAGGGTTTCCAGCGCGTCCGCGACGAGCAGCGACACCCCGCAGTGCGTCTTGTTCCAGTCGTTTCTGTGCGGGGCGAACACGGCGGCGGGGTTTTCCCGCGAGATTATTTCGGCGATTTCCCCCGCGGCGGATTTCCACGCGCGCGTTCCGCGGGAGGACGGGACTATGCTGTCGAACCCCTCGCCGCCCCCGCAAATTTCGAGATCCCACGAGAGGCGTTTGCAGCACTCTTTGAGTTCAGCGCGCCTGCCGGGCCTGCGCGCCCTGTTGGAGCCGAGGGTGACGGCGACGTCCTTCACCCCGAAGCCGCACTCGCGCATGAGACGCAGCGCGAGCCCTCCCGACATCGCCTCGTCGTCCGGGTGCGGGGCGAAAATGAGGGCCTTTGGGAGCGTTTTCAGAAACCTCGGTGCGCACGTTTTGCGGAACGTTTCGGAATCCGGTGCGAAGGAATCCCCGAAAGGCTTTCCGATGGCCGAAGGCGCGCCGGGCGGAATCCGCGAGGCCTCCCCGAAAAGCCTGCCGAGCTTTTTCACGTATTCGCCGTAATTTTTCATTTCGGCGGCGATTCTGGACTAACGGCAAAACGATTCAATCCATTTCGCCGAAGACCGCCCAAAATCTGCGGGATATTTCATTGCAATTCAAATATCGGTCAAAATAGTCAAAAGCCCGGGCGGGGGCGGAATAAAGCGGCGGCCGGGCGAATGCGGTGCGAGCGCCGGCACGGGCTATGCGCGCCTGTCCCACATGTACTGGGTGACGCCCATCTTTTCAAACGCCGATTTCAAGTCTTCGTCCTTGTCGCTTATAACGAGAAGCTTGTCGCCCGCGGCGAGCTTGGTCGCGCCCTTGGGAATGAAAAACGAAGTCCCGCGCCTGACCATCATCACGAGCGTGTGTTCAGGCAGCTTGAAGCTTGAAAGCGTGTCCCCGCCCGCGAGGATTTCGGGCGTCACTTCGATTTCCGCCATCGCGGACTTTATCTCCTCGGGAAGCTCGACGCCGAAAGCCGTCGCGTCGGGAGGGGTCTTGTCGTCCACCCCGAGGAACCTCGCCATTGAGGTCACCGTCATGCCCTGTATGACGAGCGAGAGTATGGTTATGAAAAACACGATGTTGAACATCGTCTGCGCCTGCGCGACCTCGTAGGTCAGAAGGTAGGTCGCAAACACTATCGGCACCGCCCCGCGCAGGCCCACCCACGAAACGTAGTTGACCGCGCTTCGGGAAAACCTGCGGAACGGCGCAAGGCAGAGTATCACGCTGAAAGGCCTCCCGAAAACTATCATGAAAGCCCCTACCGCAAGCCCCATGCCGGCGACTGGCAGGAGCTCCTTGGGGTTTACGAGCAGCCCGAGCGTGAGGAACATCACTATCTGCCACAGCCATGTGAAGTCCTCGAAAAATCTCGTGATGTTGCGCCTGTGGATCATGCGGCTGTTGCCCACTACCAGCCCGGCCAGATAGACGGCCAGATAGCCGTTGCCCCTCAGCGCGTCCGTGAGCGCGTAGACAAACAGCACGCACGCGAAAATGAACACCGAATACAGCGACTGGTTGGAGAGGCTGATATTGTTGACAACCCACACTATGACCTTGGCGGCGATCACGCCCACCGCGGCGCCGACGGCGATCTGTATCCCGAAGTTCGCAAGGCCCTCGTATGAGAACTCCCCGGCGTTGATGTAGGCGATGGTCGCCATGGCGAGCAGGAAGGCCATGGGGTCGTTGCTTCCGCTTTCGAGCTCGAGCAGCGGGCGGAGATTTTCTTTCAGCGCCAGCCCCTTTGAGCGCAGGAGCGCGAACACCGACGCGGAGTCCGTGGAAGACATCACGGAGGCGAGCAGCAGCGACTGCGGAAAGGTGAAGCTCAGGTCGAAGAACGAGGCCACGGCCCATATGAACGCGCCCGTGAAAATCGCCGTGAACATAACCCCGAAAGTCGCAAGCACAACCCCCGGCAACAAAATGGGCCTTATGTCCGAAAAATTCGTGTCCACGCCGCCGGAAAACAGAATTATCGAAAGAGACATTATCCCGATGAACTGCGCCGTAGAATAGTTGCTGAATGATATCCCGAGCCCGTCGACGCCCATGAACATTCCAGCGGCGAGAAACACGAGCAGCGACGGAATCCCGAATCGGAAGCCCGCCTTGACTATCATTATGCTGAAAATCAGCATGAGCGAGCCGATCATCAGGATGTTTTCCGTCGTAAGTTCCATTGCTCTAAAAAACGACTGCTTTCGCGGCAAAAAGTTTTGTGTAAAAAATTCTTTACCGAAAACTCTAATTCAAAAAAATGGAATGTACACAAATTTTATGGAAAATTTCAAGCTTGCCCTCAAAACTCTCGCCGCGATATGCGCCGTATGCGCGCTCGCCGCTTTCGCGCACGCGGACGGGATCGAAAAGATAGACGCGCCCAGTACTGCGATGAACAGGAGTATCCCCGCCTTCGTCGTCCTGCCGGACTCCTACGAAAGCTCCGGGGAAGCCCGCTTCCCCGTCCTGTACCTACTGCACGGGTTCGGCGGAGACAGTTCGTCGTGGCTGAAAATAAAGCCCGACCTCCGGAGGCTGGCGAGCCTGCACAACATGATAATCGTCTGCCCCGACGGCGCGACGGCATGGTATTGGGACAGCCCCAGGGATCCGGGCCTCAAATACCAGACTTATGTCTCCGAAGAGCTGGTCGGGCTCATAGACTCTAAATACCGCACGATACCCTCGCGCGACGGGCGCGCCGTCACGGGGCTGAGCATGGGCGGCCACGGGGGTCTGTGGCTCGGGATAAACCGCTCGGACGTGTTCGGGGCGTGCGGCTCCATGAGCGGCGGCGTGGACATACGCCCGTTCCCGCACAGCTGGCACATGGCCCGCAGCCTCGGGGAGTACGCCGACAACAAAGACGTGTGGGACTCCCACACGGTGATGAACATAGTCCACAAAATCAGGGCGCGCCCCCTGCGGATAATAATAGACTGCGGGACTTCCGACTTCTTCTACCGCGTAAACGAAAAGCTCCACGAAAAACTGCTCTACAACAACATTCCGCACGACTACATCACGCGCCCCGGCGCGCACGACGCGAAATACTGGAACAACGCGATAGACTACCAGGCGCTGTTCTTCGCAAAATTCTTTTCCGAGGCCGCCGGAGCGGGGAGAGCCAAACGGTAGCGGAGGGTCGCCTCGCCCCGGAAGCTCGCCGTTTGGAGCGCAGAGACTGCGAAATGCGCAGGCAAAAACCGGGACATGCGGAGTACCCGAAAAATTTTCTTGCAAAAGCGCCCGAAAGGCGGTTGCATTATTGGGATAAACATGGAGCAAGCGTCGAATTTTCTTTTCGCCTAAAACGGGGAAGATTCAGATACAGGTGGTTATCCTTGGTTCCCGTCAAGTTCTCTCGGCGGAAAAAGCGGCTTTTACAAATTCGGATTTTGCGCGTGTTTAAAAAGGCATAATAAATAATAAAAACAAAACAATATGGCACTTAAAATCAGACTACAAAGGAACGGCGCTGCGCACAAACCCATTTACCGCATAGTCGTTGCCGAAAGCGCGTCGCGCCGCGACGGCAAGTTTGTCGAAACCCTCGGCATGTACAATCCCAGCCCCCGCGGCAAGGACGTTCTGTCGAAAATCAATCTCGAGCGCGCCGACTACTGGCTCGGCGTGGGCGCAAAACCCACCGACACCGTCAAGGCCCTCATCAAGAAGGCGAAGGCGGAAGCGGCCAACGCATAATTATCCCTTAAATCCACCTCCGACCCGCCCCGCATGCGCGGCGGGTCTTTGCGTTCATTCCGCCCCCGTCCGAAATGCCGGCAAGCTTAAAAATCGACTTTCTGACGCTCTTCCCCGGCATGCTCTCCGGCTTTCTGGGCGAGAGCATGCTGGCGCGCGCGCAGGCCTCGGGGATCCTCGACCTCAAAGTCCACAATATCCGCGACTGGGCTGAGGGCCCCCATAAAGTCACCGACGACCGGCCTTTCGGCGGCGGCCCCGGAATGGTCATGAAACCGGAGCCCGTGTTCGCCGCGATAGAGGCCCTCCAAACCCCCGGCTGCACTCGCGTCTACATGTGCCCGGACGGCGAAAAGCTCTCCCCGAAAATCGCCGCCGAACTCGCCCGGGCGGGGCACCTGATAATCCTCAGCGGCCACTACGAGGGCGTCGACCAGCGAATACGCGACGCCGTGATAGACAGGGAAATTTCAATAGGCGACTACGTGCTGACCAACGGCACCCTCCCGGCCGCGGTTCTGGCCGACGCCGCGGCCAGATACGTAAAAGGCGTTTTGGGCGAAGAAAATTCCTTGACGTACGACTCGTTTAACGACAATCTTCTCGCTTTTCCACAATATACGAGGCCGGCGGAATTTCGGGGAATGAAAGTTCCCGAAGTTTTGATGTCGGGCAACCACGCCGCAATAGGGCGCTGGCGCGCCGAACGGCAGGTGGAAAAGACAAAGGAGCGAAGACAGGACATATTTAAAGCAAAGGAAACAAAGCAATGAACCAGGAATTGTTGAAAGAAATCACGAAAGACCAGATCAAGGCCGAAAAGTCCGATTTCAAAATCGGCGACGGCGTGCGCGTGCACACCAAAGTGCGCGAAGGCGACAAGGAGCGCATACAGATCTTCGCGGGCATAGTTATCGCCAGAAAGGGCAGCGGGATACACGAAACCTTCACCGTCCGCCGCATTTCATACGGCGAGGGCGTAGAGCGCGTGTTCCCCGTAAACTCCCCCAACGTCGAGAAAATCGAAGTCGAACGCGAATCCGTACCGATGCGCGCACGCCTCTACTATCTGCGCGACCGCGTCGGACGCGAAGCGTCCAAAGTAAAGGAAAAACGCCTCTGATTTGGCGAATGCTTTTGGCGCGGTGCTGCGTTGCTACGGAATAAGGCGCACCCTCGCGTACCACAAGTACGCTTCGGCCGCGCCTTTTATATATTTATAAAGGGATAGCCTAATCGTAAATCTATACGGGGATAGCCCTATTGCGTGAGCAATGGCGTAAGGGGGCTTGCCCCTTTCAATAGCAGGCACGCCTCGTGCCCGCAAGGGTACATCCCTTCTATGTGGAAGCGACCCCGCCGCTCTTGTCTCGCATCCAAAATCATTTCGCCAAATCCCGGACCGTGGTTTTCAGAACGAACTCTGTATGTGTTAACGAACCTCCCAAAAGGTTCGTTTTTTGTTGGGATTGGGAAAGGGGATAGGCGAATTGCGTAAGCAATCGCCGTAAGGGGTTTACCCCTTATATTGGCTGGCGTCCCTTGCCCCCCCTTTTTTTCTATGGAAGCGGCACTGCCGCTGGCAGGCACGCCTCGTGCCCGCAAGGGTGCAGCCCTTCTATGTGGAAGCGACCCCGCCGCTTTTGTCCCGTATGCAAAATCGAGTCGCTGGTTTGCTTGCGTTGCGCGCAATCCGCGCTGTTCTCGGGCGCAAGGTGCGCCAGCCATTGAGGAGGATACCCCCTACGGCGATTGGCGAAGCCAGCCCTATTGCGTGAGCAATGGGCGTAATGGGGGTTGCCCTCTTCTATGGAAGCGCGCCTCGCACCCGCCCGTGCCGCCCGAACTTTGGAAACATTAACGAACCTCCCATGAGAGGTTCGTTTTTTGTTGGGATTTGGGAAGGGGATAGAGGTATTGGCATAGTCAATCTTCGTAATGGGGCTTGCCCTCTTCTATGGAAGCGGCACCTTGCCGCGGGGATAGGCGAATTGCGTCAGCCTGCGGCGATTGGCGAAGCCAATGCGCCTACCCCCTTAAATAGTAATTGTGTAAGTATTGTTTCTATCTTGGATAGAATGCTGACGCATTTTATCCTTACTGAAAGCCTTATTTTATATCCTCGCTATGCTTCGGATAAAATAAGCTTTCGCTTTCGCGTAACGCAAAAAAGCCTGCCCGTTTTTGCGGGCAGGCTTTTTGCGTCTTTTTGCGGCGCAGGTTTTGCGCATCGCGCCCTATTGCCTGGGCGGGAGCTGCTGCGGGACTTTGCTCTTTGCGAGCCTCACGTAGGCCGGCAGGCCGTTCTCGTAGGGGACTTGCACTTCGCCCTGAATCAGCGGCATAACGTATTTGTTGAACTGGTAGCTTATGGAAATTTTGTCTTCGGCTATCCAGGTTTCGGGGAAGTGCTTCACACCGTTGGCGACTTCGGCGAGCGGCACGAGAACCGTTTCGCAGGCGTATTTTTCGGAGTCGGCTCGAACGAGGGCCACCATTTTGCCGGTCTGTCCCTCGACCGCCGACTGCACCGCAACCTGCCCGCACATAAACGCCTCGTTGGAGTCTGCGAGCGACGCGCAGTGGGCGGCGGCGCGCTGTTCGTGGCCGAACTTGCAGGAGCGCGCTTTTACTCCGAGGTTGGAGGCGACGAGGTTTTGGAGGTATTCGCCGACCCCGCCGAGCTGTTCGTGCCCGAAGGAATCCTGCATTTTGCCCGCGGCGACGAAGTTGCCGTTGGCGTCGGCGAGGCCCTCGCTTGCCACTACGAGGCAGAAGCGGTTTTTCTTGAGGCATTCCTGAACCTGCGCCAGGAAGTATTCGGCGTTGAACGCCACTTCGGGCAGCAGTATGATGTGCGGGGCGTCCTCGGGCTGGTTGCGGCGCTTTGCGATGCTCGTGCCCGCCGCTATCCACCCGGCGTTCCTGCCCATCACTTCGACAATGGATACGAGGTCGTGGTTGCCCATGGCCTCGTGGTCGAGGGCGAGCTCCCTGATGGCGGTGGAAAGGTATTTAACGACGCTGCCGTATCCGGGGCAGTGGTCGGTGACGGGGAGGTCGTTGTCAATCGTCTTTGCGACTCCTATGACTCGCATTTCATAGCCCTGGGCCGCGGCGTGGTCGGCTATTTTGTTGGCGGTGTCCTGCGAATCATTGCCGCCTATATAAAAGAAGAAGCGTATGTTGTGCGCCTTGAACACCTCTATTACGCGCGCGAAATCCTCTTCGCTCCTGAGCTTGTAACGGCAGGTGCCGAGGGCGGCCCCGGGCGTGTAGCGCAGGCCGCGCACCGTCTGCTGGGATTCGTCGGCGAGGTCGATGAACTCTTCGTTCAAAATGCCCTCCACTCCGTTGAGGGCGCCGTAAATTTCCTCTATGCAGTCGTGGTTGAGGGCTTCCGTTATTACGCCCGCGAGGCTCGAATTTATGACGGCCGTGGGGCCGCCGGATTGCGCTACCAAAACGTTTCCAGTCAGTTGTTCTTCCATAATATAGTCTTTATTTGATAAATTTTTAAGCGGACATATTGCTTAAAATCGCGCGTTAGGCAAACATTTTCTCTCGGAATTTGCGGAGCGCAAAAGGCGCGCAAAGTTTCGGGGGCCGTTTAAAAAAGGTTCGCTTTTGCCGCGGAATTTTGCTTGCATTGGACATTTGAAAGAAAATGGACTCGGAAATAAAGTGCGTCTATCCCAGAAGGGTCGCCGTCGATATGGTGGCGCCGCTTCCGCTTGTGAAATACGAGGGCGAAATAGAGCTCGTCGAGGACGGTTCGCAGCTGGACAGGGCGCTCGCCGAAATCTCCCGCGAGAGCGTGCTCGGCTTCGACACCGAGACGCGCCCCAACTTCAACAGGGGCAAGTCGCACCCGGTTTCAATATTGCAGCTTGCGGGCGGGGAAAAGGTGTGGGTCATAAGGCTTGATCCCCTCGAGAACCGGCTTGCGGACATATTCAAAGTTCTTGAAAACCCCGCGGTGAAAAAGGCGGGGCTGGCGGTGCAGGGCGACATAAAAAGCCTGCGCGCGCGGTGCGCGTTCAATCCGGCGGGGTTTGTGGACGTGTCGGCGTCCACGACAAAAATCGGCATAATCAACACGGGCATGAAAAACCTCGCCGCCCTGATATTCGGAGAGAGGATTTCAAAGGCGGCGCAGCTTTCGAATTGGGCGAGCGGCTCCCTCACCCAAAAGCAGATAGACTACGCAGCCACCGACGCGTGGATGAGCCGCAGGCTTTTTCTCGAAGTGCGCGAAATTTTGAAGGATTCCCGCACGTCCATAGAGCCGGAGCCGATTCCGGAGCCGGAGGGGTTCAATATCCTCGATTTCGTCCGAAAGGCGATACGCAGGGTTTCGGAGAAAATTTCCCCCGGCAAGAAGAAGCGCGGGAAAGTCGCCCGCAAGGGCGGCGGGCTGCTCGCGCTTTTGTTTAAGAAAAAGCCCGCCAAAAAGGCGCGCCGGCGCCGGGGCGGCCGACGCAGAGGGGGGCGCGGCGGAAATTCCAAACCTAATGCGTAGGCGCGGGGGTTTCCCCGCTTATCAACTCAGCCCTGCGCGGTTTTCCCGCAGTTTTATTCCATACTCCGAAGGTTTGCGATTTCGCGTTTGTACTGTCGGCTGCGCCGCAGAAGAATTTTCCCATTTTTTGCGCCGCAATATTCCCGCCCAAAACCGAAAGCGGATTTTTCGGCAAAGGTGCGGGCGGACTTGCTGCCGCTTCCGCATTCTACTTTTCCCGAGCCGCCTTTTCCGGCGCCTTCGCGGAGGATACCACCACCGACGCGTTTTTGCTGTCGCCAGAATAGTACGCAAGATAGTGGGTGCCGCCGATGACGGCGGCGTTCACATTGCCCGCGTCGTAGCCGACTGCGCTCGCAAAAGCCACTATTTCTGGGTTCGGCCAGGCGAGCGGATTTCCGAAAACGCTGTCCGCCCGCGCAACCCTGCGCTTTAGCATACCGCGCGCGCGCTGGTAGTAGTAGTTGCTGACAAGCCCCGTCTTTTCGTCGTACACCAGGCTCGGGGTCGAGATGAAGACGTCGCCGATATTGGTTCTCTCTCGCGTCCACGTTTTTCCGTAATCCCTCGACTCCAACTGGAACTGCGCCCTCTCGGTGGAGTCGGCATCGTGCTCTATCCGCGCTATGGCGAGGATTCTGCCGCCCCCGATGTATGCCGCCGACTGTTCGGTGTTCCAATTCTTGCGGTCCAGCCCCGACTCCGCCGTCTTCTGTATCCACGTCCTGCCGTTGTCCCTGCTGACGAGGGTTCCCCACGCGTTTAGGGCGCCCTTGCCGTAGTTGCCTGTAAACCAGATCGCCATGAGGCCGGCGGTCGGCACCTTGAATACATCCGTGATCTGCATGGGCGTAGGCGAGAGTTTGGGCGAGCAGACGAGCTCGAAATTCCGGCCGTCCTTCGTGCGGTAGAGCCTGTGTTCGACGCGCCCTTTGCCGACGAACCTTATCCAAAATAGGGCGTCTCCGTTTTCGTCGAGCCCCTTTCCTATCGGGACTTCGCCGAAAGCGGGGTCGTTTGAAACCAAAGTTTCCTCCGACCATGTTTTCCCGCCGTCCCCGGATACGCGCGCATAGGCCCCGCGGGCGCCCTCGCCGATCGTATGCGCCGACCCGCGGCTGTAAACGCACACGAGCTTCCCGCCGAGCGCCTGCATCATCGGCCAGGAATTGTACCCCTTCGCGGTTTCGACGTTTTCCGGGGCGGGGAGGTCGCTTACGGGCGCCATCTTCGCCGCGAGCAGGGCGACCGGAGCCTCAAAGGTGTCCGACGGATCGCCGGTCAGGCGCTCTATTCTGGCGTTTACGGGCAGCCCGGGAATCGCGGGGTAGCAGGATTCGAGCTCAACGGTTTTCGCCTCAAAGGGCCGGCCGGGGATTTTCAGGCGCGCCGGGACGCATTTCAGACGGTTTATCTCCTTTTTCGTTTTGGGATCCGTCTGCGAAAGCGTCGCCCTGTAAACGGCTTCGCTGCTTTCGCCCCCGGGCTTTTCAAGAGCCGCAACGACGATTTCAATTTTCGCGCCCCGGTACCCTCCGGGCATTTTTATAAAAACCGCAGAAACGGCCTCCCCGTTCTTTCCTGAAAATGCCCACGCGGGAAGGGATTCTGATTCGATTTTAACTTCGCGCCTTTCGGGGCTTCCGAAGGCCGGGCGCATTTCCGCGGCGCCCGCGCAAATCTGGGCGGGGTCTTCCGCGCCCGCCGCATTCGCGCAGGATAACGCCGCCCACAGGGCCGCGGCGATTGGGGACAATATTCGGCTGGTGTACGGTGTCTCTTTCATTCTTTGCAAATTTTCGCACGAAATTGAAAAATATTCAGCAAAAAAAACGCGGATACCATGCAATCCGGAACCCGCCGGGCCCCGCGGATTTTCATTCAAACGCGCATTCGGCTACGGGATTTATCGGCTTTTCATTTTCAGCCGGCTGCTGCGATTTCAGCCACGCGTGCGCGCCCGGGGCTTTGAATGCTTTTGTCCCGAAAATCCGGGCGTTGGAGGTCTCGCGGCGGATTTTTATTTCGGAGCGCTTCCCCGCGAAGTCCGCCGGTATGCGCCAAGCGAACGGGGGCCACGCGCGCCTGCCCATAGACTTCCCGCCGATGAAGAGCTCCGCGGGCAGCCCGCCCGTGTCGGCTTTGAGCAAAACCGCCCATTCCGGGATTTTCATTTCCGCCGTCTGCGTTATGCCGCCCGCGTATCCGAGAAGCCCCGCGCCGTCGTTCTTATAAGGGGAGAGCGCGGAGCCGTTTTGCGAGAAGTTTCCGGCGATTACGGCGGCGGGAAGGTAGGGGTTGTCGGCGGCGGGGTTTCTTATTTTGAGGACATGACGGCCCTTTTTGAGGCGGACGGGCTTTTGCCCGTAGAGCTCGCGCAGGCCCGGGGTGAGGAGGGTGCAAGGCCCGTCTGCGGAAATTTCCGCGCCGTCGAGATCGACGCGGGCCTCTTCGGGAATTTTCACAACGAGGATTTCCGCGTCCATGTCCTCGGAGGCCTCAAAATGAAATTCCCCGTTTTCAAACTCCGCGCGCGCGAAGTTGGGCAAGTCGATTTCGACCTTCCACCCGGGCAGTATCTCCACGCCGCGCGATTGCAGCAAGACGGGGACGCGCGCGCCGTTTCGGACGGCGAAAACTTTTCTCGGCTTTTGCGAATAGCTCAATACGACGGCCGACCCGTCCGCGTATTCCCTTGCGAAAACGTCGTTGAGAAGATTCCCGGCGGCGTCCTCGATTTTGAGGCTCCTGCCGAATTTCGAGAGAAGGCGGTTTTTCAGCATGGGGTAGTCCCAAAAGCTTTTTCCGGTTGTTTCGTCCCTGATCTGGTCGCCCTCGAGATTCAGCACGACGGGGGAGGCCGCTTTGTCTTCCGGCGCGATCAGGCGCCACGAATACTGGTCCGATGACAGGTTTTTGAGCAGCCAGGTGAGGTTTGATGGCTTGTACGGATAGCGCACTTCGACGAGCGGCCTTTTGCGCTCTTTTAATGCGAAAGAAGCCGCGAGTTTTGCGTCTTCGCCGAGTTCCCTCATGTATCCGAACCACGGCTGGGCGGGGGTGAAGGCGGTGTAATAGTTTTTCTTTACGGCGTTGCCGCGCGCGTCGAGCGGCGCGAGCATGAAATACCGGTTTGCCCCGAAAATCGCCGCCAGCCATATCTGCCTGCGCAGTTTTTCGTAGGGCATGTCCGTCGGGCCTATTGCGAAAAGCTCGGCGATTCCCCCCTTGTTGCCGCGCTTTTCGATTGCGTACATTCCCGTCCCGTACGTCAGCCACTCGACGCCGTTCATATCGTCCGGCGTGAAGATGTCGTCTATTCCGGGGAGGGAAAATTCGCGCAGGGCTTTAAGCGGGTGCCCGTTTTGGCGGAGCGCCCGCGACGAAAAGTATTCGTCCATCAGGTGTCCGGTGAGAACCATTCCGCGCTCCGCGCACCACTCGGAAATTTTTTTCACGAAAACTTTTGAAAACCTGTCGGCGACGAGCCTGTTTACGACGGTTTCATAGGGCGCGCCCGACGTCCGCGCGCCGAGAAGCATGTCCCCGCGCAGGTCGGAGCCTGCGAGCTTTTTGTAGTCTTCCTCTATTCCTTCGTAATACGGGACTTTTACGGGGTCGGACCCGAACCGCTTGTAGTCGAAATATCCCGCGGACGGCTCGTCGGTGAATATCCCTTTTACGAGGGTTCCGAGGTACGGCGCCAGGGCTTTCGCGTATTTTTCGTGCGTAAGGCGCATGAAGCACGCCACCGCTTCGGGCTCGAGCAGGTTTGACATCTCGGGATTTTCGCGCATGACGACCTCGAATTTGCCGCCGCCGGTTTTTGCGACGTTGAGGTGGCGGTAGGCGAAATCGGGATTTTCGGCCATAACGGTCTTGTTTGCCGTGCCGCTCGGCCAGTTGAATTCGTCATAGAGCCACACGGAGGTAAATCCGAGCTCATTGGCGGTCTCGCAGATATTTTTGCACGCGTTGAGGTATTCGTCGGACATGTACTCAAATCCGAAACCCGAGCGCGGATAAATCATATACTGCGTAATCCCCGCATTCCTAAGGCCCTTCAATGCGTCGTGAATGGTTTTGGCATCGGGCTTCCCGACGATCGCCCCCATGGGGATTATCGGATTTTCCGAGGCGATCCGGGCGGAGACGGAATGGAACACTGAAATACACAGGGCGGCCGCGCAGATTAAATTGCGTAAATTCATATAAATTGTTTAAAAAAGCCGCAACGGACGGTCAAATCCATTTTTCAATCCGCCCGCATTTTCAATCCGCGCAAAAAGGCGCCGCCGTATGCTAAAAAAAACCCGCCGGCCTTTTGCGGCGGACGGGTTGTTTTGGGCGTGTTTTCCGGCTCAGTAGACGAAGAGCAGCTCGCAGTACTTCGGCATCGGCCAGAGCCCGTCGGCGACTTCCGTCTCGAGCTTGTCCGCCGCCGACCTCACCGCGTTCATCGCGTCGATTCTCGGCTGCGTCCCGTCCTTTTTGAGGACGGCTTCAAGCTTGGCGTTGGCCTTGTCGAGGCTTTCGGCGAGCTCCGCGATAACCTTGCACTTGGCGGCCAGCGCCGGACTCTTCACGCCCGCGCTTTTTGCCGCAGCCATGTCGGAGGAGAGTTTGCCGAGGTATTCGAGAGCCGCGGGCATTATCATCGTTTTGGAGATGTTGAGCGTCAGCGCCGCCTCTATCTGTATCTTCTTGGTGTACTCCTCCATGAAGACTTCATAGCGGCTCCTGAGCTCGGAGGCGTTGAGGACTCCGTACTTCTCGAAGAGGGCGATATTTTCGGGTTTGATGAGAGGCTTTAGCGCTTCGGGCGTGTTGCGGAGGTTTGGCAGACCGCGGCGGGCGGCCTCCTTCTTCCACTCCTCGTTGTATCCGTCGCCGTTGAACACAACCCTCTTGTGCTTTTTCACGATGTCCTGCAGAATCTTTTGCAGACCCTTCTGGAAGTCCGCCTTTGGCAGGGCTTCAAGCTTGGTGGAGATTTCGTCGAAAGCCTCGGCCACTATCGTGTTGAGGACGATGTTCGGGTTGGCGCACGACTGCGAGGAACCCGCGGCGCGGAACTCGAATTTGTTGCCGGTGAAGGCGAATGGGCTCGTCCTGTTTCTGTCGGTGACATCGCACGGCAGCGGGGGCAGGGCGTCCACGCCGATTTTGATGAATTTACCGTTCTTCGAGCTCTTGGGCTCGCCCGCCTCTATCTGGCCGATGATGTCGGAGAGCTGGTCGCCGAGGAATATCGAGATTATCGCCGGCGGGGCCTCGTTCGCGCCGAGGCGGTGGTCGTTTCCGACACCGGCGGTGGCGGAGCGCAGGAGGTCGGCGTGCTCGTCAACCGCCTTTATCACGGCGCACAGCGTCGTCATGAATATGGCGTTTTCGTGGGGGGTGGTGCCCGGGTTGAGGAGGTTGCGATCCCCGATGGAAATCGACCAGTTGTTGTGCTTGCCCGAGCCGTTTACGCCCGCGAACGGTTTTTCGTGCAGGAGGCACTCAAAGCCGTGCTTTTCCGCCGTGTTGCGCAGGATTTCCATTATCATCATGTTGTGGTCTATGGCCACGTTGAGCTCCTCAAACACGGGGGCGAGCTCAAACTGCGCGGGCGCGACCTCGTTGTGGCGGGTCTTGGCCGGGATTCCTATCCTCCAAAGCTCCCTGTCCACATCGTCCATGAAGCTTATTATGCGGGGCTGTATCGAGCCGAAGTAATGGTCCTCAAGCTGTTGATGCTTGACGGGCGGCGCTCCGAAGAGCGTTCTGCCGGTCTGCATGAGGTCTGGGCGCAGTATGTATAGCGACCTGTCCACGAGGAAGTATTCCTGCTCGGCCCCGAGAGTGACCGAGACCCGGTCGTCGGTTTTGACCCCGAAACACCTCATCAGACGCCTGGCCTGCGCGCCGAGAACCTGTATGGAGCGCAAAAGCGGCGTCTTTTTGTCGAGAACCTCCCCGGTGTACGAGCAGAACACGGTGGGAATGCAAAGGGTGGCGACGCCGGCCGTGCGCTTTATAAAGGCCGGCGAGGTCGGATCCCACGCAGTGTAGCCGCGCGCCTCAAAGGTCGAGCGCAGGCCGCCGGACGGGAAGGAGGAGGCGTCGGGCTCTCCGAGAATCAGGTTTTTGCCCGAAAATCTCGTGATAGCTCCTCCGTTCTTGTCGGGCTCGAGAAACGCATCGTGCTTTTCGGCGCTCGAGCTGGTCAGCGGAAGGAACCAGTGGGTGTAGTGGGTCGCCCCTCTGTTCATCGCCCAGATTTTCATCGCGTGCGCCACGTCGTCGGCGACGGCGGGGTCGAGCGGGACACCCTGGCGGATGGTGTCGAGAAGCTTTTTATAGATCGGCTTGGACACGTAGTCCTCGAGCGTCTTGAGCCCGAAGGCGTCGATGCCGTATTCGTCGCCGACGCGGTACGGCCTGATTTCCTCGTTGTAGTCGCGTTCGCGGGCCGCAATGGAGGTCAAAGCTTTCTTTCTTGCATTCATTCTGTTCCTTTTTGTTGTTTAAATTTTCAGACAACGCTTTTGAGGTAAGCACGTTTCGTGCCAGTTTTTGGAAAGACGGGCAAAAACCGCAGATTTTTCCGAGGCGCAGCCTTATCATTTATATATACGTTTTATCCTGACAAATTCCACCCGTTTTCCAAGACTTTTGTATTTTCGCCTCCAAAATATCTGCGACAAAATTGTCGTAAATGCGATTTTTTATGCGACAAAATTGTCGTAATCCGAGTCCGAAAAATACCCTACGTTTTTATCGCTTCAAAATTTCATTTTTAATTTATTGAATTAAAATATGTTGAGTGAAATGTTACAAAATTGGCACGCCGACTGCTTGAAATAGATGCGACAAATATTCACTTTTATGTATCAAAACAATAGAGACAACGGTTTTCCCCGGGCCCAGGGGATGTATGATTCAACAAACGAACACGACGCCTGCGGGGTCGGGCTCGTGGCCGACCTCAACGCCGTCCGCAAGCACGAAATCGTCGAAAACGGCGTCGAGATCCTCGAGCGGCTGATGCACAGGGGCGCCGTGGGCGGCGACTCGCAGACGGGGGACGGGGCGGGCATTATGACCCAGATTCCGGACGAATTCTTCCGCCGCGAAATACCCGGACTCCCCGAGCGCGGAAAGTACGGCGTGGGCATGGTTTTTCTGCCGCGCGACAAAAATGTCGCAAAGCGCTGCCGCCTCGCCGTTGAGGCAAACGCGGTGGACGAGGGGCTTGAAGTCTTTTTCTGGCGCGACGTGCCCGTAAACCCGGGAGCTATCGGCCCGATGGCCCTCGAGTCCCGCCCGGAAATCGTCCAATTTTTCGTAAAAGGGGCGGAAGTCGGGGATACGCCGGAATTTGAACGCCGGCTTTACATATTGCGCCGCAGGATAGAAAAGGAGGTAGACGCAGACGCGGACGCCGGGGCATTCTACATCTGCACGCTCTCCTGCCGCACCGTCGTCTACAAGGGGCTGCTCAACGCGCCACAGCTGCGCGGCTTTTTCCCCGACCTTTCGGATCCCGACTACAAGAGCGCGATAGCCCTCGTCCACCAGCGGTACAGCACCAACACCTTCCCGACCTGGCAGCTGGCGCAGCCCTTCCGCTACCTCGCGCACAACGGCGAAATCAACACCCTTCGCGGCAACCTCAACCAGATGCGCTCGCGCGAGGCGCATTTCGAGTCCCCGCTCTTCGGCGGAGACATCAAAAAGGTGCTACCCGTAATCCGCGAGGGCCAGAGCGACTCAGCCTGCCTCGACAACGCCGTCGAACTCTACGCCTCCGCGGGCCGCACTCTTCCGCACGCCATGCTGATGCTCGTGCCGCAGGCGTGGGGGAGAAATTACCGCGTGAGCAGGGACATACAGGGATTCTTCGAGTACCACTCGGGGCTCTCCGAGCCGTGGGACGGCCCGGCCGCCATAGCCTTCACGGACGGCGTGAACGCGGGCGCGCTCCTCGACCGCAACGGGCTGCGCCCCGCGCGCTTCACGCTTGCCAAAGGCGGCAAGTTCGTGCTCGCCTCCGAAGCCGGCGTGCTCGACATTCCGCCGTCGGAAGTCGTGATGCGCGGCAGGCTCGGGGCGGGCGAAATGATATGCCTCGACCTGCAAAAGCACCGGATTCTGTTCGACAAGGAGATAAAGACGCTCGTTGCGCGCAGCAAGCCGTACCGCAGGTGGGTGGACGCCAACCGCATTACCCTCAGCGGCATATTCGAGTCTGTGCCCGAGCCTGTCGCGGGCGAAAACCTCGTCCAGCGCCAGAAGCTCTTCGGATATACGGCCGAGGACCTCGATGCGGTCCTGCGCCCGATGTGCGAGACCGCGCGCGAGCCCACCGGCTCGATGGGCGACGACGCGGCCCTCGCGGTGCTCTCCGAAAAGCCCCGTCTGCTCTACGACTACTTCAAGCAGCTCTTCGCGCAGGTGACAAACCCGCCGATCGACCCGATACGCGAGGAGCTCGTCATGAGCCTGATGACGTACATCGGCAACCAGGGCAACACCCTGGCCGAGCTCCCCGCGCACGCGCATCTGCTGAAGCTTCCGCACCCGATACTCGCCAACCGCGACGTGGCGTGCATACTCTCGTCGAAGGTCGAGAATTTTCAGGCCGAGCGCGTGACGGCGGAATTTTCCGCCGCGGGCGGAGAGAAGGCCCTGCGGGAGGCGATTGAAAAGGTTTGCGACGCCGCCGAGGCCGCGGTGAGGGCCGGAAAGAGCGTGATTATTCTGAGCGACAAAAACCTCTCCTACGGGCACGCGCCGATTCCCATGCTGCTGGCGGTGGCGGCCGTCAACCGCAGGCTCGCCGACAGGAGGCTTCGCACGAGCGCCGGGATAATCGCCGAGACGGGCGAGGCGCGCGAGGTCGCCCACTTCTGCCTGCTGCTCGGCTACGGGGCGACCGCGGTCAACCCGTATCTGGCGATAGAAACCATAGCGGGCATGGCCGAAAACCGCCAGATTGCCGGCGTCGACGCGGCGGTCGCGGTTGCAAACTACATAAAGGCCGCGTGCAAGGGGATATTGAAGGTGATGTCAAAAATGGGCATTTCGACGCTGCGCAGCTACCGGCAGGCGCAGGTGTTCGAGGCCGTGGGGCTCGGGAGGGAGCTCGTAGACGCCTACTTCGCGCCGACGGCGTCGCGCGTAGGGGGCATAGGGCTTGCGGAAATCGCGCGCGAGACGCTCGAGCGCTACCGCGACGCCCACTATCCTAAGCCGAATTTTGAAAACTCCCTCGAAAACATCGGCAAGTACAAGTACAGAAAAGACGGCGAGCACCGCCTCTGGACCCCGCAGACAATAACGCTCCTGCAGCGGGCGGTGCGCGAAAACGACGTCTCCAAGTACCGGGAGTACGCCGCCTACATCAACGACCAGTCGCGCCACCTGTGCACCCTTCGCGGGCTGTTCAAATTCAGGCCGGCCAAGGCCGTTCCGATAGCGGAAGTCGAGAGCGTCGATTCCATCGTCCGCAGGTTTGTGACGGGCGCGATGAGCTTCGGCTCGATAAGCCCCGAGGCGCACGAGACCATAGCCCTTGCCATGAACAGGCTCGGCGGCATGAGCAACAGCGGCGAGGGCGGAGAAGACCCCGCGCGCTACGGGGGCATCGGGACTTCCGACAACAAGTCGAGCGCGATCAAGCAGGTCGCCAGCGGCAGGTTCGGGGTGACGGCCGAATACCTCGCAAACGCCCGCGAGCTTCAGATCAAGATAGCCCGGGCAGCTGCCCCCCTTCGCCGGGC
>DBGCYC010000056.1:0-85631 GCA_048390825.1 Candidatus Merdousia sp.
AAGTACGCTTCGGCCGCGCCTTTTCCTCGCGCCTTGCCCCGCATCCAAAATGGACTCGCTCGCTTGGTTGCGCTACGCGCAATCCGCGCTGTTCTCGCCCCTACGGGGTAAAATGCAGACGCATTTTATCCTTCCCGAAAGCCTTATTTTATAACCTCGCTGCGCTTCGGATAAAATAAGCTTTCGTTTTCATTGCGCCAAATCGGGTAAGCTAAGGTTTTCAGAACGAACTTCGGAAGGGTTAGATTTATACGTGGGATAGCCCTATTGCGTGAGCAATGGCGTATATGGCCGGCGGCCTCTATGTATTATAACGAATCTCCTAAGAGCTTCGTTTCTTGTTGCGATTTGGGAGGGGGATAGAAGTATTAGTGTAACCAATCTTCGTAAGGTGCTTACCCCTTCTATGGTAGTGCGCCTCGCCTCGGCACCTTGCCGCGGGGATAGGCGAATTGCGTGAGCAATCGCCGTAAGGGGTTTACCCCTTCAATGGCCGACGCACCTTGCGTCCCCCCTTTTATGGAAGCGGCACTGCCGCATGCTTGGTTGGTGGGCATCGCGTCTCTTTTTTAATGCTTGGCCTTATGCCCTGCTGTGTTTTCGCGTTGCGTTTGGTTGGGAAATTTCCCTTAATGTCGGGAGATTTATTTGACGGCGAAGTATGGACGCCAGTACCGACAATTTCACCATCGCCCTGTGCTACGATTTCGACGGCACGCTCTCGCCGACGAACATGCAGGACTACGCCTTTTTCCCGAAGTTGCAGACCCCGCCGCACGAATTTTGGGAGCGCACTTGCGCCCTCGCCCGGGCGCAGGACGCCGACGCTATTCTCGCCTACATGTACCTCATGTGCGCGGAGGCGCGCGCCGCGCGCATAAAAATCAGGCGCGAGGATTTTGTGGAGTTCGGCAGGAGCGTGAAATTTTTCGACGGGCTCGTGGACTGCGGCTCGGGCGACTGGTTTTCCGACATAAGCGCCTACGGCGCGCGCCTGGGTGCTACTGTGAGGCACTACGTCATATCTTCGGGGATACGCGAGATGATAGAGGGCACTGCGATAGGCCCGAAGTTCGACAAAATATACGCGTCGAGCTTCATGTACGGGGAGGACGGGGCGGCCTTCTGGCCGTCGCTCGTCGTCAACTACACGACGAAAATGCAGTTTCTCTTCCGCATAAACAAAGGCGTTTTCGACATGCAGGAATCCGTCAACCGCTACATGCCCGAGGACGCGCGGCCCGTGCCGTTCCGAAGAATGGTGTATTTCGGCGACGGCTCGACGGACATTCCGGCGATGAAGCTCGTAAAGACGCAGGGCGGATATTCGATAGCCGTCCACGACGGCACTCCTGAAAAGCGCGAAAAGGCGCACCGGCTGCTCGACGAAAACAGGGTGAACTATGCGGTCAAGGCCGACTATACCCCGGACTCGAAGCTCGCGCGGCAGGTGAAGCTCGTCTTGGAGGAGATTTGCGCGCGGCGCAGGATAGAGGTTTCTGAAAGGGCGCAGTATGAGGCTTAGGGGAAAGTTCATCGGCGGGATTCTCGGGGCGTGCTTCGGGGGGCCGGTGGGCGTCGCGCTCGGTGTGGCGATAGGGCATGTGTGCGATTCCGTTTCGGACTCCTCCGCGGCTTCGCTCGCGGCGCGCTCGAAATTTTTGGAGCTCGCGTGCGAGGGCATATCGAAGATCGCCAAGGCCGACGGAAGGGTGAGCGAGGGCGAGATCGCCGAAATAGAAAAAATTTTCGCCGAAATGCGCCTCGACTCCGAGACGCGGGAGAAGGCCGTAGGGCACTTCCGGCGCTCGAAAAATTCCGGCGAGACGCTCGGTGGCGTGGCGCGCAGGTTCTGCGCGCTGTTTCCGGGCGCCGAGGCCCGGGAGAGCTTTTTCCTGCTCCTTTTGCGCGTGGCCCTAAGCGACGGCGACGTGAACGATTCCGAGAAGAGCGCGCTCGCCGAGGCCGCCGCGGAGCTGGGAGTGAGCGTTTCCAAATTCCCGTGGTTCGGCGGTTCGCGCGCGGGAGGGGCCGGCTCGCCGGACCGCGGGCTCGTCGAGGCCCACGCCGCGCTCGGGGTGGCTTTCGGCGCGCCGTTGGAGGAGGTCAAAAAAGTCTACCGCGCCAAGTGCAAGGAGCTCCACCCCGACGTGCTGCGCTCCAAGGGCGTGGGCGAGTACGCGATAGCCGCGATGGAGTCTGAGCTCAAGCGGATCAACGAGGCGTACAACACCATAAAAAATTCGGCGCGATAAAAATTATGATGAATAGATTCAAGTCAATGGCCATAGAGGGGTACGTCAAAAACAGGTATCCGCAGTATTTTCGGGACGGCGCGTTTTCTGTCGACCTGAACGTCGAAGCGGGCTCGTGCCGCGTGTCGGCGACACTCGCGGGAGAGGACGCGCCCGTCTCGGTGGAGGTAAAAAAGTACAGGATAGTTTCGGAGGGCGGCGGAAAGCTTTTGGAGATCGCGGAGGTGGACAGCGACAGGCCGTGGCTTTCGGCGATGCTGCGCGACCACCTCGCCGGAAGGAGGATTACGCTCCCGTCGCTCGTGGCCTCTATGCTCGAAGGGTAGGGCGCGGGCCCATTCGGGAGCTACGGCGATTTCCGCGGGCCTTTTCGCGCCCCGGCGCCCCGCGGCGCGGCAGGGCATTTCGGACACTGTTTCCACGGCCGCGCGCCCGACTTCCTTCTGGTTAGATATGCGCGGCGTTTGAGGGCCGGCAAAATTTTCGCCGTAGTGAAAACCTTGTTTTCCCGCCTATCGGGAGTTTGCGGATTATTTCGGATACGTCGGTCGAATACAAAAAAAATCGCGCCGCGCCGGTATTTGCGCGCGTATTCCGCGATTTTTGTAAAATTTTTACCGCGGGTATTCTCCCAGCAAAGAGGGGGGATATTGCAGGCGCCGGTTCTTGCGAACTGCGAGGAAAAGAAGCCGCACGTGAATTTGCCGTCCTCATATCTGTCGGCGAACTTTTCCACGGCGAATCCCTCGCGCGCAGCCTGGGCGCATTATCTTTTCGGCGAACCCCTTTACCATAAGAAACCGGTCCATGAATACGTAGCATTTTACCGGGGAGTCCGGGTTGACGCCCATGGATACGAATTTCAGCCTTTCCATCGCCGCGCGGAACTCTGCCGGGACGCCGCCGCTGTGATAGTGCCCGAGCGCTATCCCGCCGCGTATGCCGCGCGCGGCGGCGAGCCTTTCAAATCTCTCCGGAGTGGAATTTTTTTCGTGCAGCCATATGCCGCACACGGCGTATCCGCACCGCCGGGCGGCTTCCCTCGCCGCCGAGACGTATCTGGCGTGTTGTAACCCGTCTCACTCGCCGACATTTTCAGCACGTCAACTGCGTCGTAAATGGAGTACGCAGTCGCGCAAAGCGACCCTCGAAACTCTATCCATGTGCAACGGACAAATACCGTTGTAACCCAAAAGGTGCGGGGCGCAAGGAGAGTGAAATAATGGCATGCGTAATCACGAGCCGGAATCGTGGCGGATATTTTCGCAAGGTAGCTGCGGCTTTCGACACGGCCGGGAGAAGCGCTTGACGCGCTGGCAATGCGTTGTCCGAAGAAGTCAATGGATAGCTTTGTCCCCGACAGGAACAGCATACTGTCACTGCGAGACAAGATTTTGCGGGTGGAAATTCTCAACAAAGAAGAGAGTGTGCGCGGTTTGACGCTGAGCTTGCCTCCCGTCAACATTGTGAGGGAGAGGTAATGGACTGGATTATAAAGACGCCTATTTTGTGGTGCGGGGAGTTCGGCGCAATACGCCACGCCCCGGCGGAGTCGCGCGAAAACTATATGCGCGGCGCGATTTCGCTGCTCAAAGAAAACGGAATCCGGTATGCGTGCGGAACTACCTCAGCACGCCGAACGAGGCTGAACCGGTTCAGCCTCGTTCGGCGACGATTCGCGCAGAATTTTCTCGGAAATGCTTGAGATAATAAGGGGAGAGGCGGAGTAGGGGCCGAAAAAAAGGGCGGGCGCGGCCATGCACGCCTTCGCCCTTTCGCGCTCGCGCTATTTTCGGAAATACCCCTTCGAGTCCGCCGGGCGTATGTCGGTCAGCGTCCCGGCATAGTGGCGCAGGTTGCGGCACTCGTAGGGGTGCTTTGCGATTTCCTCCTCGTTTATGTCGATCCCGAGCCCAGGGAGATCCGGAATGAACATTTCGCTGTTCTCAAATCTCACCTTTTCCGTGCTTACGTCGGCGCGCCACGGTATGTCGCTCGACATGGTTTCGAGCAGGTAGAAATTTGGCGTGCATGCCGCCAGCTGCAAAGTGGCGGCGTTGGCGACCGGGCCGCTCGGGTTGTGCGGGCAGACGGGAATGTAGTGGGCCTCCGCCATCGCCGCGATTTTGCGAACCTCCATTATCCCGCCCGCGTGCGAGACGTCGGGCTGCCAGAAGTCGGCGCACTCCATGCGCAGGTAGTCCGCGTACTCGAAGCGGCTGTAAAGGCGTTCGCCGCCGGACACCGGGGTTGCGATTTTCGAGCGCACCCACGCGATTCCCTTCTTGTCGTCCGGCGGTATGGGCTCCTCAAACCACAGTATGCCGAATTTTTCGAGGGCGTTGCCGATCCTCACGGCGGTAGGCACGTTGAACCTCCCGTGCCCCTCTATTATGAGGTGAACTTTGTCTCCCACGGCGTCCTGTACGGCCGCAACGCAGTCGAGGGCGTCGTTCAGCTCCTTCGGGCCTATGTTCAGGTAAGCCTTTCCGAAGGGATCCCATTTCAGGCCGCTGAACCCGTTTCCGACGGCGGTTTTAGCCTTTTGCGCAAACTCCTCGGGCGTTTTCGCGCCGGCGAACCAGCCGTTTGCGTAGCATTTTACGCTCTCGCGCACCTTTCCGCCGAGCAGCTTGTAGACGGGCACCCCGAGGTCCTTGCCCTTTATGTCCCAAAGGGCCATTTCCACGCCCGCGAGCGCGCTCATGAGCACGGGCCCCCCGCGCCAGTAGGCGTCGCGGCAGGCGTCGTGCCAGAAGGCCTCGACATCGTGGGGGTCTTTGCCTGCGAGGTACCGCTCGAGCTCCATGATCGCCTGCACGACGGTCGGCTCGCGGTATTCGAGGGTCGCCTCGCCGACTCCGTATAGCCCGGAGTCGGTCATGACTTTGACGAAAACCCAGTTTGTCCTGTATGCGTGGCATACGAATGTTTTGATTGCGGTGACTTTCATTTTTCTAAATTTCAAACGGTTTGCCGGGCTCGGCGACGAAACATTTCACGGGGCTTCCGGCGAGCCTTTCGGCGAATGCGGCGGGGTCTGCGGTGTTGCCCGCAAACAGCCCGAAGTGCATTGGCACGGCGAGCTCCGGGCGCAGGCTCAATACCGTTTCGGCGGCCTCGCAGGCGTCCATGTTGCCGAGTTTGCCGTTTATGCACACCAGGGCGGCTGAAATTTTCCTCCCGCCCGCGAGCCTTTCGACGCTCCCGGCGAGCGAAGGGTCGCGGAGCGTGTCGCCGCTCAGCCACGCGAGCTTTCCGGCGAAGTCGAAGAGCAGGCCTATTGCGTGCGGGTCGGAGTGGAACGCGGGGGTGGGGGTCGCCGAAACGTTTTCGGAAAACGCGAATTTTTCCCCGGCTTCAAGCCGGAAAAACTCGTTGGAAAAGCCGAGCCTTGCAAAGTGTTCGCGCGCGCTTTCGGGGCCCGCAAATTTGCAGTTCGGATAGGCGCGGCAGATTTCCGAGACGGTCGTTTCGTCGAAGTGGTCGATGTGGTCGTGCGTGAACGCCACCCAGTCGGGCTTAAGCTCCCCGCATGGAACCGGCGGCGGAACCATTCTGCCGAACCCGCGCGCGGCGAGCACGTCCGACATGTACGGGTCGGCGGCTATGCGGAGCCCTTCGCACTCGAATAGAAACCCGCCCTGGCAGAGCCATGTGATTCTTGGCGCCATATCACCTGAAATACGTCCCCCCGTTGACGTCGAGCGTGACTCCCGTGATGTAGCGCGCCCCGTCGGAACAGAGGAAGGCCACGGCGGCGCCGATGTCGGAGACGCTTCCGAGCCCGAGCGGTATGGTTTTTGCCAGCTCTTCCACTCCGCCGTCGCCGTGGGTTTTGTGCAGGAGCTCGGTGTCGATTATCCCGGGGGCTACGGCGTTGACCGTGATTCCGTAGGGCGCCCCCGTGCGCGCGAGGGTTTTTACCATGCCCATCTGCCCGGCCTTTGTGGCGGCGTAGTGCACGTGCCCGAAGAGGGCGCCGCGGTGCCCCACGACGGAGGACGTGAACACTATCCTCCCGGATTTTTGGGCGCGCATCATGAGCATCGCCTGCCGCGCGCAGTAGAACCCGCTCGTGAGGTTTGTCTTTATGATCCTGTCCCAGTCCTCGTCGGTAATTTCAAATATGTCTTTGGCCTGCGAGGTGCCGGCGTTGTTTGCGAGTATGTCGAGCCGCCCGAACTTTTCCCTTATGTTTTCAAACAGGTCGGCGACGGCTTTCGAGTCCGTCACATCGCACTCCATTGCGACCGCCTTCCCCCCGAACGACCCGATTTCGGAGACGACTTTTTCCGCTTTTTCAAGATTGCCGGCGTCGCGGTAGTTGACGGCGACTGTCGCGCCGTTTTTTGCGAGCTCGACCGCTATTCCGCGCCCGATGCCCTGCGAAGCCCCCGTGACGAGGGCGATTTTTCCTTCGAGGTTTTTCATAGTTTGATGCTGTCGATTGTTTCCGAATTTCCGGAGCTGTCGAAAAATTTTGCGGTAAGCGAGCGCGTTGCGCGCGGGATTTCCCCCCGCGCGCAAACGGGGGAGACGGGGGAGCATTTTCCCCTGAACAGCGGCGTTTCGCCGCCGCCGGAGGCCGCCCGGATTTCGAGTTCGCCCTCCCTGAAAAATCCGGCCGAAAATTCAAAGAGGTTTTCCCCCGATTTTTGCAGGCGTGAAACGACCGCGCAGGTGCCGGAAACCGAGCGGACGGATTCGCCTTTCGCGGTTTCGCAGCCCCCGAGGAAATATTCAAAGTCCGCAAACCCCCCGGGCCGGATATCCGAAAGCGGGGAGAGGATTTCGAGCTCCGTGTATGCGGGGTTTTCAGGGCCGGGAGCGCCGAAAATACGGAGCTTTTTTCTCGAATATATCGCGCCCTCCCCGCTCGTCCAGATCTGCACGGACGTCGAGTCGGGATAGTCTGCGGACGGGTCGAATTTGAACGACGCCGCGAAGAGGCGCCCGTTTTCGGGGTCGCCGAAAGCCGTCCAGCCCGCGGGGGCGAGGGCGCCCGCCTTGCCGACAATCCGCATGCATTTCACGCGCAGAATCCCGCCGTCGAAAACATACTGCGGGTTGTTGACGAGCCCGTGCATGACTTTCCAGCCGGAAGCGCCTGCGGGCACGGAGGCTTCGCAGCTTTCGGAAGTGTGCGCCATCTGCGCCACCGGCCAGAGCGACCACCGCTTCGCCTTTTCCGAGCGGTTGAACAGCTTTGCGGATATTTTTACGCGGGACTCGCCGTCAAGAATTTCGATTTTCCGAAAGATTTGAACGCCGGAGCGGGGTTCGACGGGGCTTGCGAGCTCTATGAAATTTTCCCCTTCCGACAGCACCTCGAAGCGTCCGCCGTCTATGAACGGGTCGGGCGGGCCTCCCCATTCGCGCTCGGGGTCGTCCCAGCCCTGCGGAGCCGGCCATATTTTCTCCCCGCCGTAGTTGAGCCATTCGCCGTCCCGCGGGCGGGCGGCTTGAACATTTGCGTCGCCTTTTAAAAGCGGGTTTTCAAAGAGAAAATTGCGCCCGGAGAGCGAGAACTCCATAATCCGCCCGCCGAGCTCCGGCGCGACCGAGACTTCTATAAACCTGTTTTTAAGCCTTGGCATATTCGGATTGCATTCCGGCCTTTGCGTCTGCGGCCTCGGCGGCGCGCGCCTTTTTGCAGTCGTCCATATAGAAGAATTTGTAGCCGGCGTACAGGGCGGCGGAGCAGGCGGCCCATACGGCGGCAAGCATTGAAATGCCCGCCGAAAGCCCGATGTGCGGCTTGACCGCGCCGAGTATGAGCGGCGAGAACGAGCCTGCGGCGAACCCTATCATAAGCATTACGCCCGCCGCAGACGATCGGTATTTCTCGGGGATTACGTCGTAGAGGACGGGGTAGGTGTTGGCGTCGAAGAACGCGCGCGCAAACCCGAAGCCCGCGAGCCCCGCATACACTGCGGCGAGCGACTGCGCGTGCCCCATCATCACTATGAAAGGGGCCGCCGCGAGCAGCCCCGCGCTCTGCATGAGTATCCTGTAAGACGGCTTTTTAAGAGCGAGCCGGTCGGACATCTTCCCCGCGATGAGAATCCCGGCGAACGCCGCGAGGTGGGTATAGAACATGGAGTTGAAACCGGCGTCGGCCAGGCTCATCGAAAATTTCTCGTAGAGGAATGTCGGCGTCCAAGTCAGGTATCCTGTCAGGACGAATATCAGCCCCGCAAAGCAGAGCGTGAGAATGACGGCTGTCGGAACCCTGAACAGCACGCGCATGGCCTCCGAAAATTTTATTTTTTCGGGGGCGCGGGATTCCCCCGGGGTTTCCGCTTCGGGGCGCTTTTTGTCGCGCAGGCGCCAGAACATCACGGCCCCGTGTATGACGCCGACCGCGCCGAAAATCAGAAAGGCGCTGCGCCACCCCCATCTCTGGCCGATGTATCCGGCCAAAAAACCGCTGGCTATTACGCCGAAGTAGTACGAGGTCTGGTGTATGCTCATAGCGACGGCGCGCGTTGACTTGTGGTAGTCGGCTATCGTGGAGTAGTTGGCGGGGCCGAACATGGCCTCTCCCAGCCCGGTGGCGAAGCTGCGGAAGACGATGAACATCAGCACCCCCGTGCTCAGCCCCGTAAGCATTGTGGCGGAACTCCAGATGACGATGCTCGAAACTATCATCGCCTTTTTGCTGAACCTGTCGCCCATATACCCGGAAATAGGCACGAGCAGCGCGAAGACCAAATTGAATATGGTGGCTATCAGCCCGACTTCCGCCGCCGTGAGCTTCATAGACTCCTGTATCAGCGGGAGAACCGTGTTGAATACCTGCCTGTCGGCCTGGTTGAGAAAAAACGCGACCCAGAGAAGGGCGAGCACTTCCCATTTGTAGTTTTTGTGAGGCATATGTGCGACGCGGCCCGGATTGGCCTTAATCCGTTTAAAATATTCCGAAATGCGCGCGATAGTCAAACCCTTTTGCCGCTATGTTTTCAATGTTTGAATTATTTTGACATTGCTTTCAAAAAGGCGGCTTCTTTGCTCCGATTTTATTTGACGACTTCCCCGCCCGGGGAAATCGTCGTTTTGACAAATGCGCGCGATGTCCGCGCCGTAAATGACAAACAGCATTGGAGGAAAAATGAAGAGAAGGGACTTTTTGAAGGCTTCAGCGGCGTTCGGCTCCGCGATGATTTTGCCGTCGGCCGCGACGGCCAGGGTAAAAGGGGCCAATTCCCGCGCAAAAATCGCGGTAATCGGCTGGGGAGGGCAGGGCAAGTCGTCCGTAAATTCCATAGTCAACAGCCCGGACGCCGACCTGGTGGCCCTCTGCGATGTGGACGAAGGCCACGCGGCGGCGTGCTACCGCGACGATAGGAGCAAGGGGCTCATGGATAAAATCCGCGGCTTGCCGCAGTTCAAGGACTACCGCGTAATGCTCGACAAAATGGATCGGGACATCGACGGCGTGTGCGTCTGCACCCCCGACCATTCCCACTACCCGATATGCGCGTGGGCGATAGCAAAGAAAAAGCACGTCTTTTGCGAAAAGCCGCTCACGCGCACGATATGGGAGTCGCGCGAGCTCAAGAGACTCGCAGAGGAGGCGGGCGTATACACGCAGATGGGCAACCAGGTGCACACCAACGACGCCTGGCGCACGATACGCGAATGGTTCGAGAGCGGGATAATGGGCGAGGTGGAGGACGTCTACGCCTGGACGGACCGTTCGTGGGGGTTTGACTCCATGCCGAAGGAGACCCCGAAACCCGCTACGCTCGACTACGACCTGTGGCTGAACGTTGCGCACCCGAGGCCGTTCAGCGGGAGGGTAGTGCCGTTCAACTGGCGCGGGTTGCGCGACTTCGGCACGGGCTCCGCGGGCGACATGGGCTGCCACTTCCTCGACAACCCGTATTCGGCATTCGGGCTTGGCGCGCCCTTCAAGCTTGTTTCCGACGCGCTTCCGGCAAAGGATTTCAGCTGGCCGAAGGCTGCGACGATAGACATGTTCTTCAAAAACAGGTTCGGCAGGGACGGCGTTGTCAAGATACACTGGTTCGACGGGCTGCGCCGCCCGAAGGAAATAAGGGGCGTGGATCCCGAATTCCTCAAAGATCCGAAGAACATGAACTGCATTTTCATCGTGGGAACCAAAAATACGATGACGTTCGAGTACACGGGTTCCGGCGTCAGGCTGACCGACCGCGGCGCGCAGATAGGGCTTGCGAAGGCGGGAAAAATCCCCCCGAAAAAACTGGAGCGAAACCGCTTCCCGTTCAACCCGCAGGCGGATTGGGCCTCGGCGATAGTGGAGGAAAGAATGCCGGAATCGAATTTCTCCTACGCGGCGCCGTTTACGGAGGTCGTGCTGCTTAGCATGGTTTCCTGCATAAACCCGGGCGTGGAGCTCGAATACGACGAAAAGGCGATGCGCTTCCCAAATTTCCCGGAGGCCGACAGGTACGTCAGGTCGCTCTACTCCTATCGCCCGGAGTTCCTGCCCCGCGCTTTGGGATAGGCCGGATTTCTATCGGATTACGGGAAAGAGGGGCGCCGGAAACGGCGTCCCTTTTTTTGCGGGGGCGCGGCCGCTTTTGCGCAAAAAAAAGGCGCGCAGAACGCGCGCCGGAAAAAATTTTTGCCGCCGGATTCTACTTTTTGATTTCCTTATGGAGCGTCCTGCGCTTGAGGGAAGGGTTGTACTTCATCTTCTCAACCTTTTCCTGCGTCTTGCGGAAATTGCGCGACGTCATATAGCGCGAGGGCGACTTGCCCTCCTTGCGCGCTTCGGTGCATTCGATTATAACTGTTTCTCTGGGCATTGTGTTCCTTTATTAAAAATTTAACCCCCAATGATGGCGCGGTTTTGTGGAATTTCAATATATTTTTTGAAAAAAATCGCGCGCCGAAGCGTGCGGCGCGCGATTTTCGGCGAGTTATTCCCCCGAGAAGGGGTCTTTCACGAGCCCTATTTTGCGGTCGAGTATGTGTTTTGCGAGCGGGTCGGAGCCGAAGTATTTTTTTACGTCGCCGAGCGACAGATTCGGGTTCCCCCGGACGGCGTCCGCGTCCGATTCCCGGCCGGGCTTTATGTAGGAGTTCCCATATAGTTTCAGCAAGCCGTTCATAGCCATGGAGGAGTTGAATATTTTGTTGTCGAATGCGTAGTTTACGCGCGGGAGCGACGGGTCGAGTATCTGCGCGAGCTTTGGGTATGCCTTCGGGTAGGGGCCGCTTTCGACGTCTATGTGCTTCTTGCGCCACCCGGCCTCTCCCGCGAGCTTTTTTGCGTAGTGTTCGTCCGTCCAGGTCTGCGAGCCGAACGCGGACTGGCAGTTTATGAAAATGTTCTGCTCCGCGCGGGTTTCGCAGCCGCCGTGGATATATATCGCCCCGAAGCTCGAGCCCCCGCTGCGGCTGCCGGTGTTGCAGAATATGTTGTGGCGCACGAGAACCCCCGCGTGCGACTCGTCCACATACACTCCCGCCGTCGAGCCGAGCTCGGAATGGTTGTTTGTGAAGAAATTGTAGCGTATGACGGTTCCCATCTGCGCGAGGTTGGAGTAGGTGTATATCACCCCGTAATCGCTTGCGAACTGGCAGCAGCGTTCAAAAAGGTTGTTTTCAAAGAGGTGGTCGTTGCCCGTGAAAACAAATGTCGACTGCCGCTGGTCGGAGATGTGGCAGTTTGCGACGCGCACGCCGACCCCGGATATGGAAAGCGCGGCGCCGCCCACCGTCAGCCGCAGGGCGTTTTTGCGGAAGTCGCAGTTGTATACCAGAACGTCCGATTTTTCGAGCGTGCGCTTGTTTCCGCCGCCTATGCTTGCGCCCCCCGTGGCGTTTTCAAAGAATTTGCAGTTTGTTATCCTGTTGTTTTTGGAGACGAGCGGGGCGCCGCCTTTTTCGCCGGGCCTGTCGTAGCTTACTCCGTCGAGCGCAAACGGCTTGCCGCAGCTTCTGAACGCGCATTTGTCGATTTCCACCCCGTTGCAGAACGACCCCCTTAACGGGGAGTTCCGCGTTACGGCGAATTCTATGTTGCGGATTTTGACGCCGGAGGCGCCTTTCATATAGATTATCGGCTCGGGAAGCAGAGAAAAGTAGAAAGCGTCGCCGTCCTTGGGGGCTGAGTCGAGGAGGGTGTAAAATATCAGGTTTTCGCGGTCGATGTAGTATTCGCCGACGCGGTCGAGCTCTTCAATGAGGTTGAACGCCTGGTATCCGCGGACTTTCAAGTCGGCCCTGTCCACGTACAGGCGCGAACCCTTCGGCGGGGTGTTGGAGCGCACCCCGTAGGCGTGCGGGTCGGCGAGCGTGATAGTGCGCGCCGCAGCGTCTATTTTTTTGATTTTGATTTGGTCGTACGCCCAGCCGACCGAAAAATTCCCGCGCAGGTAGGCGTCGGGCGCGCCGGCCCACCGCTCCGGCCGGCCGAAGTCGTACTTGAAGGTCGCCCCCCTCACGCTCTTGTCCTCCTGCTCGTAGGAATCCGCCGCCGCGAAGTCCGTCACCTTCCCGTTGTCGAGCACTTCCCCTATTTTGAGCAGGGAGTCGTCGTTGGGGTAGCGCGCCGGCGTCATGGGGCTGCGGTTGAAAAACGCCTCGGTTTCGAGGGGATTCTGGTTGGTTTTCCACGACCCCCAGCCGCGCTTTTCTACTTTTCCGACTTCCGAAACGCCGAACTTTTTGAGGTCGATTTTGTAGAGGGTCCCGTTCGCGTCGCCGGGGATTTTTGAAAGCGTCCCCTTGTCCCCAACCTTTTCGAGATGCCTTGCGGAAATTTTTATTCCGCCTATGAAGCGGGCTTTCGGCTCTCCGGAGAATTTCGGCCCGGTTATGGAGAGCGTTTTCCCCCTCGTATGTTCGGCGGTGATTGTTATTCCTTTGGGAAAGAAGTATTCGCCTCCGGCTACGCGTATTTCAAAGTCGCCCGGTTTGGCGGAATAGAACTCCTTCACCGCCCTGTTGACCGACGCGAAGGGCTTTTCCTCCGTCCCGAGCCCGCCGGAGTCCGAGCCTCCGGGGGCGACAAACACCGTTTGGGCGCCGAAAGACGCCGCAGACGCGGCCGCGAGAACGGCCGAAACCATGGCAATTTTCATGAAAGTTTTCCTCCGATTTATGTAAATTTTGCCCTGCGCGCGCAGGGCGGACGGGTATGGCGCCGTCACAGCGGCTGGTTGAGGTGGCGGACTACGCCTACGCTCGGCGTGGATCCCAGATCCTCGTATTTTTCGATGCCCGAATCAATGTCCATCGTGCGCAGGTGGGTGTTGTAGTTGCAGCGGTAGTCCTTCCACGAGTTTGAATACTTCGACGGGTCGGAGCCCCACGCCGCGTTGGCCGACGTATAAAACAGCACGCGGCCGGTGCTGCCCATCGTGCGGCTCCAAGTGGTGGCCATCATGCCGAACAGCCCGTTTTCCCGGACAGCGGCCGACGCGTTTTTGATGTTTGAAATCTTGTAGTACGGGCAGCAGAGAGTGTCGAAGCCGTTTTCCTGGAAAAACGCGGAAGTGGGGTAGGGTTTTATGCCTTTCGGGAGCGGGCCGCGCTCGTCGTACTGCCAGTCCGCTATGACGATGTCCTTGGGGAGGTCTTTGTAAATCCTGCCCATGTCGGTGCCGGGGTGCCCGTTCGCCGTGCAGGCCTTCCAGCGTGGGTCGCCGTCCTCGACGAGCATGTCGTGCCACATTATGGTGCGCGCGCCGCGGCTTTTGAGAAGGTCCCGGAAGTGCGTTATGTGGCCCACAAGGAGTTCCCCGACGGGGCGGCTGCGGCACTTGTAGCAGGTCGCCATGTCGTAGGCCTCGTCGCAGCCGATGTGGAAGAACGGGGGGTTGCCGAAAAATTCGTGCATTTCGGCAACCGCCTCGTCGAGGAGCTTTACGGCCTTCGGGTTGCTCATGCACCACGACCACCCGTGCGGTTCGAGCAGCCCCGCCATTTTCGGATTGCGCGTGAGGATCGCGTGCTTTGCGCCCTCGTTGGTCCCGCCGGATACGTGCCCCAGCACAGTGAGCTGGGGTATGGGCGTCACGCCCAGCGAATACGCCAGATCTATGATCCTGCGGAGCTCGGAGCGGCTGAACGTCTTGTTGAAAAATGAAAGTTCGGGGTGCGATTCAAACGGGAAAGTCCCCCACGGCTCGAGCATCACATAGTTGAATTTGTAGTATGCCGCGAGCCTGACGCGCTTTTCGAGGTCGGCGGGGGTGGTTTCCGGATATATGCACAGGTGCACGGCGCGGAAGGACATGGCGGGGAAGTCCGAAATTTTACAGGCCTGAATGTAGTGGCCGTCGGCGTCCCGGCCTGTTTCCGCGAGCTGCCTTGCGGTTTTCAGGGCGTGGCGGACTCCGTCAAAATCCCGGGCGGAGATTTTCATCAAGTCCGGGGAAATTTCGAGGTCGTACCCTTCGGGCTTTATTTTCGAGAGCCCGGGGTTTTCCGAAAACGACAGTCCGGAGGGCTCGATTCCCCAGTAGTCTCCGAAAGTTTTTGTTATTGCCAGCCTCTGGCTCTTGTCGAGCGGCTCTGGGGTTTCGACGGAAATTTTCGAGGAGTTGGCGAGGTTGAACGCTCCGTCGAAATATTCCGTTTTTACCGGCTTGGGCGCGAGGCGCTCGTCCATTATCGAACATACGGCCCCGGAAGCCGGGGCGCCGATTGCAGATGCCGCGGAGAACGCCGCGGCGATGGCGATAGAGAGAAGTGTTTTCATATGCATAACAAAAACACCATACAATGTATAGCGGCCTCCGGGCAAGCGCAAAAAAACGCGCCGTTTTCAGCGGCGCGCCCGGGGCGTTTTTACATTTTTATCGGAACGTCTTGTGTGAGCACCGACGGGCTCATTTCGTAGGCGCCGACTTTTGTGGCCGGCCCGCTCATCGTGACGGAGTAGTCTGGCGAGATTTTTATTGAGAGGTTTCCGCCCTCCATGTGGACGGTTATGTCGCCGTCGCAGAGCCCGAGCCTGTACGCGACTGACGCTGCCGCGCTCGAAGAGCTGCCTGAGGCGAGCGTATATCCCGCGCCGCGCTCCCAGATCTCGATTTTGATGTTGTTGCGGTCGAGAACCTGCAGGAGCTGGACGTTCGTGCGGTTCGGGAAGAGGGAGGTCATGTTTTCGATGACCGGCCCGATTTCGCGCGCGAGCTTTTCGGAAACTTCCTTCATCGGCAGTACGCAATGGGGGTTTCCGACGGTGGCGCAGCAGTATGCGTACTTTTTGCCGTTTATCTCGAACTCCTCGTTTACGACCTCGCGCCCGGGGCCGGAGACGGGGATTTTTTCGGAGTCGAAGCTCACGCGCCCCATTTCCACGGTGATGAAGTCCCCGCCTTTGGATACGACGCATTTGACGACCCCTCCGAGGGTGTCCACGGCAAACGGGACGTCTTCCGCGACCCTGCCGGTGTCGAAGAGGTAGCGGGAAAATATCCGCAGGCCGTTGCCGCTCTTTTCGGCTTCGCTGGCGTCGGGGTTTAGTATGCGCAGCCGGAAGTCCGCTTTTGCGGACTTTTCGGGGCCATAAAGGATTCCGTCGGAGCCGAGGCCGAAATTGCGGTGGCATATTTTGACTACGTCAAGCCCTTCGGGCATTTTTGGGCAGTCGGCGGGGTCGAGCACCAGATAGTCGTTTCCGAGGGCGTGGTATTTCGAGAATTTCATGGGATTTTTCCTGTTGGCGTTTCCAGTTTTTTAGCCGCGGATTTTCGGTTCGCGCGCGCCGGATTTCAAGTTTTTTATACAGCTTTTAGTTTATCGCAGATCTTTGACATAAAGTTTAGCCGTATATAACAAAGGCCTATTTGTACCGTCGGTTTCAAAACTCGTTTTGTCGATAGCGGCATATGTATTATTTATCTATTTTGTTATTTTCAACTTGCATTTTGCGCCATTTCTTCCCATTGGCGCCAATCTGTCCCATTTAAAAATTTCTACGTTGCAATCTATATCAATATTTGTTATTCATATCTTATTGCATTATCATATATAAATAATTAATTATTTTACGGAAAAACTTATTATTTTTGCATCTGATTTGCGAATCTCCATTTGAATTTTTACTCCTCTTGAATTTTCTTCCCGTATCGGTACTACAATTTTATATGAATTTTTTTCTTCAAATATATCCCATGGTTTACGAGATAAAGTGTCGTTCCCATAAATCATTACCACAAAAATTTCTGCCAATTTTTCCGCAGTTTTCCGGTCTATATTTAAATCGGCATAGTATCCGTTTGGAGATTTAACGTATATTTCTCTTGGTTTTGCATTCTCAATATATCTCACTCTATTATTTTTTTCTCGGTAAATATTATTTATTATATTATTCGATATCTTAATTTGTTGTTCTTTGTCTGAAATATTATATATAAACATGAATTCTAGTAAAATATTTTTATACTTTTTTATCAATAATTCGTTATAACCATCTATATTTTCATATTTATTGTTAATTATACTGCTATTGAAATTTAGTAATTTTTCTTTACTCCAATTCAAATCATTTGCCATGTGATGTACTATATTTGTATAATGCTCTACGATTTGAGTTATTTCTGATTTTCCATTGCAATGTAATTTTGTTACATTTAACATTATAAATATTAATATAAATACAATGCGATTCATTATTCTTTATAATTGGGGTGTTCAGGATTTACTGGCTTAGGATCTTTAGGATCATAAGGCAATTTATTTGAAATAACGGTCTTCTTTTTTGTTTTAGGATCGTATTCTATTAATCTGCCATCGGGTGTTGCGAGATATTCAGGAAGGCCTGATTTATTTGCAGAAGAAATATCTGCTTCTGAAAAGTCATGTCCTGGATGAGCTGGATCATATGCTCCGTGAGAGTGTATAGTTGCCACTTGTTCTGTGCCATTTGGTGCAGGCGATGGAATTACACTTGTCTCAGTCCCTATATTGGGGACTGTATATTTATATCCATCATCTACCTTATAAATTGCTGAACCATGTTCAAGTTGTGATGTAATCGAGGGATCGTTATAAGTTTTACCCCAATCTAATGCGGCTTCAACTATTGAAGAAAATGTATCTGTAACAATACATCCCAAAAAATCTATAAATTGTAAAACCCTATTCCCGCAATAAGCGAAATTATTCCAGCCGTCTGGGTATCCTATGGGGTCTTGGGAGGGCCATTTGCCCAAATCCGGGCGGTAGTTGCGGAAAAGGAATGCGTAGCCCAAACCGTCGATATATGGCTTGCCGGTATAGAAGGTGTTGGAGGCGTTTGAAATGGATTCTGAAAGCGGATTGCCAAAGCTCGTTTTGTCGATGGCAACATATGTATTGCCTCTTTCAACTATTCCCAGACTTGTGCCGAGCATGTCGGTGAATATTGTTTCGGTATTTTTCCCCATTGCAAGCACGGGATTATCGTCGCCGGGGGTGGGGCTCGTTTATGTATTTTGTGTTGTTGCGCTTTATTAGCGCCAGCCCGTCCCATTCAAAGGTTTCAATCATATTTTTCATAGATGTTTTTATAATTTAATTATAACCAAAATATTTTAATATACAAATCTAATGTTAATTTCAATAGCTTATAATTCATAGATCCTTAGATTATAAATGTAATTAATATTACAATTTATATATTGCAAAAAGTCTGTTTTTCTCAGAATTTGGCAAGATGAAGATATTTTCAGTAAATGGAGTATATCCTATAAAACCAAAAGCGTCATGTTCTGAAATTTTTAATTTATTGTATTTATAATTAACATCAACATCAACTTTAAAATAATTTTTTTCTATTTCAGAAATTATAGCATCGAATTTAATTTCTTCAGTAATAAATCTGCTTCTATATATGTTCCCATCTTTTTCTAATTTTACAAAAAATATTGTGGTTCCCTCTATAAATAGAACGGCATAATAACCTTTTAATTCTCTATTTTCATCAAGCTTTGAAAGTTCTTTTTTCCAACTTTGGGAAACTCGAAACCAATCTTTCCAATTCATTTTCCCAATCTTTTCTGTAATTATATTAGGTTTTATTTTAATTATTTTTTCATAATCTAATTTTATACTACTGGTTGTGAATGAATTTATTTCATCAGGATGGGCAATATTAATGGATAATATATAAAACTAAAATATATATAATATAAAATATAAAATACGGTTAATCATAATTATTCCTCGTTCTCTTTTTTTTCTTTTAAATTAAAGTATTGTTTACTGGAAAGATTAACTGATGTATAATTATTTTCAGTAGTCTTTATCGCAATTCCAAAACGATACCAATGCATACCTGAATCAGTGCCGTCTGCTCTATATGAATATGCAGAACCTTGAAAATTATACGTTATGCTCTTTTCTCCATATTCATTTGGCGAAAAAAGTATGTTTAATGTATCAGAAAATGTCCCTTTATCAAAAATAGAAGCAACTCTAATTTCGGAATTGGGAGCGTCGCCTTGTTCTCTTTTTATTGTAAATCTCACTGAGCCTGAAATAGCTATCATAACATAGGAATTCGGTGTGGGTTCATATAAAAAATTAGTATTATTTGCCAGTAGCATATTATAAAATATAGAAGAGGTAATAACATATGCTCCTAAATGATCAATGCTGTCTAGTACCCTATTCCCACAATACGTGAAATTATTCCAGCCGTCTGGGTATCCTATGGGGTCTTGGGAGGGCCATTTGCCCAAATCCGGGCGGTAGTTGCGGAAAAGGAATGCGTAGTCCAAACCGTCGATATAGGGCTTGCCGGTAAGAATAAGTATTGTTGCACTATTGCCTTTAAGACCATATTTGACGGGAATACCGTCGCAGGGTTCTCTTTGGAGAAAATCCTAAACGTTATCGACGTTATGATTTTCGCAAAGAGAACGGCGCATGTCAACTGTAAGAACAACCCCCAATGAATATATTGTTTCTATGGACGAAGAAATCCATCAGATGCAAATAATGCCTTCCATTTCCCAAGTACGCCATCTTTAATTGAAGAATAATCGGCAAAACTACCCCGCGGCGGACAGGGCTGTGCGGTGGTATCCGGATTTTTCGGTCCTTTCGCCGGACTCCGCGAACCCGTCATAAAACCCTTTCCAGCGCCGCCGTCACGGGAGACGATATTATTGCGCAGAGAACGAAATATAACAATACTTCAATTATGTATAAGTATTTGGCAAACGGTTTTTCCAACGCCAGTATCGCGGCTGCGCACGCAATGAAAGCCGAGGCAGCCGCGATGAATGGGAAAATCCCGAAATTGTCCATATCAAACATGCCGTTGCAGCGCATCTCTTCAATCTTTGCCATTCCCGCGTAGGCTACCGATAACGCGAATAATATGTTTAGAACCGCCAATGTCCTCATTTTCGCTTTCCCCTTGCAAGGCTGTATGAAACTTCAACGCTTTCCGATTCTTGCGAGACCGCGGTTTCCGCATATCCGCAAAGGCGGCTTATGAACGCCTTATATGAATAATCCAAAACGCATTTTACCTTTATTTCTTTCCCTATTTCGCTTTCCGAAACGGAAATGTCCGCTACCTTTACAGACATGTCCCCGTACTCTATTCCCGCCCTGTTGGATAATCCCCGGTCGTAAAAGAATACGAATGGAAAGGATATTTCGAACTTCCGGGGTTCTATCGCCACAGCCTTTATTTCCGCCAGTTGCGGGTGGTCGAAATCTCCTTTGAAAAAAGCGGAAATTTCCACCCTCGTTATAAGATTTTGTCCGGGGATTTTAAATTTGGCGTATTTTTTGACCGGTCCGGTCATTATATTTTCATCTTCGGCAGGAAGAGTGAAGACGGACGGTTCGGATTTGGAGGCTTCAAACCACCCGCCGGAATAGTTCTCGCATCTCTGGAAGCGGATTTCCAAAAACTGTAGGCAGAAAAAATAGAGAACCAGTTCTACCGGATACAAATATTTTGAATACGGTACGTCCAATATGATCAGAATTGCGATAATGTCGACGGACAACAGGAAAACCGATATCAAAAAAACAACTGAGAAATCGGAGGAGTAGTACGCTATTATCGCATCTTCAATCCTGAGAGAATTGACCAACAATATTATTATCGCGTTTAGTATGGACAAAATAAACATCTCGCAGCCGCATTATTTCGGTTTTACCGTTTTTGTCATCTTTTCGAGGCCGTTTAACAAATCGAACGCAATGTCGCCTGTTCCCGTATGTATAATAAGGGTTTTCCCTTCGATTTTGTAGCACGGCTCATATGGATAAAAATACCCTTCCTCTTCATATTTTTTTACGGATCCCCCGCTTTCAAAGAGTATGACGACTCTATTGGGTTTTCGTTCCGAAAGGTCTTTTTCAGCCTTTTCCGCGTATATGATATATATGTTTATATCGCCTATTTTGCCGTCTTTCGCGTGGAAGATGTCCCAGTTTTGAGAGATGGCGTCCGTTATCATATATTTCCCGATGTCAGAGGAATTGAGAAACACAAAATTTTTCGACACTTGCCGAATTTTGTATTTGCTGTAAATCGAGGCTCGGGTATCTATTCTGTAAGTTTTATCGCCGTCCCTTACGTATATGATTAAAATCCCGCCATCATGTTTTTCAGAATAAATTTTATCGGGAGTTTCCGGAGCATCAAAGTCGCCGCCGCTTTTAATCTCCGAAAATATCGTCACGATAACGCCAAAAACAAAAAATAAGGCAATAATTATTCTTACGGTTTTCATTTCACTCTACCGGTATGTATCTTGTAAACTTGTATTCGTTATCCCATGATATTTTTATGATGTAATCTTTCGGATTATAAAGCCATTCCGCTCCCAGGCTGAGGAGTCTATCTTTTTCATATTGTTCATTGGGATCTATTATATCATTCCATGTAAACCTGATATCATAAATTAGCTCTATTTTACGTAATGACCCGTTTGAGATGGGTGTAGAGCGCACTTCTACTGTTCCGTTAATATCGAGTCCGCCGTTAGTCCCGTGTAAATATTCATAACCTGTTGTGTATCCGTTTTGAATTTCCACATATATATTTTTATTTAAATTTCCCGAAGTTGTACGATTAAAAACATCTTTTTGAAGTTCTGTAGAAATACGATAGCGAAGTAGGTTATTTGCTCTCATATAATTAGACCAAGATGAATCTGTTTCTGGAATAATCATTGGAGTTCCAGAGCCTTCCAACCAATGATCTAATATTATTTGTCCTTGTTTATCGCCCAATATTCCTACTAATACTCCGGGAATAGTCCAAGTACCGTACAAATCTATTGTCGTTAGTACCCTATTCCCGCAATACGCGAAATTATTCCAGCCGTCTGGGTATCCTATGGGGTCTTGGGAGGGCCATTTGCCCAAATCCGGGCGGTAGTTGCGGAAAAGGAATGCGTAGCCCAAAGTGTCAATATAGGGTTTACCAGTATAGAACAAGTATTGTTGCAATACTGCCCTCAAGATTAAATTTGTCAATAATTTAGTTTACGCAATTTGCCAGTAGTGTATTTTATAGTAATAAGTATATTTTTATTTAAATTTAATTTTGAAATAGTTTCTTGTCGATATCTGATTCTTCTAATTTTTTTAAGTATATTTCAGCCATATTATGGTTATTTTTAAAAACATAATATTTGTAATATATAAATGTATACAAGATATTTTCATTCGGATCTAATTGTTGTAAGAGTGGGATATATTCTTTTCTAAACAGACATGCAACAGGAAGTTTCGCATTCGCATTAAATTGCATTTCTATATAAAATATCCAAGTGGCAATATATTTATCAATAATAGAATCGGAAGAAGTAAAATATTGCCATATTGACTGATGCAACCCATAGATTTTCTTATTTCCTAAGAAATAGACTAATGAGTCATTTATGTTATAACGTGTAACAGACTTTTTCTTTAAACTATTTTGCAAGGATCTTTCAGTTATATTGGATAAGTCAGCTTCTACTTCATCCAATCCAAGTAGAGACAAAACAAATTCACGTAGCGACATTAAACTATCATCTGAAGTATTATTTGAGAAAAACGTTTTGGGAACTACGACCATTGGCCTTTCATATTTTTCAAATTTGAATATTATTATAGAATCATTATTATTGATTGGGTATTCATGTTTTAAATTTTCGTTAAAAACATGTTTTAGTTCGGAAATTTTACTTAAAATTTTCTCAATTTCTAATTTTGAGATAGATTGAATTGTAATTTTATAATCAATTAAATTGGAATTATAATTATAAAAAGTCCTAATACCAATAATTTTTTCCTTAGTTACAATATATTTCGACATACTTGGATTTTCAATATTCCCAAGTCTTGTAATAGATAATAGAGGAACAATTTTACTTCTCTGAATAGCATATATATTAGAAAATCGTTCCAACACACCCGTTTTTAGTAAGTTTTCAACACGATCATGAATATTTTCCTTTGAAATATAACCATTTGTTTCATTGTAAAATGATTTTTCTAAAAACGACACCATGTCTGTAGATGCGGTCAATATATTCGGAAATAAGAACATTAAGATAATATAAAGAAATTTCATAATAAATATTTTATTCTGGATTAATTGCCGAATCTGGCAGTTTATGCCCGCCATAAGTTTTTCTAGGTTCATATGTATCATATATACCAGGATATTTTTCTTGGAGTTCTTTTAATACTTTATTTGTTTCTCGACAGGCATCAATTTCAGATTTTTCAATACCATTATTAGATTTTGTATTATCAAGGTTTCCCTTATCCATATCTGCGGCATGTTTTAACTCGTGCATTATCCCCAATTCATAAGGCCTATTCCAGCCTGAACCATCGGCGCTAGAATTAATCAGATTTAAATTATCCATATTTATAGTCGATCCGCTTCCTTTTCCGTTCATAGCATTGGCATTATTAGTTGCCGAAGTACTACTACCTTTCCCTGATGCAGATTCTACAATAGTATGAATATTCGATGAATTTCTAAGTTGATTTATAATAGCTTTCCCAGATGATGTGTTAGATATGATATCTATTGATCCCTGCATACTGGGGGGATAGGTTAATACTGCTCCCAGATAATCTATAGCCATACCTGCAATATTATTACAATACGCGAAATTATTCCAGCCATCTGGATATCCTATGGGGTCTTGGGAGGGCCATTTGCCCAAATCCGGGCGGTAGTTGCGGAAAAGGAATGCGTAACCCAAACCGTCGATATATGGCTTGCCGGTATAGAAGGTGTTGGAGGCGTTTGAAATGGATTCTGAAATCGGATTGCCAAAGCTCGTTTTGTCGATAGCAACATATGTATTGCCTCTTTCAACTATTCCCAGACTTGTGCCGAGCATGTCGGTGAATATTGTTTCGATATTTTTCCCCATTGCAAGAACGGGATTGCCGCCGCCGGGGTGGGGCTCGTTTATGTATTTTGTGTTGTTGCGCTTTATTAGCGCCAGTCCGTCCCATTCAAAGGTTTCAATTCCGTTCTCACGGACCGCCTTTGCGATTTGCCCGTTGCCGTGGTATTCAAACCGCGCAACTTCCCTGCCTCTTTCAAGCACTCGCGTCACTTTGTCCAGCCAGCCGTATTCGTAGGTTTTATCCCCCTCCTGTACCAGCCTGCCCGCCGCGTCGTACGCATACTTTGTAATATTGTCGTCGGGAGCAATGCTGCTTGCAAGCTGGTTTGCCGCGTCATATGAATATGTCGTCACTTCGCCTCTTGCAGTTTTCTGAAGGATATTGCCGCCCGCGTCGTAGACATAGGTTTCAACCGGCAACCGGCTTTCGGCGTCTATTACCGCCAGCAGCTGGTTCCTGGCGTCGTACTTGTATTCCTGCAATTTGCCGTTTGCAAGGCGGGAGGTTAGCCTGCCGCTCTTTGAGTAAAAGTATTTAAGTTCGGAAAGGGCCTTTCCGTCTTTGCCGAAAAGAGTTTTGCCGGCAAGCCGGCCAAGCTTTGTATATTTAAATTCTACGGAATTTTCGCCTATAATCTGACGCGAAAACCGGTTTCTGTCATTGTAGACATACTCTACGGTTTCCCCGTTGGACAGGGTTTTTACCAGCCTGCCGAACTTGTCGTAGGTGTTGTATTCGTCAAGGACCCCATTGCTCCCGGTTGTTATGCGGCTCAGGCGCTTGCCGTAATTGTCGTAGGCGTATTTTGTGAGGCTGCCGCCCTCGAGTTTTTCTACGAGCCTTCCAAAATGGTCGTATTTGTACTTGGAAATCAGCCCGTTTTTTGACTTCTCTATAAGCCTTCCCCAAGTGTCGTACTTCAAGATTTCGTTTTCCGACGCCCCGTACGATATCCCCGCGATCCTGTCAAATTCGTCGTACCTGTACGCCAACGACCTCTCCGCCGGGCCGTTCTCGCACCTCGACTCCGCCGCCGACAGCCTCCCGTATTCGTCGTAAACATTCTGCGCAATTTGCCCGACGGCGGTTCTTCTAAAATCCAAGCCGTGTTTGTTCCAGGCAAAGTTTATCTCATGCCCGTTTTGGTCTATAACTTTGGCAAGTTTCCCAAGGGCGTCGTACTCGTATTCGACCTCCGCAGAATCCGGGAAAATTTCTTTTACAATGCGGCCAAATTCGTCGCGCTCATATTTCTTCTCAAGGCCGTCCTGATCCCTGTAAGATACGGGAAATCCGTTTTTGTCGTAAGAAATCTCAATCGAAGACAGCAACTTCCCCTCAAAAACGGAATAGCCTTTTACCGGCAATCCGAGCTTGCCGTAGTCGGCATAAAACGCCAGCCCGTCGCGCTCTCCGGATATCCGGCGGTTGTATATGTCGTAAGCATAGACCGTTTCCGCCCCATAGGCGTCGACTACCTTTGACGGATAGCCGTAAAAATTGTACGATATTTTCAAGGCGTTTCTCCCGTCGCCTATATGTACGGGGCGGCATTCGCTGTCGTACTGTATGGAAACGGTTTTTACGGGTTCGCCTTTTTCATTAAGTTCGCTGACCTTCGAGGGCTTTAAACTGCCTTTGTTGTACGAAAAACTGCGCACGGGAAGGGCGACGGCATCATCGGCGCCGCGCCGGGTTATCAAAACGAGGTTGCCGCGGCTGTCGTATTTGAAATTTATGTCGTTTTGGGCCATGTCGCGGTACCTTGTAATTTTCCCGGTATCCTTGTCGTAGCGGTAGCTTGCAAGCGCGCGCTTTCTGCCGTCAACTATTTGGCGGACTTTGCCGTTGTAGGCAACGTCATAGCGCATAAAATAATAGGTTGTAAACGCCTTCCCGGAAAAATCCGTATGTTTGGCGATGCCGCGCGCGGAGTCGAATTCAAATTTTGCGACCTCTCCGCGCCTGTTTTCAAGCTCAACATTGCCGGGCTTGCCCGACAGATAGGAGTATTTGTATGTTGAATCTTCGATTATCCTGCCGGCGACAGCCTCTCTTGCCACGTTGCCGGGGTTTTTCTTAGCCCTTTTTGCCGCCGCCACTTTCTTTAAATAGTTTTTGCGCTGCGCAAGGGTCTCATGCTCCGCGGAAATATTGTCAACGCAGTCTCCCCGCTTTATTCGCGCCAGATACCCCGCGCCGTCGTAGGAAAATTCCAACGGATTTAACCCGTTCCGCCCGACACTGCGCAAAAATTTTGCATCTATATGCTCCTCCTTGCCGGCAAGCGTCTCCGGCAGTATTTGCGCCTTCCCGTCTCTAAATGCAAATTTGCTGGAAACCCCGTTTATCAGGATTTCAGAAAGCGTCTTGTCATCGTTATATTTTAACGAAACAAACGCCCTGCCGCGCTGCTCCACGGAAGCCAATTTGCCGTCCGCATATATGAAGTCTATATGTTGCCCGGACGGGGCCTCTATCTTCCGGAGCTTTGCGCCTACATAGACGAATTTCCAGCCACGCATGTCTTTGCGCCCATAGATTGTCCACGAGCCGCTGTCAGCGCGCCCGTTCGCAGTCCAATCCGCAAAGGGCGAAAAATACGCGTTTTCACGCTCTTTCTCGTTAAACAGATTCAAAACCTCTTTGGAGGCGTTCTTGCGCGAATAAAAAAACACTTTCTCGCCCCACGGGGCAGTTCATACGGCGCCGCCTTCCTCCGAAACCGCGGAGCTTTCAAGCTGTGGAATTTTCCAGCCTATGCCTATAAGGCCCTCCTCTTTTGCCGAGGAGTCATAAAATATTTGCACCGGAAACCGCAACTCCGGCGAAAAATTTGCCGTTCCAAGCGTAAAACTCAAATAATACGCCTCCGCCGTCAAAGACGCTTTGCCGGCCCTGTTCCTGCCGTCAAAAAAATTCGGATTGTCGCCGACCAGGACATTCGCAAATGCAATATACAGAATGGTTAGCGAAAATCTGCAAATTGCGCTCATAATGCCGATCAGTTTAAGGCCTTTTATTAGATTTTCAATGAAAAAAATTTATTTGAATTGCCGGGGTTCTCTTTTGTCTTGAAAGAAAATCAATTTGCTTAGAATGGGAAGAATTGCGTTATTGCGTTTGCGCTGCGCCATGAAGGACAAAATAATAAACGGGTACATTCTGGGCGGCGGCGAGGCTTTGGAGCTTTGCCGCTCGCTTTCCGCGCGCGAGCTCGGGGAGATGGCGGACGCCGTTAGGACGCATTTTCTCGGCCGCAGGGTGGATACGTGCTCCATAATGAACGCCCGCAGCGGAAGGTGTTCGGAGGACTGCAAGTGGTGCGCGCAGTCCGCCCGCTACAATACCGGCTGCGACATCTACGACTATTCCACGCCGGAAGAGGCCGTAAGGCATGCGGAAAATTCCAGGCGCCTGGGGATTGCGCGCTTTTCGCTCGTCACGAGCGGCCGTTCCATACCCGACGCGTACATAGAAAAAATGTGCGAATGCTTCCGCGCCCTGCGAAAAATCGGCGGCATAGGCCTGTGCGGCTCCTTCGGGCTGCTCTCCGCCCCGCAGTTTGCCAGGCTCAAAGAGGCCGGAATGGAGAGGTTCCACTGCAATCTCGAGACCGCCCCCTCCAAGTTTCCCGAACTTTGCACCACGCACTCGGTAGCCGACAAAATCGCCGCGATTGAGGCCGCCAGAAGCGCCGGCATGTCAATCTGCTCGGGCGGGATAATCGGAATGGGGGAGACTATGGAGCAGCGCGTGGAGCTCGCATGCAAACTGCGCGAAATCGGAGCGGACTCCATTCCCGTCAACATTCTCCAGCCCATAAAAAACACCCCGCTCGAGGGCACCGCCCCCCTCCCGCCGGAGGAAATTTTAAAGACTTTTGCCGTTTTCAGGCTGATAAACCCCCGCGCGCACATAAGGTTCGCCGGCGGGCGGCTGTCGATAAGGGACTTTCAGGAAAGGGCGCTGCGCTCGGGCGTCAGCGCGATACTCATGGGCGACATGCTCACTACCGTGGGCTCGGGCGTCGCCGACGACTTTGCCATGCTGCGGCGCATGGGGTACGAATTTTAGCATGGATTTTGGCGAGACAGTCCGGTACGACATGCGCCACGTCTGGCACCCGTATTCGTCGATGAAAAACCCCCCGGTTCCGCGCCTCGTGGCGTCGGCCGAAGGCGTGCGGCTCAGGCTCGCCGACGGCTCGGAGCTGATAGACGGAATGTCGTCGTGGTGGGCGGCGGCGCACGGCTACAACAATCCGCACATCAACGCCGCCGTGCGCGCGCAGCTCTCCAAAATGAGCCACGTGATGTTCGGGGGGCTGACGCACGAACCCGCCGTAACCCTCGCGCGCAGGCTCGTGGACATGACGCCGCCGCGGCTCCAGAGGGTGTTCTTTTGCGATTCGGGCTCGGTCGCGGTCGAAGTGGCGATGAAGATGGCGCTCCAGTACTGGCATGCGCTCGGGAGGCCGGAAAAGAACAGGTTTGCGACCTCCCTCGGCGGATACCACGGCGACACATGGCACGCGATGAGCGTCTGCGACCCCGTCGGCGGAATGCACTCGATGTTTGCGGGCGGGCTGCCGGCAAGCTTTTTCGCCCCGCGCCCGGGGCCGGATTTCGGCGCGGAGTGGGATCCGTCGTCCTTCAACGCCCTGGAGGGGGTTTTGAGGGCCAATGCGGGCGAAATCGCGGCGTTCGTGATAGAGCCGATAGTGCAGGGCGCGGGCGGCATGAGGTTTTACCACCCCGAATACCTGCGCCGCCTGCGCGCGCTCTGCGACGAACTCTCGATTTTGCTGGTTCTCGACGAAATCGCCACGGGTTTCGGAAGGAGCGGAAAGATGTTCGCGTGCGAGCACGCGGGCGTCGAGCCCGACATAATGTGCCTCGGCAAGGCGCTGACGGGCGGGTATGTGAGCTTTGCGGCAACTCTGGCCTCCGACGCCGTAGCCGACGCCATTTCCGGCGGCGTTCCGGGGCTTTTCATGCACGGGCCGACTTTTATGGGAAACCCGCTCGCATGCGCGGCGGCCAACGCGAGCCTGGACCTTGCCGGGCGCGTCGGGCTTCTGGATCGCGTGCGCGAAATCGAAAAAATCCTATCGGACGGCCTCGCGCCCCTGCGCGGCTCCGGGAAGGTCGCGGACGTGCGCGCGCTCGGGGCGATAGGGGTGGTGGAGCTCAAAAAGGCCGCGGACATGGAGAAATTCCAAAACGCTCTCGCGGGGCGCGGGGTGTGGCTGCGGCCGTTCGGCCGGCTGCTTTATACCATGCCGCCCTATGTGATGAGCGACGCCGACCTTAAAACCGTCGCGCGCGCGATGGTCGAAACCGTGGAGGAGTGCGCCGAGCCATGACGGACGCGGCAGCGGAGGATATTTTGCGGGAATTGCGCAAGAGCGGGCTGTACCGCGAGCTCGTGCCGTCCCGCGTGTGCGGCGCGCGCGTGCGGTGCGGGGGCGCGGAGTACGTCAATCTGGCCTCCAACGACTATCTCGGGATTTCGGCGGACGCCGGGTTGCAGCACGAGTTTCTCTCCTCGCTTTCCGAGTCGGACGGGTTTTTGATGGGTGCGTCGTCTTCGCGGCTTTTGGGTGGCGACAACCCCGCGTTCGGGGAGCTCGAAAGGTACCTTTCGGAGGCGTATTCGGAGGCGTCAGGCGCGGAGAGGGCGGCCCTTTGCTTCAACTGCGGCTACCACGCGAACGCCGGAATCCTGCCGGCCCTGGCGGGGCCGCGCGACCTCGTGCTGTACGACAGGCTTTCCCACGCGAGCCTGATCGACTCCATCGGCTCGCTTCCGTGCAAATGGGCGCGCTTCCCGCACAACGACACCGGGGCTCTGCGCCGGATTCTGAAATCGCGCCGCGCGGATTTCGACAACGTCTACATCGCAACCGAGAGCGTGTTCAGCATGGACGGCGACCGCGCCGACATTCCCGGGCTCGTCGAGGCCGGGCGCGAGTTCGGCTGCTCGCTCTATGTGGACGAGGCGCACGCGGTCGGCGCGTTCGGAGGCACGGGGCTCGGGCTCTGCGAGGAGCTCTCTGCGCTCGCCGACGCGGATTTCATAATGTGCACCCTCGGCAAGGCGGCAGCTTCCGTGGGCGCGTACGTCGTCTGCTCTCCGGCGCACAGGCGGCTTTTGGTCAACCGCTGCCGCACTTTCATTTTTACGACGGCCCTCCCGCCCATAAGCGCCCTTTGGACGCTGTTCGTCTTCAAAAAAATGCGCGCAATGGCGGGGCGGCGGGCGAGGCTTCGCAGGATATCGGCGGAGCTCAGGGGGCTGATCCGCGGATTGAAGACGCTCGGAGACACGCAGATCGTCCCGGTCGTCCTGGGCTCCAACGAGTCGGCCTCCGCCGCGGCGCGCGCGATGATGGAAGCCGGGATATGGTCGCCGCCCGTGCGGTATCCGACGGTTCCCAGAAACTCGGCGCGCCTGCGCCTCTCCCTGAACGCCGCGCTTTCCGACGCCGATATCTCCCTCGTCGCGGGCGCGCTGAACTCCTTTGCGGGAGGCGGAAAATGAAGGCCGAGTGGATAAGGAAGTCTGGCGCCGGGCGCGTGGTCGTGTTTTTCTGCGGGTTTGCCTGCGACGCCGGATTTCTGCGCGAGTCCGACCTTCCGGACGGCTGCGACGCAGTTTCCGTCTACGACTACACCTCGCTTGATTTCGATTTGGATCTTTCGGAATATCCGGAAATCGGCGTGGCGGCGTGGTCGTTCGGCGTGTGGGCGGCCGATCTCGTCTCCGGGAAGCTTTCGCGCGCCGACGCGCGCGCGGCCGTCTGCGGCTCGCCCTATCCCGTTGACGCGGGGCGCGGAATCCCGCCGGAAATATTCCGGGCCACTTTGGCGTCCTTCGACGAACGAGCGCGGGAAAAGTTTTACCGCAGGGTGTGCGGGGGCGCGCAAAACGCGGAGGGCCCGGACCGCCTGTCCGTGCGGAGCGCGCGGGAATTGCGGGCGGAGCTCGAGTCGCTCGGGCGCGGGTTTTCGGAGCTGCGGGCGCCGAAGCCGCGCTGGACGCTGTCTATAGCCGCCAAGTCCGACAGGATTTTCCCGCCGGAAAACCTCGCAAGGGCATGGAGCAGGACGCCGCCGATATTTTACGAGGGGGCGCACCTGGACATGCGCCTGATACGCCGCGCCATCGTCCACGCCGCGCGCCCGTTCTCCAAAGTGGGGAGGGCGTTCGAGCGCAGCGCGCAGTCTTACGAGGCCAACGCGAAAGTGCAGGGCGGGGTCGCCAAAAGGCTCGCTTCAATGGTGCTATCGCGCGGCTTTCCGCGCGGGGAAAGGGTTTTGGAGATAGGCTGCGGGACGGGGTTCCTGACGCGCGAGCTCGCTCCGAAGCTCTCCCCCGCCGCGTGGTTTCTGAACGACCTCTCCGAAAAGATGTGCCTTGCGGCTTCCAGCTGCGCCGGTTGCAGGTGCGAAACGGTTGCGGGCGACATTTTAAAGTGCGGGATCCCCGACGGGCTCGGGGGCGTAGTGTCGGCGTCGGCGCTGCAATGGATTTCGGATTTGCCGTCGCTCTTCAAGAGGCTCGCGGAGGCGACCAAAAAGGGCGCGATGCTGGCATTCTCCACCTTCGGCCCGCGCAATTTCGAGGAGATAAAGATGCTCTGCGGAAATTCGCTCTACTACCCCGACGCCCTCGAAATACGCGACATGCTTTTAATGGCCGGATTTGAATGCGAGAGGGTCGAGGAGTCCGTCGTGCGCGAGCGTTTCGGCAGCCCGCGCGAAGTCATGAGGCACATCGCGCTCACCGGCGTGAACGGCCGCTTTTCCGCGTTCTGGACTCCCGCGAAGTTCAGGGAATTTTCCCGCAGATACCGCGCCGCCTTCGGGGAATCCGGGGAGGGGGGCGTGGGCCTTACGTACAATCCGGTTTTCATAACGGCGCACAGGGTGTGAGATGAAAGTTTTTTTGATAAGCGGAACGGATACGGGCGTTGGCAAGACGGTGGCGACCGCCGCCCTCGCCGGAAAGCTCGCCCGCGAGGGGGAAAATCCCGTCACCCAGAAACTCGTGCAGACGGGGTGCGAGGGCGTGAGCGAGGACATACTTGCGCACCGCAAAATCATGGGGGTCGGGCTTCTGCCCGAAGACCTCGACTTTACGACGTGCCCGTACGTTTTGAAATATCCGGCCTCCCCCCATTTGGCGTGCGCGATGGAGGGTGTGAAAATCGACTTGGCGAAAATCGACGCCTGCACGAAAAAGCTTTCGGAAAAGTATTCGGCCGTCCTGATCGAGGGGGTCGGCGGGCTTATGGTTCCGCTGGCCGAAGACTGCCTCGTGGCGGATTTCGCGGCCGCCAGGGGGATTCCGGTGGTCCTCGTCGTCCCGTCGCGGCTCGGCAGCCTGAGCCACGCGCTGATGTGCCTCGAAATTTGCGGGAACCGCGGCATTCCGGTCGCGGGGGTGGTGTACAACACTTTCCCCGCAGCGCCGAAGCCGATAGAGGACTCCACCCGCGCCTATTTGAAAAGGCGGCTCTTTGAGTCGCACCCATACGCGTTTTTCGAGGAAATCGGAGAGATAAAATTTTAGCATGAAGACCTACAAAACCGCCCTTTTCGATTTGGACGGCACGCTCGCCGACAACTATACGGCGATACATTCGGCGCTTGCGGAATCGTTTTTGAAGCACGGCGTTCCCGCGCCGACCTACTCCGAGGTGTTCAGGACCGTCGGGGGCTCGATACTGGTCACCGCCCGCAGGATCCTCGCCGCCCACGGCAGCGACGAGGCCCTCGCCCAGCCGATATGCGAGCGCTATCTGGAAATTTTCCCCGGCCGAATGTTCGACGGCCTGCGCCCGATGCCTTATGCGCGCGAAATCCTTGCGGCGCTCAGGTCGCGCGGAATGAAAGTCGCCTGCTTTACCAACAAGCAGCAGGAGGGCGCCGACGCGATCGTCGAGAAGCTCGGATTCGGGCTCGACGCCGTGGTGGGCACGTTGCTGCACTCGCCGCGCAAGCCGGAGCCCGCGTTCACGGAAAAGGCGCTCGGCATTCTCGGCGCCTCCGCCGATTCCGCGGTCGGGGTGGGCGACTCCGTCTACGACTACCTCGCCGCCCGCGGGGCCGGAGTGGATTCCGCGCTTGTGGCTACCGGCGCGGATTCGGCGCCGTCGCTCTCGGAGAGGTGCCCAGAATGCCTCGGGGTCTACGAAAACCTTGCGGAGCTCTCGGCCGGCGTTTTTGGTGTTGCCCTTTGAGCCGCCCGTCCTATTCCTTTTTTACATGCGCAGTAGCGGCGAGCGGGTGAGCCTTGAAGGGGTGCTGGAAAGGATAGTTTTCTTCAACGAGGAAAACTGCTTTTGCATAGCCTCCCTCCGGCCCTCCGACCCATCGTACAGGGAAAACGTCACGGTTTCCGGGATAATGCCCGCGGTTCAGTGCGGCGAAACCGTCCTCGTTAGGGGGGAGTGGGCGAGCCATCCGTCCTACGGGGCGCGCATAAACGTAAGGGAGTTCGAGTCGCGCCTGCCGTCGAACGTCTACGGCATTGTAAAGTACCTCGGCTCCGGGCTGGTAGACGGCATAGGCCCGGCGTACGCGAAGAAAATCGTGGACAAATTCGGAGAGGACACCCTGCGCGTGATAGACTCCGACTCCGCCAGGCTGACGGAGGTGAAGGGGATCGGCGCGGAGCGCGCAAGGCGCATAAAGAGGTCGTGGGACGAGCAGCGCGGCCTGCGCGAAATCGTCGTGGCCCTCCGAGTCTACGGGATAGGCGTCGCAATGTGCGTCAGGATAATGAAGCGCTTCGGCTCCGAGAGCGCGGAGGTCGTGCGCTCCAACCCGTACAGGCTATGCCGGGAGATCGACGGCATCGGTTTTAAGACCGCCGACAAGATAGCGCTCAACATCGGAATTTCAAACGAGAGCCCCGAGCGCATAGAGGCGGGCGTCCTCCACGCGCTCTCCGAGCTCGAGGACGAGGGCGGAACCTGCGCCCCGTCCGGCGAGATAGTCGCGCGCGCGGCGTCGCTTTTGCAGGCCGACCCCGCCAAGTGCGCCGAGGGCGCCGAAAGGCTTTTGGCGTCGGGGGACCTCAGGCGCGTCGGCGACGGAGTGTTGCAGTCGGCGCCGCTGGATTTCGCCGAGCGGAAGATAGCCGGCAGCCTTGCGAGAATTTCGCGCGCGGCGTCACTTTTGCCGCCCATAAAGGCGGAGGCCGCGGTCGGGTGGGCGAAGGCGCGCGCAAACGTGGACTTCGCGCCAGAGCAGTCGGCCGCGATTCTCGCGGCCCTCAAAAACAAGTTCAGCGTGATAACGGGCGGCCCGGGGACGGGAAAGACGACTATCCTGCGGGCGCTGTGCGACATATTGAAGGCGAAAAAATGCCTTCCCGCGCTCGCGGCCCCCACGGGCAGGGCGGCCCAGCGCATGGGCGGGAGCGCCGGGGTTCCCGCTCAGACGATACACAGGCTTTTGGGAATGGAGGGCGGAAAGTTCAGGCACAACGAATACAATCCCCTGCCCGCGAAATTCGTCGTTATAGACGAGGCCTCCATGCTCGACACGAAGCTTGCCGCCGCGGTCTTTTCCGCGGTCCCGGACGGGGCGCACCTCGTCCTCGTGGGGGACACCGACCAGCTCCCGAGCGTCGGCGCCGGAAACGTGCTCAAGGACATAATTTCGAGCGGCAGGTTTCCGGTCACGCGCCTCGAGCGGATTTTCAGGCAGGGCGAGCGCAGCGGGATAGTCCTTGCCGCGCGCGCGATTCTCGAGGGCAGGGATTCGCTCGCCGACTTTCCCCCGTGCTCCCTCGAAGACGCCGACCTGTCGCGCGACGTGAACTTCATATACGCCGACACCCCCGAAGCCTGCATGGACTCGTGCGTCAGGCTGATGTCCGGCGGGTTTGCCGGGCGCCTCGGCGTGGATCCGGTGGCCGACATGCAGCTCCTGGCTCCCATGCACAGGGGGGCGGCGGGAATCGAGAGTTTCAACGCGTCGATAAAGGCCGCGCTCAACCCGAGGGACGACGGAATGCGCTGGGCGGGCACCGTGTTTTGCGTAGGCGACAAGATAATGCAGACGCGCAACAACTACGACATCGACGTGTTCAACGGAGACATGGGCAGAGTGGTGTCCGTGGAGGGCGGCGGCTCGGGAATAGTCGCCGACTTCGACGGCAGGAGGGTTTTCCTGTCGAAGGGCGACCTCTCCGACTTCCGCCAGGCCTACGCGATAAGCATACACAAGTCGCAGGGCAGCGAATTTCCCGTGGTGGTGATGCCGCTTTTGCGCCGGCATTTCATAATGCTGCAGCGCAATCTCCTCTACACGGGGCTTACGCGGGCGCGGAAAAAGGCGTTTATCGTGGGCGATCCGTCCGCGTGGAGCGCCGCCGTTGGAAATTCGCGCGCTGCGGAGAGGAGGACGTACCTGAGGCGGAGGCTTGAATCGATATGAGCTTGAGGATTTACAACATTTCAAAGGGGGTTTACGAGGAGGAAAAGGTCTGCGCCGAAGGGCTCATGCGCTTTCTCTACGGCGGCCCGGCTGGCCGCGCCGCGCTCTGGCTGCTCGTCGCGCGCGGGATATTTTCAAAGGCGTGCGGGCTTTGGGCGGACTCGGAGGCAAGCCGAAGAACCGTGAAAAAATTTGTCGAGGAAAACGGCATAGACACCGGGGAAATGCTCAAGGCCCCGGGCGAATTTCGCACGTTCAACGAGTTTTTCACGCGCGCGCTGAAACCGGGCGCGAGGCCCGTGGGGGACGCGCACGACCCGCTGGCGGTATCGTTTCCCTCGGACGGCAGGCACCTCCTCGTCCGCGGGGCGTCGGAGGCGCGCTCGTTCTACGCGAAGGGGCAGGAGTTCAATCTCGCGGCGCTTTTAGGCGACGCAAAGCTCGCCGGCAGGTTCGACGGCGGAGACATGCTCATATCGAGGCTCAGCCCGGCGGACTACCACAGGTTCCACTATCCGGTTTCGGGGGAAATCGTCGCGCGCAGGGAAGTCCGCGGAGCGCTCTACTCGGTGAGCCCCATCGCCCTCGTAAAAAGGCTCTCGATACTTTGGGAAAACCGGAGGGTTTTGAACATTATAGAGACGGATAGCATGGGGCTTTGCGCGTTTGTCGAAATAGGCGCCACGAACGTCGGGACGATAGTCAATTTTGACGCGGTTTCCGCGCGAGCCGAAAGGGGGGCGGAGGCGGGGCTTTTCCGCTTCGGCGGCTCGTGCGTTGTGAGCGTGTTTGAAAGGGGGGCGGGGATAGATTGGAACGCCAGGCTTGCGGAGCGCGGAGCTGAAAATACGGAGTGCTACGCGAGGGCGGGGGAAGTCGCGGGGCGCGCCAAAGCTTCCCGGGGCTGAATTTCACCTTTCGGGATTTTGCTTGCGAAAGGCGCGCGCAGGGTGCGGAAAATCCGGCTTCTTTTTTAACAGGCCGGAATTTGCAGCCGCTTTCCCCGGAGGCGTTTGATGTAAGCGTATTGCGTCATACCCCCCCCCCCATTTATCCCGCGCCGTCCGCTTTCCCCGGAAAATCCGCCGTTTTTTATTTCCGGCAAAGAGCGGCGCCCTGCGCGCATCGCCTGCGCTCCGGCAAATTGCCGGAGCCCAAAATATTGGGAAATCCCGCGGGAGCGCGTTTTTCAGATGGAATGCCGGGCGTGCAATTTTTCGTTCCCTGCCGCGCGGCGCCGCCGTACGGCGCCCAAAAAAATAAAAAAACGGGAAATAGAACTTGACTTGAAAAGGCCGTAGGGTAAATTGACAATCTTTAAATTTGCCAGAGTAGCTCAGCGGTAGAGCAGAGGACTCATAAGCCTTTGGTCGGTGGTTCAAATCCACTCTCTGGCACGTAATTTCCAGCCGAAATGCGCGAATTTGACAGGAGTTCGCGCCGGATTTTCAGGAGAGGTGACGGAGTGGCCGAACGTGCGCGATTGGAAATCGCGTGTGGGTCAAAAGCCCACCGGGGGTTCGAATCCCCCCCTCTCCGCGTTTGAATGTGTTTTCTGCTTTTGATTGAATTTGCCAACTTGGGGCTGAACATTCAGGGGCGCAAAAGATAAAAAAAGAAATTATGGCGCTATAAGTTGTATGGCACTATTATCTTAACTGGCGATACAACCCGCAATTACATTCAATATAACAATGGTATAAATGCCCCAAAGTTTTTTTTGACTGGTTTTTGGCGACAATAATAACAAAGAAATCATTATTGCCAAAAACCAAACAGAAGTAGTCCAAACCAATGCAAGGTCTCTCCTAAAAGTATTTCCCATGCTATTTATAAATGAGATTGCCCTATTAGGGAAATAGAGCATAATAAAAGCCAATGTTAATGTTATTGTGGGCAAATAATAAACGAGTTTTTCTATAATGCTATTTTTCTTTGAAATAGCGTGCATTATTATTAAACAGAAATAAGCGGGTACAAACATTATTGTAGCCCTTATTACATTGCTCACAATTACATCATTGGTGCTGCCCAATCCTCCGCCATAAGGGAAAACCCAATTAAAATCGGTGAACCAATATATAAACCATTTGGGTGAATATACTGTATAAAATAATGGACTGGCTAAAAATAGTATCGGAATCCAAAAAATTAAACAATACTTCCAACCCAATCTTTTTTGCAATAGGGAAATCTCTTTTGAGATATCGGATAATTTCATAAGAAACAGGGTAATGAAAAAAACTTTTGTTTCAAGTTCATATTATATTATGAAATTGAAGCGCCTGTATTTTGTATGGCAAACGAAACGTACAAATTAGTATACTTTAACGTGAATTGGGTGCAATCAATTCTGCGAATGGGAATGTTATAAATGCCTATGGGCATATTGGGAGATTATTTAAAACAAATGTCGCCCAAACACCGCATTAAGAAAGGTAATTCGTGGATATGGAACAAACAGGCAACCGCTCCAACCACTACCTCGACTGCGAAGCTATGAATTGGCAGGAGCTTTAATCTTAAAGATTATTGGGAGTGGGTTTTATTTCGTATAGTTTTAGTTATAACATCTCTTGCAGAAATAGAATTTGGGGTATCATAGGAAAAAAGAGCCTCGTATTTATCTATCATCATTGATAGCGCGCTGCTTAACATTAAGTGTGCATTGCTTGAAAAATAAGGTATTATTGTTTTTCCAATACGCATTTGGATTTCTATCCAATAACAATTTAGTGTTACTTCTCTTATATCCGAATGTGAATGGGATATAAACGCATTAGTATCAACCAATGGAAAGCAATCATTTTGGATTTTTGATGCATCAATAATCCCGCCGTTCAAAACATATGTTTCTAATCTTTGGCATATCTGGCATCTTTGAAAATTTCAAAAAATTCCAATTTTAAGGCGTTATGCGAAACTTCTTTTCCCGCATTTTGAACTTCCGTCCCGTAAGTGGATTGGACGTTTTTTGCAAAAAAAGCTTCAATACGTAAAATCTATTGCGATTTTTTTATTGCCCAACGCCACTGCCGGAAAGCGCCTTTGTTTTTTTGACAGAAAACCCGTAGACTCTCGCGTTGCGGAATGTATTTGCCTTTTTAAATAGCGATAATTGCCGCAAGGGCGTTTTCTGGCAATTTGTCCGATTTTTTATTTTGACAGGAAAAACAAATACCTATTCCCTTTTTAAGCATCGTAAAACCAAAACAATAATACTGTAATTGATAACAGCATGTCATTCTCATCAAATATAATCTCGACAAAGCTAAATAAAAAGCCGTCTGAATTTACCAAGGCCGATATAATCGATTTCATTAAAGGGGAGGGTATACGCCATGTAAACTTTATGTACCCCGCCGGCGATGGCAGGTTAAAAACACTTAACTTTGTTGTGCATGACCTTGATTATCTTGATGAAATTCTCGCCTGCGGCGAACGCGTTGATGGTTCGAGCCTATTTTCCTTTGTGGAAGCAAGCAGCAGCGATTTGTACGTTGTGCCCCGCTTCAAGACTGCTTTTGTAGATCCGACTGTGGAAATCCCGACCATAGCATTCTTGTGCTCGTTTTTCAACAAAGACGGCGAACCGCTCGAAAGTTCGCCGGAATATGTGCTCCAAAAGGCTTGCAGGGCTTTCCGCGAAACTACCGGCATGGATTTTGAAGCAATGGGCGAGCTCGAATACTACGTCATCGCCGAAAATGAAAACACCTTCCCGACTGTAAACCAACGCGGATACCACGAATCGGCGCCTTTTGCAAAATTCGGAGAATTCCGCAAGCTTTGCATGCAGTATATCGCGCAGGCGGGCGGTAAAATCAAGTACGGACATTCAGAGGTGGGCAACTTCACCCTCGACGGCAAGGTTTACGAGCAAAACGAAATTGAATTCCTGCCGGGAGAAGCAATGGACGCGGCCGAACAGTTGCTTGTCGCAAAATGGATTATCCGTAATCTTGCGCACCAATTCGGCTATGATGTAACGTTTGCGCCCAAAATTACGACAGGCAAGGCGGGAAGCGGAATGCATGTTCATATGCGTCTTATGAAAGACGGCAAAAACGTCATGCTCGATGGCGGAGGGCTTTCGGACGCGGCCCGAAAAATGATAGCCGGAGTGTTGGAACTTGCGCCGTCGATTACGGCTTTTGGCAATACAAACCCGACAAGCTACTTCAGGCTTGTTCCCCATCAGGAAGCTCCGACAAACATTTGCTGGGGAGATAGAAATCGTTCCACTTTGATAAGGGTTCCGTTGGGTTGGACAAGCAGCGCAAATATGAGCGCAAAAGTGAACCCGCTTGAAGCCGCAAACAATTACGACACCGGGCAAAAACAGACAGTCGAAATCCGTTGCCCAGATGGCTCTGCAAACATCTACCTGCTTTTTGCCAGTCTCGCGGTCGCGGCAAGATATGGGTTTGAGATGCCAAATTCTTTGGAAATCGCAAAGAACTCATATGTCGACGTAAACATTCACAGAGACGAGAACAGAAAGATTTTGGAATCATTGAAAGCGTTGCCGGACAGTTGTGCGGCATCGGCAAAGTGCCTTGAAAAGCAGCGTGCAATTTACGAATCAAAGAACGTCTTTACGCCTTCAATGATTGACGGAATCAAAAAAGGTTTGGAAGCATTTAATGATTCGACGCTGCGTGCCGACATAGGGGATAATGAGCAGGCAATTCTCGAACTCGTCGAATCCTATTTTCATTGCGGGTAATTTAAAACTTCATTTCATAAAAACTTTAAGCGGCGCAAAAAAATTTGCGCCGCTTTTTTTGCGGAGGGGCCGGCTTGGGTAGTTTCTGCGAATTTGGTGGTACAAATCTGACTGGCGAACAGTCGATAAATGCCATGCGGCACAATTTGTAATATCTCGAGTCAACCACTCTGCGCCATACGCATTGTTTCAGATAAAAGTGAATTTTGTTTTAGGAAACATTACCCGTTTTGAATTTACGACAATATGGAGCGGACAAACCGGGTCGGGAACATGCGATTCCCAGTATTTTCAGTTGGCGGCAATGGATTGAGCCGCCGGTATTGCATGCGGTTCTGGCGGCGCAAAAGACGCGAGAGATATTTTTTTGAAGGCAGATGGTTATTTTGGCGAATGGGGCATATTTTTCTGAGTTGCCCGTATATTTGGCTTTTGAAAACCTTGCGTACGGGTCGCCGCGCGGGGGTTTCGTGCACCGCCTGCAAAACACCCCGCAGAAAATTCCCGCGGTTCGGAAATCCCGGCCGGCCTGCGGCGATTGCTTCCGAAACGGAAAATCGCCTTCTCCCGTTTAGATGTGAAAGTCGCCGCCGATGGCGCCGGCGGCGACTGCCCCATTCCCTTTTCCCCGATAGGGGGGGGGGAGAAAATATCCAGCGGCGTTTACCGCCGAAGCTGCCCTATTCTATTTCCTCGGCCCAAACGTTGCGGTATCTCACGGGGTTTTGGTGGTTTTGCAGCCTTATCGCGGCGGGTTCGTCTTTCAGCGCAAGCGCGCGGTAGGCGGATCCGTTGGCGGTCTTTTCGCGCAGTTCTACGTCGCTTTGGACTTTCATTCCGTTGTGGAACACCGTTATGCGCGGATATTTTTCGATCTTGCCGTCCTTAAATGTCGGAGCGCGGTATTCGATGTCGTACGTCTGCCACTTTTCCGGCGGGAGCGAGGCGTTGATTTGCGGCGGCATGTATTTGTACAGGGCTCCGCACTCGTTCCACACGCCTTCCGCGCCGAATGAGTCGAGAACCTGCACCTCAAAGCCGCCAACGAACACGCCCGAATTTCCCCTCCCCTGGCCGAGCGGCTTGGAGCGTTCGTCCGGCGTCATGAATTCAACATGCAGCCTGATGCTCTTGAATTTTTTCTTTGTGCGAATGTCCACCCATTTTTCCTTCTTATCTGAAACCCTTACGGAGCCGTCTCCCACAATTTCCCACTGTATCGGCTTTCCGCTCGATGATTCCCACTCGTTGAAGGACTTCCCGTCTATCAGGACGGCGGCGCCCTTCGGGGGGCGCATTCCGAGCGTCGGGGATTTTCTGTCGATTTTTTTGAGTTTCATCGGGGCGGATTTTTTCCCGTCCTTTGTCTGGTATGTAGCCTCCCCGGTTATTCCGCTTTTGGTTATCGTCCCTTTGAATCCGAATCCGCCGCCGCAGTCGAAGTCTATCTTGCGGGAGTTGGCGTCGGCCTCAAATTTCGCGTACGCGGGCGCCCTCCGCCAGAGGTCGGGGTATATGCCGACTTTGTACTTGTCGCCTTCGCGGTACACCTGCGCCGCGATTAGCGGGTTGTCCTTGAAATGGGCCTCGCCTGCTTCGACCTTTCCGACGTATTCGCCCTCAAGGGATTTTGCGAAGAGCGATGCCGCGGCCGCCACGAGCAGAATCGCCAAAAGAATTGATTTTCTCGTATTCATAGTTTTGCGCATATTGGCAAAGAGGATACGAAATCCGAGCCGGCGTTCAAACATATTTTCCATGGGAGCCGAGGTTTTCCGCCTGCGGACTGACGCCGTAAACCCGGGCCGGCAGCAGGTTTGGCCGCGTTGTAAAACCTGTGGTTTGGAGACAAAGCCGCCCGTATGCGCAGCCTTATTCCGTTTCGCGGCCGGTGGGGGCATAAACATGGGCTTCCCGAACGGGAAGCCCATGTTTGAAAGGAATAGACCGACGGGGATTTGAACCCCGAACCAATTGCTTAAAAGGCAACTGCTCTACCGTTGAGCTATCGGTCCGTCCAAATTAAATAATAAAGCTGTCACTCTACTTTGGGAGAGATGGTTGGCAAGTTTTTTTTCAAAAAATTTCCCTATCTGTCCCGAAAACAGTTGAAGATTTTCCGCTTACCGCGCATATTTTCCAACATGCCATTTGATGCGCGTTACGCGGTGAGGAGCTCCGAAATCGGGGAAGATTACAGGCTGAAAGAGTCGGGCGCGGCGCTCCTTTTTCAGGAGTGCGCGGCGGAGTATTTCGCTTCAAGGGGGCTTGCAGGGTACGACATGACGCGGCGCGGCCTGACGTGGCTCATGGGGGAGATCGAGGCGAGGTTTTCCGCGCCTATGCCTTTCTGGCGCGAATCCGTGGCCGTCCGTGTATGGATTCGCGGCGGGAGCGCGGCGCGCATGTACGCGGATTTCGAGATGGCGGGGGAGGACGGCCGCGCATTCGCGCGCGGCGAGGCCTCGTATATAGCCGCAGAGGTTGATGGCAGGAGGCCGCTCAAAATTTCCGAATTTCTCTCCGCGTTTGAAACCGACCCCCGCCGCGCGCTCGACGGCTTCGGCGGGGTCTTCGATATTTGCGGAAAAATCTCCGCCGACCCGTTCCCGGCCGTCTCCCGGAAAGTCCGCGCGGACGACATCGACTTCAATTCGCACCTGACCAACGCAAAATACCTCCCGCGCGCCGTGGAGGCGCTTCCGGACGAATTTCTCGCCTCCCGGAGGCTTGCGGGCTACGCCGTAAAATTCAGGCGCGAAGCGCGCCTCGGCGAGTCGGTGGATTCCGTTGCGCGCGCGTCCGGGAACTGCGCCCTGCACGGGCTGTCGGTCGGGGGGCTCCCGGCGGCGTCAGTCGCCACCATTTGGGAGGCTCGGTAGGCAGTTCCCGCCCTCCGCGCGCCGGCCCGCCCGCGCATGCGGCGTCTTCTACGCAAACACCACGGGGAGGATAAGGCCGAAGAGGTTCAGGCACGCGCACGAGACGAGCGCTGCCGCAACGTCGTCCGCGACGCAGCCGAGCCCACCCTCGAAGTCCTGCATTTTGTTTATGAAAAGCGGTTTCGATATGTCGAAAAACCTGAACAGCGCGAACCCCAACAGTATTCCCCAAGCGCTGTACTCCGAATGGAATACCGGCAGAAAGCAAAACGGAATGGCGCAAAATTCGTCGAGGACTATGCAGCCCGGATCGCGCATTTTGAGGAAGCGTTCCGCGCAGTCGCATATCCCGACGCTTATGTAGGCCAGCAGCGCGGAGAATACGAGGTACCTGCCGAGCCCCATTCCCGCAAAGAGGGCCGCGTACAGTATAACGCCCGCCGCGCTCCCCCACGTTCCCGGCGCGTTTAGGGAGCCGAGCCCCCAGAGCGTCGCGCACGAGGTTGCAAATCTTTTTGGCAGGGCCGCAGCCCACGGGTAGAGTCTTCTTCTTGCGGAGTCCATAGTCTGTCTTTCGCGTAGTTGTTGAAGGTCTATTCTTTTAGCAGGTACGAATATCTCGTCCCGTACGTCGCCCCCGACCATACCGATAGCGCGGTCGACAGAGCGAGGGTCGCCATAGCCGAGAAAAACACTATTCCGCGCAGCGCCGAGTCTCCCGCCGAAAAGTCGGCGTCGAGCGCCCTCGCGCAGATGACCGCCCCGAGAGAGTACATTTGGAATCCCGCCTTGTATTTTCCCACCTTTTCCGCGGCGAGCACAATTCCCCGGCTTGCAGCCAGCATTCTGACGCCGCTTACGAAAAATTCCCGCGACATGGAAATAACCGCGCAAAACAGCGCGGTTCCCGTCCACTCCCCGAACATTCCGAGCGCGAACAGCGTCAGGAACGCGGTGGAAACCATGATCTTGTCGCTGAGCGCGTCCATGAATTTCCCGAAAGTCGTGACGATGTTCCCGCGGCGGGCAAGGTAGCCGTCGAACCAGTCGGTCGCGCCCGCGGCGCAGTAGACGGCAAACGCCGCGGTCGCCGCGAACTTAAACGGCGCGCAGAGCAGAACCGCCGTCAAAAACGCGAGCAGCACGCGCAGGATCGTCAAAAAATTGGGAGTGTTCATTGCCAGAAAAGTATTGCCACTATTTCCCTTTTAACAAGACTTTTCAAACAGGCTTTTTTTGCCCGCCCAACGGAGAGTTCAATCGGAAAAATGCAAAACGAAAAAAAAATAGCGGTTTATCCCGGAACGTTTGATCCCGTGACTAACGGACATCTCGACGTCCTTCACAGGGCCCTCAGGCTCTTCGACGAGGTGGTCGTTGCCGTGGCCAAAAACGCGGGGAAAGGGCCGCTTCTCGACTTTCAGACGCGCCGCAGGCTTTTCGAGGAAAATCTTGCCGGCATACCCGGAGCGCGCGTCGAGGCGTTCGACGGCCTCACCGTGGATTTTGTCCGCGGCCTCGGCGCCTGCGCGATCATTCGCGGCCTCCGCGCCGTATCGGACTTTGAATTTGAATTTCAGATGGCCCAGATGAACCGCCATCTCGACTCCTCCGTCGAGACGATTTTCCTCATGCCCTCCCACAAATATTTTTATCTGAGCTCCACGCTAATCAAACAGGTGGCCTGCTACGATCCCGCCAGAATCGCCGAGTTTGTTCCGTCGAATGTTCTTTCAGTCCTTCGGGGCGCGTGAAACTGCCGCTTGATTTGGCGAATGCTTTTGGCGCGGGGCTGCGTTGCTACGGAATAAGCCGCACCCTCGCGTACCACAAGTACGCTTCGGCCGCGTCTCTTCCTCGCGCCTTGCCCCGCATCCAAAATCATTGCGCCAAATCGGGTAAGCTAAGGTTTTCAGAACGAACTTCGGGAGCGTTAGATTTATACGGGGGGATAGCCCTATTGCGTAAGCAATGGGCGTAAGGGGGCTTGTCCCATTCTATGGGAGCGGCGCTTTACTGCGGGGATAGAAGTATTGGCGTAGCCAATCTTCGTAAGGGGCTTGCCCCTTCTATGGCCGACGCACCTTGCGTCCCCCTGCGGCGATTGGCGAAGCCAATGCGCCTATCCCCTTAAATAGCAGTTGTGTAAGTATTGTTCCTATATTGGATAAAATGCTGACGCATTTTATTCTTCCCGAAAGCCTTATTTTATAACCTCGCTGCACTTCGGATAAAATAAAGTTTCGTTTTCATTGCGCCAAATCCCGGAAGCTAAGGTTTTCAGAACGAATTTCAGAAGCGTTAGATTTATACGGAAGGATAGCCCTATTGCGTAAGCAATGGGCGTAAGGGAGCATGCCACCTTCTATGGAAGTGCGCTTCGTATCAGCCTGTGCCGCCCGAATTCTGGAAGCATTAACGAACCTCCCATGAGAGGTTCGTTTTTTATTGGGTTTGGGAAAGGGGATAGGCGAATTGCGTAAGCAATCGCCGTAAGGGGCTATGCCCCTTCTATGGCAGTGTGCCTCGCACCCGCCCTCGCACGCCTTTGCGCCCTTGAAAACTTGACGTTTTGCGGGAGTCGTGATTGGATATTGCCGACATTATACAACGATATGCCAGAATACAGATCCAAAAAAAGCTTTACGGGCAGAAACATGGCCGGCGCGCGCGCCCTCTGGCGTGCCACTGGCGTCAAAGAATCCGACTTCGGCAAGCCGGTGATAGCGGTCGCAAACTCTTTCACCCAGTTCGTTCCGGGGCACGTACACCTCGACGAGGTCGGCCGCTTCGTGTGCGCGGAAATAGAGAAAGCCGGCGGGATTGCGAGGGAGTTCAACACCATAGCAATCGACGACGGTATCGCAATGGGGCACGAAGGCATGCTCTATTCACTCCCTTCGCGCGAGCTCATCGCCGACAGCGTGGAGTACATGTGCAACGCCCACTGCGCCGACGCGCTGATCTGCATTTCAAACTGCGACAAAATCACCCCGGGCATGATGATGGCCGCCATGCGCCTGAATATTCCGGCGATATTCGTCTCGGGAGGGCCGATGGAGGCTGGTATTGGCAAGCTGTCCTCCGGCGAGAGGAAGCTCGACCTCATCGACGCGATGATAGCCGGCGCAAACCCCGGGATCTCCGACGCCGACTCCGAAATTATGGAGCGCAACGCATGCCCGACGTGCGGGTCGTGCTCGGGCATGTTCACGGCAAACTCCATGAACTGCCTTGCGGAGGCCATAGGGCTCGCCCTGCCCGGCAACGGCACGATAGTCGCCACCCACGCGGCGCGCAGGGAGCTCTTTTCCGCCGCCGCAAAGCGCATAGTGGAAATGGCGAAAGCCTATTACGAAAACGGCGACGACTCCGCGCTTCCGCGCTCCATAGCCGTGCGCGAATCCTTCCTCAACGCAATGCGCCTCGACATCGCAATGGGCGGGAGCACCAACACGGTCCTCCACCTTCTGGCGATAGCGCGCGAGGCCGAAGTCGATTTCTCGATGGCCGACATCGACGCGCTCTCGAGAAAGACCCCATGCATCTGCAAGGTCGCCCCGACCACCCAGAAAGTCCACATTCAGGACGTAAACCGCGCGGGCGGCATATTCGGAATCCTCGGCGAGCTCGGCCGCGCGGGGCTGCTGGACGCGTCCGTCAAAACCGTCCACTCCCGGACGCTCGGGGAGGCGATAGAAAAATACGACATCATGTCGCCCTCCTGCCCGGACGAGGTAAAAAAGATGTACCGCGCCGCCCCGGGCGGCAGATTCAGCACGAGGGCGTGGACGCAGTCCGAATACTACGGCTCAAACGACACCGACAGGAAGTCCGGCGCTATCCGCAGCGTAGAAAACGCATTCAGCAAAGACGGCGGGCTCGCCGTGCTCTCGGGCAACATAGCGGCCGACGGCGCCATCGTAAAGACCGCGGGCGTCGACGAATCCATTCTGCGCTTCCGCGGGACGGCGAAGGTCTACCACTCCGAGCAGGCCGCGAGCCTGGCTATCCGCGGCGGCGAAGTTTCGCCGGGGGACGTCGTCGTCATACTGTACGAGGGCCCGCGCGGGGGGCCGGGAATGCAGGAGATGCTCTACCCCACCAGCCACCTCAAAAGCATGGGGCTCGGCAAAGTCTGCGCGCTGCTCACCGACGGCAGGTTTTCGGGCGGCACGAGCGGGCTCTCCATAGGCCACGCCTCTCCGGAGGCGGCCGACGGCGGGGACATCGCCCTGATAGAAGACGGGGACTTCATAAACATCGACATTCCCGCGCGCAGCATTTCCCTTGAAATTTCCGACGCCCGGCTCGCCGAGCGCCGCACCAAAATGCTCGCCAAGGGCGAAAACGCCTACAAGCCCGTCCGCGACAGGAAGGTCTCGAAAGCTCTGCAATTCTACGCCAAAAGCGTCTCCTCGGCGGCGGACGGCGCGGTCAGGAGGCTCTGATGAAAAGCATGACGGGTTTCGGGCGCGCGTCCGCCGAATGCGAAAGCTTTTCCGTTGTCGCGGACGTTTCGAGCGTCAACAAAAAGGGGCTCGAAATATCTGTCGGACTGCCGCGCGACTGGCAGCCGCTCGAGCGCCTGATAGCCGCGAAAGCGCGCGAATTTTACACGCGCGGGAAAGTGGGCGTGTCGGTGAGGGCGGACTTCAAAGGCGGCGCGCCCCTGATCTCCGACCCGTCCGCGCTCAAACACGCCGCGGCCGCGCTCAAAGCCGCCTGTGAATCCGTCGGGGCGAAGTTCGAGCCGTCCGCCGACACCGTTTTGAGGCTCTGCGAGCTCTCCGCGCCCGCCGCCGCGCAGGACTCCGACTGGGAATCCGCGTGGGAAACCGTCTCCGCCGCGCTATCGGAAGCCTTTGAAAAATCCTCGCAAATGCGGGAGGCGGAGGGCGAAAACCTGAAGCGCGACCTCTCCTCGCGCCTCGGCGCGATTCTCGAACTGACGCTCTCCGCGGAAAGGGAGTCCCAAAACACGCCTGCGCAATACCGCGGCAGGCTGCTTGCGCGCCTGAAAGACCTCGGGCTCGAACTGAACCTCGGCGATGAGCGGCTGCTAAAAGAGCTGTGCATCTTCGCCGACAAGTGCGACGTCTCCGAGGAGATCACGCGCCTCAAAAGCCACATCGGCCAGTTCCTATCGGCGCTCGGCGAAAGCGGCGCCGCGGGGCGCAAGATGGACTTCATCTGCCAGGAGATGGGGCGCGAGATAAACACGATGGCGAGCAAAGCCAACAACCTCGAGCTCACAAAAATCGCAATCTCCCTCAAAAACGAGCTCGAAAGGGTGAGGGAGCAGATTCAGAACATCGAGTGACGCGCGGGCGCAGACCCGCGGGGAAGCCTCTCCGCCCGGGGGCTGCGGAAAACTTTCACATTTCCGCGCGCGGGCCCGCTCCGGATTCGGGCCGCGCGGGGTTTTTGCGGCCGCAAAATAAAATTGAAATGGCCGCGATTTTCGGGCACTCTACACCGCCTAACAATTTCCGACAATGTTCAACCTGAAAAAGATTCTCATGGCGCTCCTGTTTTCGACGAGCGAGCCGCTGTCCATAAAGGACATTCAGGCGGTGGTCACGCGCTACCACGCCGAAAACGACGCCCGCGCCTCGGCCCCGAAAGGCGGCGGGGAGGAGGACGGGCCCGCCGACGGCGAACAGTCCGTAATAGAGGACATCTTTGCGCAGGTTCCCACCCTGCTGACCGCAACGCAGATCAGGGAGGCCATGGAGGAAATCTCCGCCGAGCTCGAAGAGTCCGGCGCGGTGTACAGCCTTTTGCAGAGCTCGTCGGGCTTCAAGCTCGCCATCTCGAAAGACTACGCGGAATGGGTGAGGCTGTTGCGCAACGACCCGCGCCCGCAGAGGCTTTCGCGCGCGGCCCTCGAGACGCTCTCGATAATCGCGTACCGCCAGCCCGTCACCAGGGCGGAAATAGAGGCCATTCGCGGCGTCAATGCCGACGGGGCCATAGGCAGGCTCACTGAAAAGGATCTCATATGCATTTCGGGGAGGGCCGACCTCCCCGGCCGCCCGCTCCAGTACGCCACCACCCAGAGCTTTCTCGACTACGCGGGGATAAGCTCCCTCGAAGAGCTCCCCGCCTCCGACGTGCTGAGCCCCGGGCAAATCGCCGAGTGGATACGCCGCGCAAGCTCGCCCGAGGAAATCTCGGACGGGCATGTGGGCCTCCCGTCGAACGACGACGAGCCCGCGGAGATCGCCCCTCAGGGAAAATCCGGATACGACAGGCAGGCGGAGGAAGCCGAAGCCTCACAGACGCCTCTGGACCGCGGGATAGAGGCGGAATTCGGCGAAATTCCGAGGGAGGTCGAACTGCGCGAGGGCGCGGATTCCTTCCCGTCGGAGGGTTCGGAGAGCGCGGGTTCGGAGGAGGAACTCGAGGAGCCCGGCGGGTACGGCGAAAAAATTTAACACGGAAACTCCGATGGACAAAAACGCAATAAGGGCCGAAATAGACTCGATAGACGCGCAGATTCTGGATTTGCTCGCCCGCAGAATCTCCTGCGCAAAAGAGATAGGGGCGATGAAATCGAAAAACGGGGAGGCCGTCTACGCTCCCGGCCGCGAGACGCTCGTGTTCCAAAACCTCGCCGACAGGAACGGCGGCAGGATACCCGAGGGCGCGCTGAAAGCCATATACCGCGAAATCATATCGGCGTCGATTTCCGCGGAAAAAAAGCTGCTCGTGGCCTACCTCGGCCCCCGCGCGACGTTCACGCAGCAGGCCGCCCTCAAAAACTTCGGCTCGAGCGTCGACTACCGCCCCATTCCCTCGATTCCCGACGTATTCTCGGCAGTGGAGGCCGGCGACACAGACTACGGCGTAATCCCCATCGAAAACTCCACCGAGGGCGCGGTTTTGCACTCAATGGACATGCTCGCCGAAAGCTCCCTGTTTATCGTGGGGCAGGTTTACCTGAAAATAGAGCACTGCCTGCTCTCGCGCGGAAAGCTCGACAGCATACGCAAAATCTGCTCCAAAGACCAGGCGATAGGCCAGTGCCGCGCGTGGCTGCACAGGCACCTGCCCAACGCCCTGCTCGAGCCCGTGGACAGCACGACGACAGCCGTCCAGATGGCCGCCGAAAACCCGGAGATCGGCGCGATAGCCTCCGCCATAGCCTCCGAATCGTACGACGTCCCGATCCTTGAGAGCGGAATACAGGACAAAAAGGACAACCAGACGCGCTTTCTCGTCGTCGGCAAAAAGGCGGCGCCGCGCTCCGAGGGCGTCAACTACAAGACGAGCATAGTGATCTCGCTGAGCGACCGCCCGGGCGCCCTGAGCGAAGTCCTCATACCCTTCGAGCGCGCCAACGTCAACCTTACGCGGATAGAGTCGCGCCCGAACCGCAAAAAGGCGTGGGACTACTATTTCTTCATAGACTTCGAGGGCCATTGGGAGGACGAAAAGACGAAGATTGCAGTCTCGGAAATTTCCCGCAAGCTGCCCATGACAAAGTGGCTCGGAAGCTATCCGATGTAGCGCGGCCCTTCTCCCCCGCCCTCCCGCGCCAATGCCGGAAACATTCAGAATAAGAGCCGTGCCGAACGCGCCCAGAAGCGCGCCCGCGGGCGCATACGCGGACGGGGTGAAAATCAAGATAAACGCCCCGGCGACGGACGGCAGGGCGAACGCGGAGCTCGTGAAATTTTTGTCCAAATTTTTCGGCGTCGGCAGGGGCGGCGTAAAAATAATATCCGGCGAGACGTCCCGCGACAAGCTCGTGCAAATAGACGGGGCGCAGAACTGCCTCGAAAGGCTGATACAAGGCAAGTAGGCGCGCCCGGTTCGCGCAGCGCAAATAACCGCACCGGACGCCGGGCGCGGAGGAGTCGGGGGAAGCGCGGCAGATTTTCCTAAGAATGCGGAGCCGCTTTAAGATAAGAGAAGGCGAACCCTTTTATCGCGCAATCCGGGCTCACCTGGAAATTTTCGAGCCGCGGTGGTTTGCACGACAAGTTTACAGTAAACTAAAAAAGTGCAAAATATCTTCTTTCCAAGGCGGAATTTGTATAGTAAAAAATAATTTACTATGAACGCAAACTTCGCCCCGCATGCATTTAACATACTTACAGTTGCGGTTTCCGCCGCGATTTTTACGCTCCCCCTCCAAGCCGGAGCGCAATCGCAAAACCTGTATTTCAACGACATTACAGACAACGACTCCTCCTACATTAGCAACCCTTCAAACTGGTTTACGGACGCCGGGAAAACCGAACGCTTCGACGGTTCGCTCGACGGCTCGTACGACGGCTATATTTCCGGGCAAGGCGCCCTCACGGTAAAAGTTGCGGCACACCAAAAGCCTGTTTTTGGAAATCTATATTATTCACTTTCGGAGTTCAACGCCGGCGGGGATTCCATGGTGTTCGGCAACGACTGCGAACTCCGAACGGTGGGCGACTTATCCACAAACTTCACGCTCTCGGAAGAATCGTCGGTAGAGTACGGGCAGCAGCTCACCCAAAAAATCACACTGTGGACAAACGCCAAAATCCGCATAGGCGGGGACTGGCTGATAAACGTCGACAGAAACGGCAGTAAAGACTATATGAGCCTGCGGATTACGGAAGGCGGAACACCCGGCACCGCAAGCGTACAAGTCGCGGGAGACGTCGTCGCGGCGTCCGGCACTTTCATATTTTCAACGGACAACCTGAACTTTTCCGCGGGAGGCTCGATGAGGCTCGGCGGCAGCCAGTGGAACCTGCTGTCGAACAATACGCAGTCGGAAACATTTACGCGCACAGTCGGCGGAATTGGAGAAGCCGGCGGCGGCGGGGGAAGCGTAAGGTTCAACATTGCAAAGGAGAACTGGGTCACCGCGCCGGCCCGCACCGTAAACCTCGTATTAGCAAATTCGTCGGCCTACGACGTATCGGGATCGTTCGCTATGCATGAAAACAGCCTTGATATGCTGAACATAATCATGACGGCTTCCGACGCCAGGAACGGGAGGCAAACATTGAGATTCGGATCGACAAGCTCGTACTGGTGCAACTCAACGCAGATGAGCAACGCAAACATAAACAACGCGGCTGTGAGTTCCGGAAGGCTCGACATCGGAATGCACTCCGGCATGAAGGGCAACAACCTTTCGATTGAAGGATATAGCGGCAACGCCGCAGACGCCGTGTTCAGCGCGGCAGGCCTGTCTGCCGGAGAAGACGTCGGCAGGGTGCAGTTCGATTCCATGACTTTTCACGAAGGCACGATAGTTTTCGATCTCGCCGAAATAGACTGCGACTTTATCCAGATAAACGGCGGCGTTACAAAGCTGTCCGATTCCGCAAAAATCGTGTTCGACATAAACATCGCAAAGGACGACCTGCAAATGTACCTCGAAGCCCTCGGCGCGGAGACGATGGAATGGGATTTGATGAGCTTCAAAACCGAAGGCTCCGACTTTGACATTGCTGACATAATCCTGAAAACGCAGGCCGGCATAGGCGGAGAGCTCAACTTCCTCGCAGACGGCTCCTCCGGGCTCACGACAGTGCAGCTCTCCCTCGGGCTCGTCCCCGAACCTTCGGCGATAGCGGCAATCCTCGGCGCATTCGCGCTTGCATTCGCAATTCGGCGCGCAAAAAAATAAAACTATCCGAATAAGGCAAAACGGCGCGCGGAGGCTCAACCCCCCGCGCGCTCTTTGTATCCAAACCGCGAAAACGGAAAACGGCGCGCGGATTATTTGCAACGCCTGCCCTGGCATAAATTCCGCCTGCGGCCTTGCGCAAAGCCCGAACCCCGCACCCGGGAAAACGCGCGGGCTGAAACTTTGCGCATATCCGCCCGTTTAAACGGATGAAAACGCCCGCGACGCCCGCCGCCGAAAAATTCCCGTACGCCGCCGCAAAAGAAAGGAAAAACATGAACCTGCAAATATTGAAAATCCTGACCGCAGCCGCTGCCGCCGCCCTGGCTTTTAGCGCCTTCTCCGCCCCGAATCCGGAAGCGAAAATGCACAGGCTTTCCAGCACTGTGGAAAAGGAGCGCCCAAAACTCGACGGTGAAACGGCGCGGCTCATCGCCGCCTGTCGCAAAAACCCGTCGGGGGAAAACATGGCCGCGCTCAAAAAGCGGGTCGAGGAAAATTACGACAAGGTGCTCGCGCGCAAGAAGGCAAAACTCGAGGATCTGAAAAAAACCGCCAAAGAGCCTTCCAAAGTGCGCGAAATGCGCGAAATAGTGGACGAGATGATCCGGGACAGGGATCTCAGGGTGGAGCGGACGGTGAGGCGCTTCGCCGACCCCCGCCTGCGACCGGGGGCCCGCGAACCGAAGGACGGCTATCTGCCCGTGCTCGGCGCCGCGCAAAACGTCTGCATATCCTACGCGCCGGTGACAAACGCCGAATACCGCGCGTTTTTGAAATCCGCCGGCAAGAGCGTTGCGGACAACCCCGCCGGCGCCGGCCACCCCGCGGTAAACGTATCGCGCGAGGAGGCCGAGGCCTACTGCAAGTGGCTTTCCCGAAAGGACGGCAACGCGGCGTACCGCCTGCCGACCGTAGAGGAATGGGAGCTCGCCGCGGGACATATGCCGAAGGACGCGGACTTCAACTGCGGGGTCGGCGGGGGTACGACGCCGGTGGGCGCCTATGCAAAAACCCTGTCCGCGTGCGGGGCGGCGGACATGTGGGGAAACTGCTGGGAGTGGACTTCTACGGACGCCTACGGACGGGGAGGCGAAAAGCTCGCGGAAGTAAAAGGCGGGGCGTTCGACTCCGCAAGGTCGGAGTGCCGGACCGAGCGCAGGGGCGAAATGCGGAACCCCTCGAAGGGGTACCCTAACGTAGGGTTCCGGATCGTGAGAATAAAATAGCCTCCCGCGCGCGCGCCGGCGCGCCGGAAGGCTCCGGCGGGCGCCGCAAAGCGCAAATATGTTTCGCAGGCGCCGATGGAAAGCCCGGAGCGCGCCGGCGTATAAATTCAATGCGCAGGGGAAAACGGCAGCGCGCGCCGGCCAAACGCAGTGCGTCGTGAAATTTAATTTTTGGAAAAATGAAGTAGGATTTTGGAAAAGGTTTAAGAGGCATTGCAAGTCGCATTCGGGGACATTGCAAAGGCGCCGCGCCCCCTCCTGTTAGAACTGATAAGCCAGATGCGGCGGGTGTGCGTTATTTGCAGAACGTTTTTTGACGCGCAATCCGCAGACGCCGTTGCCTGCGTCGCAGGAGGCTTGCGGCTCGGCGCAGACAAAACATTCGCCCGTTGCCGCTTTGCCCTTCCATTGCGCGGGAGCGATTGTCGCCCCGCGCGATATGCCGTTATAATCCGCGCCCGACTGCCGTTGAGACACGAACATTTCGTATTCCGTCAAATCCGAAAAATGCATGCGAAACGTCACCCCATCGCGCGCCATGGCTCGCGTTTTTTTCATGGCGCGGGCTCATGGGCACGCAGCATGTAGCGCAATGTCGGCTTCAGCGCCGGATTGTATCCGGGCACAATGCGCCGTCGTTGAGGAGTTCAAAAAACGGGCGGCTGCGTGGATATGAAAGCCACTGAAATCGAGAGCATCTCGCGGACATCTCAAACTTTGCCATTATAGAAATTCGGCCATATCCCAACTATCCCTTTCGCCGCCCCGACGCCGCGCGCAAAAAAACGGCGGCCGTAGAGCCGCCGTTTTTTGAAACGCTATCCGAACTGCCGGGCTTGTCCGCGATGTAAAAAAGAGGATACAACGCGGCGATTTTTAAGCCCCGTCCGAACCGCCGGGCTTACTTGCCGACTTTGAAGTCCGCGCCGGGCTTGAACTTAACAACCTTTGAAGCCTTGATCTTGATCTTTTCCTTCGTCTGGGGATTGATGCCCATGCGAGCCTTGCGTTCGGCAACCGAGAACGTGCCGAAGCCGATAAGCTGAAGCTTCTTGTTCTTCTTAACGCCAGCCTTGATCGCCGCGAGAACAACGTTGAGAGCCGTTTCGGCGCAGGCCTTCGTTGCGTCCTTGCCGAGGAGTTTCTGGATTTCAAGAATGAGTTCTGCTTTATTCATATTTGTTTTTTATTGGTTGTTAGAGGAAATCTACGCCGGAGGTATTCTGGTAGTAGAAAATCGGGAGACAAGACGCGCGATTCCGTTTTATTCAAGGGATTCCCTCAATTCGACCGGACCGATGTCTCGCCCTCCTTTTTAACGCACAAGTTAGGTTTTTTCGGCGTACAGTCAACAAAAAATATCGAAATATTTTCCCGTTCCGCGGCGCGCGAAAGCTTTCCCCCAAAGGAACGGATTGGATTTTTCCGGAAAGCCCCCGCGCAACTTACGAAATTTGCGCGGGGGAATTCCGGTCACCATACGAGCCTCGGCGCCTCCTTTTCAAGCAGTTCCATTCCGGCGCCCGACTTCGCCCCGTCCGCCGCCGCGACCGCGAGCGCGAGCGCCCAGAACCTGTCCGCGTGCCCGTCCGACGTCCTCTCCGCGCAGAAGCGCAGAGCGCCGCCCGCGCCGACCTCCCTGCGCACGCTCCTTATGTCGGCGATGATTTCGATGTCGTCGGGGATCCTTATCTTGGCGTCCTCAAAGCGCGCTTTCAGCGGATAGGCGAGCGACTCCTTAGCCCCCGCCGTAAACGTCACGCCGCCCACGCGCGCGCTCCCGTACCGCTCCGCGGCCCTCTCGGCAAACTGCCTGCCCAGGCCGCTCTGGTCTATGAGCGCGCGCCGGAGGTTCGGAAGGCGCAAAAATCTGTGAAGCTCCGCCTCCTGCTGTGAAAACGGGACGTTTTCGAGCGCGGAGATTCCGCGCGTGTACAGCGTGTCCCCGACGCGCTCGAGCATCCAGAACACGGAGAGATCCCTGCTCCGCCCCACGTCAACGCCCAAAAAGAGCGGGTTTGCCCCTCCCGCCGGCGCGCGCCAGTCGCCGTCCTCCGGTCTGTAAAGGCAGCGCGATATGCAGTCGCACCCCAAGAACCCCGCGGAATCGTCTGCCGGCGCGCACATGTATTCCTGCAAAAAGCTCTCCTCGTCCGCGCAGGAATTTTTCACGTAGTCGAAGTACTCCCCCTCGTCCATGCCGAGAACTTCGTGGCAGGCAGGTAGGGCCGCCTTCAGCTTGCCGAGAAACCCCTGCTCGAGCGCGTCCTGCAAAGTCACCCGGTGCAGCGAAACCCCCTTGGGATTGCCGCCGTGCCTGGCCTCGTCGACGAGCCTCTTGAAAAAATTTCCCGAACCCCTGTGCGTCGAGATTATCTCCATTCGCCCGCCCCACGTTATGCCCGGATAGGCAATGGCGTAGAGGCGTTCGGGCTCCGGGTGGAGGGCGAATTCGTCGAGAACGCGCGTGCCCCTCTTTCCGGCCTGCGCGTCGGCATTGGAGGAAAGCGACCATATCCGCGTGCCGTTGGCGAACCCTATCGAGTTTGCGGAAGAGTCGCGCGCGACGCCGGAGGAGCCGAAATCCCGGACGGCCGCCCCGAGTATGTCGGCGAATTTGGCGCAGTCGGCGAGAAACAGCCGCGCCTGCGTCTCGTCGCGCGAGGCCACCCACGAGTCGAGCCGCCCCCCGGAGAGCGAGTGTTCGCGCACGAGCGAATACGCCGCCGTCCAGCTCATGCCGATCTGCCTCGACTTCTCCATGATTTTTATGCGCGAACGGTCCTCTATCCACGCGCGCTGGTACGGCAGAAAAAACGGATCCGGCCCCATGTCAAAGCAGCCTCAGTTTTTCCTCGATCTTTCGGAGCGTACGCTCCGAAATTCCGCCGTTTTCCCCGCCGCCGGCCCTGCCGGGCGGCCGCTTGGAATCCGTTGAGAACAGCTTCTGGACTATCCCTGCGAGCGCCCCCACCTCCGATGCGTCGGCGTCCCCCGCCGCGCACAGGCGGTCGAAGACTATCTCCCAGAGCAGCGCAAGCGACGCCTCCGGGGCGCCGAGCGGCAGTTCGGAATCCACGAGGGCGTCGGCGCGCTCCTTCGCGGCGCGTATTCTTTCAAGGTGCGCGCCAAACCCCGACGGAACCCCCAAAGGCGCTCTCGCGGCGGGGAAAGGCGCGGAGCCGTCTCCGTCCGCGCCCCGGGAAGCGGGCGGCCTGCCGGAAACCTTTTTGCGGGCGGCCGCCATTTAAAATTCCCCCGATTCGAGGTAGTCGGCGCCGTCGCACGTAAGGCTCGCGCGGACGCTCGACGGGCTTATGCGCGAAGGGCGCAGATCCACAAGCCCCTTCTGGCGCAGGTATTCGAGCTCCCTCTCGAGGGAGCGCAGGTCGCACCCGAAACCCGAAAGCCTCAGCCCCTCCAAGAGGACGCTCGGCGAAAGCCCCGCCGGAAACGCGGCTTCAAGCTGCAAAAGCGCCGCGCGGCGCAGCATCATGCGATTCTCTCCGGCGCTCATTCCCCGTCCCTCGACTTCATCAGCAGCCTGTCGGTTTTCACTCCGAGCTCGGCTATGCGCTGGCCGGCGATCTGCGCCTGCGCCGCGAGCGAGCTTATGCTCTGCGCGTTGCGGCTGATGAGCTCGCGCGCCTCGTCGAGCCCGCGCGAATAGCACTTGTGCATAGAGCGCGTCTCCTCGCGGATCTCGGCGCGCAGGCTCCGCAAATCCTGCACGGCGTCCGAGACGCAGCGCATCATTTCCGCGCGCACCTTTTCCATGTGCGAATATGTGACGTAGGTAAGCTTCGGGTCGGGCTTTTCCGAGTGAAATTCGCGTATCCTCAAAACGAGGTAGTACGCGCCCAGCAGCGACGTCAAAACCATGACGCCGGCGCCTATAAATCTGGCGTTTTCGATTTCCATATCCCCGATTCTATCCGAATTTCCGCGAAAACGCAAAAATACTTTTGGTTCTTTTGATTCTTTTACGGGAAAGCCGCCGCCGAGGAGACATGCGGACGCGAGCCCCGGCCGAGTCCGGAAACGCGACGCATTTCTAATAAGCGCGGCGCGCTCCGCAAAGACGTTTTCAGGCGCGGCCCGGCGGCTGCCGGAACGCGGCGATCTCCCGCCTTCCGCCGGGGAGATTCCCAAAAAACGGGGCGGGCTTAGGCGCGGATTCCCGCGGGGAGAAAGCGGAAGACGCCCGAAAATTCCCCGCGCAAACAGGCGGCATAGCGCGCGGCAATTACAAAATTGCCGCGTTCCGCCGCAGCCCCCGCCGGAAATTTTTACGCAAAAAAAACTCCCCGCCGCTCGACGGAGCGCGGGGGAGTTTTTTTTGAAACCGGAAAACGCCCTACTCCGCCAGCGGGCGGATCTTTATATTTCTAAATTCCGTGGAGGCCGTACCGTGCAGACCCTGCAAGCCGATTTTTCCTTTGGTGGGGATTTCCGCCTTCTTGTGCTTGGTCAGCCACGGTGGAATTTCAACCCCGTTGGGGCCCTTCTTGTTGTCCGTCCATTGGGAGAGGTCAATTTTTGAGGCGTGTTTTCCGTCGACCCACACGTCAATGTTTTTGCCTTTGCAAACCACCCTCATTTTGCTCCACACGCCGAGCAGAACGGTGGTGTCGTATTCCGGGGAAACATGGCCGAAAATCGCGCCGTTGTGGGTTATGGGCCTGTTGGCGTAGCGCGGGTCGGTATTGTCCGCGATTTGGATCTCCATAGAATTGGGAATCCAGTCCTTCTCGTCGGTGCAGTATACGACTATCCCGCTGTTTGAGCCCTTTTCAAGCTTGTACTCGAGCTCGATCTCAAAGTTTTCGTAATCGCCCTTCGTGAAAATTATCTGATCCTTGTTTGACTTCAGCACGCCGTTCTTGTCGAAACTCCAAACGCCTTTTTCATACACGGCGTCGGAGAGGTCGGGCTTGAACAGGTCGACAAATCCGTCGTTGTCGGATACGGCCGACGAACATCCGCCGAGAACGAAAACCGAAGCGGAAACCAAAGCTGTTATAAATGTTTTCATACGCCGATTTTCCGAGCCCCGAAAAAAATTTGCAAACAAAAAAAGGAGGCCGCGCTACCGTTTCAATCGCAAGGCATCGCCAGCTTGCGTAGCGCAGTGTGCAGTCATTGGAGCGCTGCATATTTCGCTTGCCAACGCTTTAAGGGCCCCCCTGTTGGAAGCCGCGCACAGGCGCACTTTTAGAATGCCGTTTTTCCGCAGCAGCGTTCGAGCGTCCCTCAATAACCGTAGGAGCCCGATATTATTATTACATAGCACGGCGAACAGAAAGTGGGGTTTGTCATAACCGTCGTCGCGCAGCAGATTCTTTCGGGGCTTGAACAGTCGTAGCACCTGTCGCCCCTGGCGGCGCACGGGGTTTTGCGCCCGAGCCTCCTGGCATTCAGGGGGGCGGCGACATTCCTGGCGCGCCACAGAGCCTTTTCGAGGCTTTCCTCCAGCTTGTTTTCGCCGCAGACGATAAATACCGCCCTGCGGTTCGGCCCGTAAAACGTCGAGGCCACGCGGTTGCCGCGCCCGTCTATGTTGACAATTTCGCCGCCCGCGCCCAGGGCGTTCGCGCTCGAAATGTAGTACTCGGCGCCGGCGGCGTTGCGCATTGTGTTTTCGTCCCGGTCGGGCGCGCCGTGCCAGTAGACCCTGTTGCTTTTTGAAAGCAGCCCGTACAGCCCGAGCTCGGACACTGTGACGGAGCCCCCCATGCCCACCGTGGCGCCGGAGCCTATGGTTTCGGCGATAAAGCTCTTTGCGGCCTCGGGATCTTCAAAATGAAACGCCCTAAAGCCCCTGGAGTTGAAATTCTTCAAAACCTGTTCCATCTGCATGGGCGCATTGTCGCAAAACGCGCCGCGGACGTCCAGATTTTTCTAACCCCCCGAAACCGGCGGCGCAAAAAACTGTTGCAAGAAAACCGCATTTCTGTTCTATATTTTGTCCGACATTCTGTTTCGGTTCCGCGCAATCGGCTTTTTGCGCGAGGTTTTTTACATTCAAAATATCCGCCTCCGAATCCGAATGGCACACGAACGGGCGCTTTTGCGGCTATTTTGAAATCCGGCCCGAACGCGCTAAGCGAATCCCGCAAAACCGCCCTCTAAAAATACAAAAAGATCCAAACAAACACCATGGAAGAAGAAAACAACCAGGGCGAACTCAATCCCGCCCCCGCAGAAGAAACAACCTCAACGCCGGCGCAGCCCGAAGAACGCGCGCAGGAAATCCCCGAACAAAAGAAACCCGAACGCCGCTCCCGCAAAAACGGCAGAAACAGGACCGGAGCCCGCCAGACGCTCCGGGATTCCGCATCGGAAAAGGAATCGTGCGGGGAGGTCGAAGACCTCTCCGGCTTCAAGGAAAAGCTCAGCGGCGCCAACGCCGCCGGTTACGACGACGGCGAAAGGGGAGGCGGACGCCGTTTTGAAAGGGGAGGGCGCCGCAGGGAGCGCGCCCCCGAATCCGGCGAGGACGCCCCGTCCGAGCCCTCCGCAGAATCCGAAGAGCCGGAATCCGGCAAAGAGGCCGCCCCCGAAGGCCCCTTCTTTGAATCCAAAAAGTTCACTCCGCGCGCGGTCGAAGTTCCGCTCACCGACAGGCGTCCGAAGTTCGCCAACGACAAGCCCGCGCGCGATGACGGCGTTGTGTCGTACTCCTCCAAGCTCGACTGCCCGCCGACCTCGCTGTTTGCGCGCATAAAGAGCGCCATAGCCTCGATCTTCGGCAGGAAGCCCGACTCCGGCAAAAAGAAGTTCCGCAAAGAGCGCAGGGGCGGAGACTTCAAGGGCGGACGCAGGCACGGCGGAGACAGGAAACCCCACAGCAGGGAGCGCCGCGGCGGCGGAGATTTCAAGCGCAGGCACGACTCCGACAGGCGGCAGGGCGGAAGGCGCCGCAGGGACGGCGAAGGCCGCGGACGCGAAGCCTGACGCATGCATTCCGGACCGCGCGGAACTTTCCGCGCGGTTTTTTTGCGGATTTTCGGACGGGCGGCGCGCCTTAATCCTTGCAAACGCGATCCGGGAAAGGTAGGTTTCTGGGCATTGCCGGAATCCGCGCGGCGGATTCGGCGCGGCAGATTTTTTTATTTTCGACATGGATTCGCTTTTGATAAGGGGGGGCCCGGCGCTGTCGGGCGAAGTCAGGGTTTCGGGCGCGAAGAACGCGTGCCTGCCGATGTTCGCGGCGGCGCTGCTCACCGACGAAAAATGCGTCCTCAAAAACGTACCGAACCTCAGCGACGTGCGTTTCATGGCCGACATCGTAAGGTCGGTCGGCGCGGAGGTCTCGAACCCCTCCGACGGCGTATGGGAGATATGCGCAAAAAACCTGTCCCACGTGGCGCCCTATGAGCTCGTCCGCAAAATGCGCGCGAGCATCTGCCTGCTCGGCCCCCTCTCGGCCCGCATGAAGAGGGCGGAGGTCTCCCTGCCCGGCGGCTGCGTGATAGGCGCGCGCCCGGTGGATCTGCACATCAAAGGCATGAGGGCGCTCGGCGCGAAAGTCGAAATCAAAAAGGGCTACATCTGCGTGGACGCCCGCAAGATGAGGGGCGCGCAGGTGTACCTCGGCGGGAGGTTCGGCAGCACTGTCACGGGGACGGCCAACGTGCTTATGGCGGCGGTTTCGATTCCCGGGACGACGGTGATAGAAAACGCCGCGTGCGAGCCGGAAATCGCCGACCTCTGCGCAATGCTCTCCAAGATGGGGGCCGTCATCGACGGCGCGGGCAGCCCCACCCTGACGATAACCGGCGTCCCGAGACTGGGAGGGGCGTCGCACTCGGTGATGCCCGACAGGATAGAGGCCGGAACGTGGATTGCCGCGGCCCTCGCCTCCCGCGGGAAAGTCCTCGTCAGGGACGCGCAGAAAAAGCACCTCGGGTCGTTCCTCGACGCGCTCGAGCGCGCCGAATGCCCCTTTCAGATAAAAAGCCCCTCGTCGATTTACGTCGACGCCTCGGATTTCAGGCTCCGCCCGATAGAGGCCATAACCCTCCCCTACCCCGGCCTGCCGACCGACTTGCAGGCGCAGCTGTGCGCGCTGATGACGCAGGCGGACGGGATTTCGATAATCACGGAGCGCATATACCCCGAAAGGTTCATGCACGTGCCGGAGCTGGCGCGAATGGGCGCAAACATCGCGCGCGAGGGCCCGAGCGCCATAATAAGCGGCGGCGGAAAGCTCTCCGGCGCGCCTGTCATGGCGTCCGACCTGCGGGCGTCGGCGGCCCTCGTGATAGCGGCCCTCGCCGCGTCGGGAGATACGCTCATACACCGCGTCTACCACATCGACAGGGGCTACGAGAAAATCGACGCCAAACTGTCGTCGCTGGGCGCGGAGGTCGAAAGGCTCGCCGACGCGGAGTAGAAGCGCGTTAAAAAATTGTTGAAGTTTTTTTCAATACCGCCTTTTATTGACGCCAAGAAGAGGCAACAGAACTACAAAAAATTAATGACACCAAACAGACCCTACAGCGGAGGCGGAAGGCCGCCATACAACAGAGGAAGAAATTTCGGCCCGAGGAGAAACGAAAGGATAAGGGCGCCTAAAATCAGGGTCATAGGCCCCGACGGCAAGCAGCTCGGGATAATGTCGCCGCACGAGGCTCTCTCCATCGCGCGCCGCAGCGGGCTCGACCTCCTTGAAGTCTCCCCCACCGCCGAACCGCCGGTATGCAGAATCCTCGACTACGGCAAGTACATGTACGAGGAATCGAAAAAGCAGAAGTCCCACAAATCCGCCACGGTAAAAGTCAAGGAGATAAAGCTCCGCCCGATGATCGAGCAGAACGACTTCATGACCAAAATCAAGGCGGCGGAAAAATTCCTGTTCGCGGGCAACAAGCTCAAAATAACGCTGATGATGCGCGGGCGCGAAATGGAGTACAAAGACAAGGGCTTCGAGGCCGTCAAGCGCGCCGTTGCGGAGCTCTCCCACGTCGGCACGGCGGATTTTGAACCGAAGCTCGCCGGCAGAAACATAAGCCTTTCGATGTCCCCGCTGCCGGTCAACCAGCGCAAATTGAAGTATTCGGCGGAAAACGACGCCATGCCCGAAGACGACTCTTCGGACGAAGATTAGGACAGGCGAAATGCTCCTATCCCGCCGCGAATTTTTGTCCGGTTTTTTGGCCGTCGCCGCCGCCGCAAACGCAAAGGCCCTTGAATTCAACGGGGTGGACTACATTTCGATGCCGCAGCTGGCGGCGCTATGCGGCATGAGGTACACGCGCCTGTCCGGCAAAAAGCAGAGCGTTTACAGCAAGTATTCGCGCTTCGACTTTGAGGTTCATAGCCGCGCGATGACGCTCAACGGCACGACAGTCTGGCTGTGTTTTCCAATAGCCGCCAAGGGTTCCAACCTCTTCATCGCAAAGCGCGACTACGTAAAAAGCATAGCTCCCATCGTATTCCCGCAAAAGAACGAAAAGCCGTCGAACCTCTTCCGCATAGTAATCGACGCGGGTCACGGCGGAAAAGATAACGGCGCGATGAACGCCAAATACCGCCTCAAAGAAAAGGCCGTCGCCCTCGACATCGCCATGCGCCTGGGGCGGGAGCTCAAAAAGAACGGCTACAATGTGTCGTACACGCGCACGAAGGACGTATTCGAGGAGCTCGCCGACAGGCCGAAAAAGGCGAACGGCGCGCGGGCGGACATGTTTTTGAGCGTCCACTGCAACGCGGCGGCAAACCCGTCGGTTTCGGGCGTGGAAACTTTTGCCATAACCCCGCGCTGGGCGCCGTCCACGTCGGCCCGAAAACCCGCTCGCTCCGACGGGACCTCCCACCCAGGCAACGCCAACGACGGGTGGAACCAGTTGCTGGCCTACTACATTCAGCGATCGCTCGCCTCGGCCACCAAAAGGCCCGACCGCGGCGTAAAGCGCGCAAGGTTTGCGGTTTTGCGCGATTTGAAAATGCCGGGAGCCCTCATAGAGTGCGGCTTCATAACAAACCCGTCGGAGGCGCGCGCTCTCGGCTCCGCGGCGTACAGGCAGAAAATCGCGGAGGCCATAGCCTCGGCCGTCTACCAGTACCACAAGACTCTGCGGCGCTACATCAAGTAGCGCGGCACGCGCATAATCCCCGGCGGCACGCCGGGAAACCCGACCGAAACAATATTGCCGGGCAATTTCCCGGAAAAAGCGCAAACAATAGAAAACGACGGCAGGCGCAATAGTGCTGTTTGAAGGCAAAATTAAAAACGAAAAAACCGGCGACCATCTCGCAAAAGCGGCAAAGCCGGAAAAAATGCTGAAAGGCGCGCCGGGTTTTATACGTTCCGGACGATTTTCTCCGCTTTAAGACGAGGGAAAGTTCCTGGGCGTACCCGTCTGAAAAAAACGAAAAAAACGCCGAAAAACGGCGCAATTTTGGAAAACATCGGCAAAGCCAAAAATCCGGAAGAAATGAGGATTTCGCGGACTCCAAAATTACGGTCGCCTCAACGTTGCGCGCTTACTCTATGGATTCCCGCCGGGAGTCTCACGACGATTCCAATCTGCACTTCAAAAATTGGGGTCTGACGCGCGGTCCGCAATCCGTTGCGCTTGCCCATTGGCGAATTTCTCCCGGCATCAGGCGGCGACCTCCCGACGCGGTGCGGTTTGACTGTGGAAATACCGCATTCTCAACCCCGGCAGAGAATATGCAGAAAGGGCGCGCGATGTTCGTGAAAGCCAAAAGGCGGCCCTATATCCATTTCTCGGGGAAAGAGCCGAAGTTTGCCGCGCCATCGCGTTTTGTGGTACGTTGCTTCAAAACGAAATGCGGGAAAATTTTGCTTTTTATTACATACGCAACGCCGCGGCCTGCCGTATCGTGAAATTTGATTTTGCCAAAATGAAGCGGGTTTTGGGAAAAGGCTTTCGGAAGGAGTGTTGCAAGGGCGCTTCGGGGAAGTTTCAGGAAGGATAGCCCATGTTGAATTTGGAAGCGGGCGCGCGGGGGTTACCGTATCGCGCCAAAAGGTTTGATACGGCGTGCCAAATGTTTGCATTTTTAACCCTTGTTCGACACCTCCTCTAAGGGAATAAAAAAGGCCCTGCAAGGCGTTTGCATGGCCTTTGCAGTTTCCGCCGCGGTTGGACTATTTGCAGTTTTTTTTGACGCGCAGCCCGCAGACGCCGTTGTCGGCGCCGCAGGAGACTTTCGGCTCGGCGTAGACGAACCGTTCGCCCGCCGCAACTTTTGCCTTCCATTGCGCGGGCGTAATTGTCGTCTCGCGCAAAATGTCGTTGTACTCCGCGCCCGTCTGCTGCTCGCAGTTCGCAAGGTTCGGAAAAGACGTGTAAAACGCCCCCTCCTCGCGCGTCATGGCTTCGCGCTTCTTCATGGCGCGCGTCGAGCACGCGCGCGGCACGCAGCCCGATGTCGCTTTCAGCGTCAGCCTGTAGCCCGCCGCCAATGCACCCCCGTTAAGAACTTCAAAAACCGGGCAACAACGTGGATATATACGGCGCCCCGAAAGAATACATTGCCGCCATTGCGCGTGACCAGCTCTGGCGGCGCAGCCGGCTTGGCGCATACTCGGCTCATACCATCTTTGGCAGCTCTTCATTGCGATAAAAAAAACCGCATAAAAGCCGCCCGGAAACGCCGGAGTTTCCCTTTGGGGACACTCAGAACCCAAACCCGACACCTCACTGCCAATTCCGATGAACACCGTCCCCGCGACTACCTCCGCGCCCGCTCGTCCAACAGGAGGGTCTTTTGGGCCCGCGCCAAGCCTCGACATCATCGACCGCCCGGCATCGACCGCGCTTAGAGGGGTAACGCAGAAACCGCATGATTTATGGGCCACTTTCGTTACGATCCTTTGCCGTCACAAATTGGCAAATGCAAGTACGGCAATATCGGCTCCATCGAAGAACGCCTATCATATAGAGGGGATCGCAACCGCGAACACCTCGCGGACATCGCAAACCTCGCCATGATAGAGTTTGCTGCACACCCCGACTATATCCCTCCGACGCCGGCGTCCGCGCCGCGCGAAAAAGACGGCGCTGCAATTCCCCTTCAAGGCGCTTGCAAGTCCGTTGCCGGAGCCTTTTTTAAATCCGATGCGTGAATCGCGGGCTGGACGCAAAAGCGCGAAACAGGGCAAAAAACCTTTCCAAATCTTACTTCATTTCGGGGCGCCGGCGCAAAAAGTTTCCAAACCCAAATCCGGCCGCCAACTCCTCCCCAACGCCTTTAATTTCCCGCAATTTCCTCCTGCATTTCACGTTCCCAATCCCATTTTCAAACATTACCGCGGACGATTCGCACTGTAAATCGCCGCCGGGAAAACCCGTCCAAGGCGCTCGCGGCGCAAGATTTGCGCGAATTTCCCGGGGGCTGTCAGGAGGATTCCCGGGGGCAAGGGCGTATCCGCCAAAAGGGCCTACAAATTAGCGAAAGACCCCCTCCATACGCAATCCTGCCTTTTCGACCTTAAAGCGTAAAACCGTTTCCACTATGCATATCTTAAACCGGCGGCGCAGACGGAAAACGAACGCAAAACAGAAGGAAAACGGGCATAAAAAAAAGCGCGCTTTCGCGCGCAATTTTCAGGATTTTTCGCCTCAATACCGCGTGGGCGTTCCGATGCCGCCCATGCCGGGAAGCCCCCCTTCCCACGAGGCCGGACGGCCCCATGGAAGGTCGCTGTCGTCCGTATGGCGGGACGGAAGCTTTTTTGAATCCGCCGTCTCGCAGCCCGAAAGCATCAGGACAGCGAGCGAAAAGATGACTGCCGCAAAAAACCTCATACCGCCCGTGAAAATTTACGCTTCGGCAGGAGCCTCGGCGTCCGCCGCGGGGGCCGGCTGAACCGGAACCGCCGCCGGAACGGCCTTTTCGGCGGCCTGCTGGGGCGCGGCGAGCTCGAGGAGATCACCGACTTCAATGGTTTCGGGTATGGCCACCGAACGGTTTATGAGGCCGACAGCGAAGTCGTCGCTGACTTCGGATATGAGAATTTCGGAAACGAGCTTGCCCTCGCGCTTGAGGAGGATTTTCTGCGACTCCTTGACGCCGGCCTTGACGCCGCGGTTGATGCCGACCATGCCGTTGACAGTATCGAGTGACACGACGGTCGCTACATCTCCCGTCGGGACATAGGGGGTCTTTACGATCTTCCTCTTGACTTTGTTGCCGCTCGCATCGGTTTCGATGACTTCGACAACCTCGGCCATTTCCATAAGCTTGGCCTTTTTGTTGGCCTCGGCGAGTTCGTCGCTCTTGGATTTCAGCTGGGCCTCGAGCGTGGCGACCTTTTCTTTGAGAGCGTCGGCCTCGTTGTTGTTGGCGAGCATCGCGTTCTTTTCGGCGAGCTCCTTGGTGTACTGCTCTATCAGGGAATTTTTCTGCGCCACCTGCCCGTTAAGCTTCGAGACGTTGGAGGTGAGCGTCGAAATCTGCGCCTTGGCGCTCGTGAGCTCGGAATTCACCTTGACGTTCTTGACGCGCTCGCTCTCAAGCTCGGAATTCGCGCTCTTGAGCTTGGCTTCGAGAGAGCTCACGCTGGCGCGGAACGCCTTGTTGCTGCTCTCGGTCTTGGCTTTCTCGGAGAGTATTCCAGGAATGTTGGAGGACTTCTCCTGGAGGGTGGCGCCCGGCACGTCTTTCATGAGGTCTTCGGCGGAGCTAACCTTGCCGCGCGTATCGACCCACGCGTAGACGCAGAAGCACGCCGCGAGAATCGCCAAGATTTTAAGGGAGATGGATGCTGCTTTCATATTTGGAGTAGAGAATAATCGTTTGCTATTTGGTTTTTCTAAATTTCTTATCGAAGCCTGCGCCGGAAGAGACTACGCCCGTCGACGGATTCGAAGCAAGATGTATTAGTAGCTTAAATACTATTTCTTTTTCTTTTTCAAGATTTATTTCGCGGGCAATTTCGTCCACGGAGGCCTCGCTTTCGGTTAGGGCGGCGACAATTTTGGCCTTCACAGCCAGTATGGAGCTCGCCGCCTTTTTGCCCGCCTCGACGCCGGGCTGGTGGTAGGCGTTTATGCCGACAAGGCTGGCGTAGAACCCGACGGCGCGGTCGTACAGGGCGATGAGCGCGCCGACCGAAAACGGGGTTACGTCGTCAACCGTGACGGTTATGCAGTCCCTGCCCTTGGCGGAAATCGCCTCGCGCGTGCCGAGCAGGAACGCCTGCAGATAGTCGCCGCTGGTCTCGCCGGGGGCGACTTCGGGGCTGCCGCCGCGCCTGTCTTTGAGCACTTCTATAAAAGTGATGAAAAAGTTGTCTATGCCGTCGCGCAGCTGCTGCACATAGGCGTGCTGGTCGGTCGAACCCTTGTTGCCGTAGACGGAAATTCCCTGCTCAACCTTTTTGCCCGCCAAGTCGAGCTCCTTGCCCAGCGACTCCATTATAAGCTGCTGGAGGTAGCGTGAGAGGAGCAGCAGCCTGTCCTTGTAGGGGAGGATCACCATGTCCTTCAACCCCCTGCCCGAAGTGCACTTGTACCACATGAGCGCAAGCAGCATGGAGGGGTTTTTGAGAATGTCCGCGGCTCTCGTCGCGGCGTCCATTCCGGCGGCGCCCCCCAGCATGGCGCGTATGTCTATGCCCTGGAGCGCGGCGGGCAGAAGGCCGACCGCGGCAAATTCGCTCGTGCGGCCCCCGACCCAGTCCCACATAGGGAAAAATTCGAGGAATCCCTTTTCCTTCGCGTAATTGAAGAGCTTGCTGCCCTCGCCGGTGGTGACGACCGCGTGGCGGGCGAAGTCGAGCCCCGCCCTCTCCCAGCGCGCCTGCGCCTCAATCATGGCGTTGCGCGGCTCCGGAGTTCCGCCGGACTTGGACGCGACTACCGCCAGCGTCCTGCCCAGCTTCCCTTCGAGCCTGTCGAACACGAGGTCGTAGCCGTCGGGGTCGGTGTTGTCGAGGAAGAACGCCTTCATCTTGTCCGACTTCGGCGAGCCGAGGGCGTCGGACACGAATTCGGGGCCGAGCGCGGAGCCGCCTATGCCTATGCAGAGTATGTTTTCAAACTTGCCGTCGGCGCCCGCGACTTCGCCGCCGTGCACCTTCCGCGCAAAGCCCTCTATCCTGGCGATATTGCCCTCTATCTCCGCCCTGATTTCCGGGGTCGGCGCGAGCTCCGGCGCGCGGAGCCAATAGTGGCCCACCATTCTGTTTTCGTCGGGATTGGCGATGGCGCCGGCTTCGAGCGCGGCCATCGAGGCGAACGCCTCCCTTGCGGGCCCCTCCATAGATGCCAAAAAAGCGTCGTCGAAACCGACTCTGCTGACGTCCAAGCCAAACCCCAGATTTTCAAGGCCGAGGTAGTATTTCTTATAGCGTTCCCAAGACATAATATTGGACGGAAAGCGTAGCCGAAAGAGCGCGCTTGTCAAACGTTTTGTGGCGCGCGCAAAACGGCGCGCCGGCGCGATTTCGGTTGATTTCCACGCGCAAAGCGCGCTATAAAGCCCCCATGAAAAATCTGAAAATTCTGGCCGCCTCGGCGGCGGCCGCTTTCGCCCTCCAGGCGCAGGCGCAGATGCTCACTTCCGGGCCTACCCCGATAAACATACTCGCCCCCCAGTGGAAGATGGGCGTGAGCGCCGACGCGGCCGGAGAATTTTCGCTGCCGGCGGACATGTCGAACGGCCTCGGAGGGGATCTCGGGGTCTACTCGGCCTCCGCTAACGTGAAATTCCAGGGCGCGTATTCCGACAGGCATTTTCTGACGGTGTCTCTCAACTACACTTACAGCCAATACGACTTCAGCTCCGACGACGCCCCGTTTTCGTCCATGAACAAGGCTTCGGCCCTCGCGTTTTACAGCTCGAGAATCGACGAGCGCTGGGGGATATTCGGCATAGCCAGCGCCTCTTTCGGCGCGCAGGCCGGGGAATCGCTCTGGGGAGGGCGCTCTATGTTCGCGGGCGCGGGGGCGTCGTACTCCTTTTGCGAAAGCCTGACGGCCGGGCTCGGCGCGATAGCGTATTCGAGGGTCGACAACACGTGGATAGGCCTGCCGGTAGCCTTCATAGACTGGAACATATCCGAAAGGCTCAAACTGCGCACATTCTCCGGGGCGGCCCTGCTCTACGACGTTTTCGGCGACAATTCGCTCGTCCTGAACGCGGTTTTTGAATACAGAAACTCTTATTACAGGCTGGAAGAGCGCGGGGGCGAACGCCGGAGCGTCTCGGACTCCTTCTACCAGCTATCCGCCGGGGCGACGTACAATTTTTCGGAGCGCGCGTACATATCGGCGGCGGTCGGCGGCAACTTCGGCCGCGAGCTCGACATGCGCCGCGCCTCGCGCTCGGCCGAAGAGTACGAGGCCGACGCCGCCCCGTTCTTCTCCCTGCACGCGGGGTTTGCCTTTTAGGCGAAAAAAGGCGGATTCAGAAACCTTTCGCGCCGCGCAGGCGCGCCCGCCCTGCCGGTTCCCATTCTACCTGCGCTCGACGAGCAGACCCGCATAACCGCACGGTACGACGAGCCTGCCCCTGTAAAAGTCCGGAACTCCCGGGTTGGACGGCAGCGCCCACCGGCCGAGAAGCCTCGGGGACTTGGCGTCGGAGAAATCGTAGAGGCTCGTCTTGCCGGTTATCCTGTTGGCTACCGCAAGCCTTCCCGAGCTTTCGTCGAACATCGCAAGCCCCTCGTCGGAGCCCTGCGGGAACTCCGCCCTGTCTATCGCCGAAGCCCCCTTTGGGGCGGGCGGCAATGCGCCTCCGCCCGGGAATTTCCCGCGCTTTAATTTCGCGTTTTCGGCGGGGGAGGCGGGGTCGTCCACCGCGTATCCGCCGCGGAACATGGTGAGGATTTTTCCGCCGAAGGCCGCGGCCGAACCCGTCTGCGAGCACAGCGGGCGGTCGTCGTAAAAAACCGTCTTCGGCCTGTCGCCCGACATGTCGAAAATCATGCGCCCGCCGCAGTGCCTGTTGAGGGCGAAATACCTGCCCGCCGCCAGCCTGCGCGACCCGTAGTCGTTGTACAGCAGCTGGGAGCCCGCCTGCGAGAAAACCCTCTTCGGCGCCGAGGGGTCGGATATGTCGAAAAACGTCACGGAAATCCCCGCTCCAGAAACGCCCATGAATTTGCATCCGTCGAACGCCCAGACATTCTGGACGAAAGGCGCCCCGGCGCTCTTCGGCGGTATTCGCCCGACCTCCGCAGGGTTTGCCGCAAACTTCCCGGAGATGTCGTAAATGCCGACGCCGCCAAAACCGAGGGCTACCGCGAGCCTTCCGTCGGATACCTTGACGTCGGAGGCGTACGGGCAGCCTATCCTGCCGGCAAGCGCCGGCCTTCCTCCCGAAAGGTCGTAAATTTCGACCCCCCTGTGCGACGCCGCCGCATACGCGAAGTCTCCGTTCACCGCGACCGCCCGCACCGGATTGGACGGATCCGCTCCGGCGGAGTCGAATTCCCGCGGAATTTTGGGCGAATACGCTCCCGGGCGCGCCGGGGCCGCCGCCGACTTTTCCTCACGGATCTTCGCTATTCCCGGGAACTTCGCCACATATATGCCCGTAAAATTGCCCGCTATGTAGAGCACACCGTCGCCGACGGCGATTGAGGCCGCGGCGTCGCCCTGCGGAACGCCAGGGTCGAGTATCTGCTTGTAGGGGATTTTCAGGGACGGGTCGTCGGGCGCGACTTTCGGGAGTATGAGATTGCCGACGATTTTCGGGGCGGACTTGTCGGATACGTCGAGGACGAACACTCCGTTTACGGTGTCAGAGGCGAAGCAGTAGCCGCCCGAGACGCGCGGAGTCCAGAAGTCGCACGGGCCGAAATATATGTCGGGGAATTCCGCGCGCGAAAGCCTCCTGGGGCTGCGGGCGTCCGAGATGTCGAAAATCTCGAGCCCGTGCCCCGCGCCGTGCCGCGATTCGGGCGGGCCGCTCTTCCTGTGCTGGCCGGTGGAGGCGTAAAGGAAGTTCCCGTCAACCTCCACCCCGTCCCCGTATCCGTCGAGGCGCGTCTTGGAAATTATCTTCGGATTCGACGGCTCCGAAAAGTCTATGGCCGTTATCTCGCCCGCCCCCCAGTCGCCGCTGTAAACTATGCCGTCCCTGTAATAGACGGACTGGGACTCCTTTGTGACAACCGAGGATACGTGCCGCATATTCGACGGGTCTGAGACGTCCACGCACTGCACGCCGAACACGCGGTTGCCGACGAATGCGAGTCCGCCGGCCACGTCGAGGCCGGTCGCCATCTCCGACGTGTCGAAGTGCGAGAGGATTTTCGGCGACGCCGGGTCGGAGACGTCCACCGCCCACAGCCCGCACTGGCGCGACGTCACAAACGCCGTATTCCCGGAGACCTTCAGCTGGCGGACGCCGCCCATTCCGCCGACGGAACCGAGGAGCCTCGGCGAGGCGGGCTCGGATATGTCGTACACGGAAAGGCCGCGGTTTTCGAGAGCGTAGAGCTTTCCGCCCGAAATCTCGAGGGCCATAGCCCCCTTCGTTCCGGCGACTTTTGAAAACTCTGCCGGCCTCCCGTATTTTGGGTCGGCATGGGAATTTTTTATCGCGGCCGCCCCCTCCGCAAGCGCGGCCGCGGCAAAAGCCGCAGACAGCAAAATCAAAATCGCTTTCATTGCGCAAAAGATAGCCTGCCCCCGCCCGGCCGTCAATTCCAATGTCCCGAATCCGCGCGCGCAAAAAAATTCCCGGAGGCCAAATTTTTGTTTGCGTTTCAAATAAAAATAGGGTTGTCTTTACGGCTTAAACCATAAAACGGCCCGCGCGAAAGGAAAAATTTCAACGGAATTGCGCGGGGCTGAGGGCGTCTCCCGGCGGGCGGCGCCTCGCGGCGGAAATTTAAAACAAACAATTCACCACACAAGGGAGACAACCATGTCAAGAGTATGCGCAATAACCGGAAAGCGTCCCGTTAAAGGGCGCAAAATAATCCACAAGGGCCAGAGCAAAAAAAGCGGCGGCATAGGCTTGCAGCTCGTCAAGCAGAACAAGCGCACTTTCAAGCCGAATGTCCAGAGGGTCCGCGTGCGCACCTCGAGCGGCGCCGTAAAGCGCCTCTGGGTGTGCGCCAAGGCCATAAAGGCCGGCCTCGTCGAAAAGGCCTGACCCACCCCCTGCGAAAAAATCCTCCGGATTCGGCGCGCCCGGCGCGCACGCTCTCCGGGGGATTTTTTATTGAAAAATGCGCGCGATATCACGCGCCGGCGAAAGAAAAATGAGGCGGATTATCCCCCTCCCCGCGAAGACCAATAAAGCCTGCGCTTCAATCGACAACACCTGCGCGCAAAAGAAAAAGCGAACCCCGCACGGGGTTCGCTTTTTCTTTTGCGCGCGCCCACGCGGCCCTGCATTGCGGGGTGGCGGGCGCGCAAGTGTTGAATCTGTCTATTCAGGCGGCCCCTCCCGCGGCGGCAGACGCGATGCAAAGCGGGCGGGGGCTTTCCATGCCCAGCCTCCTAATCGAGGCCGAGGAATACGAACTGCTTGTTGAATTTCAGCTCCTGCTTGGAGGCCAGCTCCACCTTGTACCCGTAACGCTTCCTTTCGATCTGGATTACGGGGGAAGATTTGAAGTTGTCCCTTATGTAGCCGAGAATCTGCTCGGGAACGATGGAATTCGGGACGGACGACGTTTTCGCCGACACTTCCTTCCAGGTTCCGTCGGAGGAGAACTCCGCCTCCGTTCCGTCGGCGAACACGATGTCGTAGCCGTCGGTGACCGCGCCGAAGAAGCTCGTGTCCTCCTTGACCACCGCCACTTTTTTGTCCTTGAAATTCGCCTTGGCGAACTGCTGGATCGGCTGGGGAAGGGCCGAAAAGTCTATGATTTTGTCCGACGCCAAAACCGCGGACGCCGAAAGGGCCAAAACCGCCGGAATCGCTGCCAATAATTTTTTCATAATTTTTACGGGTTGAATTTTAAACCGGCTGCCCGCCGGATTTTCATTTCATTTCGACAACAAAAAACCCCGTTTGTTCATCGGCGGGAAAAAACGGGGGGAACGGGAGAGGGGAAAGCCGCGGGAACCCGAATACAAAGGCGGGGCCCGAAAGCGCCGCGCCGGCCCTATCCGCCGAAGCGCGAGAGGGCGAGGTTGCCGGTTCTTGCCATGTCTACCACGCCGAAAGGCTCTATCATATTCATAAAAGCCGCCATTTTATTGGGATTGCCCGTGCACTGTATTATGAGGAAATTCTTGTCGACGTGCACGACGCGCGCGTGGAAGAGGTCGGCAGTCTGGACGATTTCCGCGCGGTTTTTTCCGCTGGCCCTGACTTTCACGAGGACGAGCTCCCGCTCCACAAAAGAGCCGGGAACGGAATATTCCTCAACCTCTATGACGTTGACGAGCTTTTTGAGCTGCTTTACGCATTGTTCGACGCTGTTGCGGTCGTCGTTGACCGTGGCGGTGATGCGCGAGTACTTGCCGCCGCAGACGGGCCCTACATTGAGGGTTTCGATGTTGAACCCCCTGCCGCTGAACATTCCGGCGACCCTTGCGAGGACGCCGAACTTATTTTCCACGAGTGCCGATATGGTGTGTTTCATATTATTGAAAAAAGCCGGGATTCCGCGCACAGCGCGGATTCTTATTGCCGGCATTTATGCCACCGCAGCGGGCGTTTTCAAGAAAAAACGTTGACACTTCCGCCGGGCGGGGAAAAAATCGGCTTTATGGAAGAATTCGACTTGCAGAAGAGAAGGTTTTTGAAGGCCGCCGCCGCAACGGGCTTCATCGGGGGAATCGCGGCGGTCTCCCCCGCGGCGCTCGCGGACGACGAAAACTCCCCTCCGGCGCGCCGGACGAGCGTCTTTAACGTACGCAACTACGGGGCCCGGGGCGACGGGAAGGCTTCGGATACGGCGGCAATACAGAAGGCCCTCGACGCGGCGGGGAAGATCCGGGGGACGGTCTACTTCCCGTCCGGAGAATACCTCTGCTCCGGGCTGAAGCTCCCCGAGCACACCACGATGCTCGCCGAGCCGCAATGGGGATACCGGGGCGCGGCCGGGGCCGTGCTGAAGCTCGAATCCCCCGAAGCCGACTGCGTAATCGACATCACGGGCGCTTTCGGAGGGAGGGTTCGCGGCCTCTTCCTGAAAGGCGCCGGAAGGGCCGCAAAAGGGAAGTCGCACGGCATCTACCTCAACAACGACAGGGAATACAGCAAAAAAGAGGACTCCTGCATAATAGAAGACTGCCACATCACCGGATTTTCGGGCGACGGCGTATACCTCAAAAGGGTGTGGCTGTTCATAGTGCGGCGCAACATCTTCATAGGCAACGGCGGCGCCGGAATCCGGGTGCAGGGCTGGGACGGCTTCGTGAGCGACAACCAGCTCTCCGCAAACTCGCAGGGCGGATTCGTCGGCGACAGCGTGACCGCGACCGTCATGTTCACGGCAAACCGCGTGGAATGGAACGGCGCTCACGGGCTCGACCTCCCCGCCGGCGACGCGTGGAACATCACCGGAAATTCCTTCGACAGGAACTGGGGCGCGGCGGTAAAGCTGCGCAATATCTCCGATTCCGCCGTCACAGGCAACGTTTTCAGGAGAAACGGCAAGGACGCCTCAAAGCTCGGCGACGAATACTCGTGCCAGGCGTACCTCGAAAACTGCAGGGGAATAACGGTGAGCGCGAACTCCGCCGCAACGGGCATAGACGACCGCGGCAAGGGCGTGAGGACGCCGAAATACGGCTTTGTCACCAAAAACCTTCAATGCTGCGCAATCACGGCAAACGCGATGTTCAGGGGGTTCACCGAAAAATTTTTCAACGAGCTCGCCCCGAGCGCCGACTGCGCCATAAGGGACAACGTGGGTACGGCCGCGGACAAATAGAGGGGATATATTATGAAAAAAATTGTCGCAACAGCCGCATCCGCGCTCTGCCTTCTCGCCGCGGCATGCAATACGGGCACGACCGAAACGGGGTACGAAAGCGCAAGGAGGGGAGACTATGTGGTCTCCTACGCGTATTCGGCCGACAGGCAGACCCTGACAAGGGCGGTCGCGGACGCCCTTTCGCGGCGCGGGTGGAACGCCAAGTCTACGCCCGGCGGCGGATTTGACGCCTCAATTTCGAGAGGCGGGGTTTCGGCAAAGGCGAAAATCTCCATTTCAGACAACAGCGTCTCTTTCGATTCCCGCGGCTCGACCGCGGCGGGAGAGCCCATAGTGCCGTACCGCTACCTTGACTACCTCAACCAGTCCATAGCCCAGTACCTGCGCGCCCGGGCGGAATAGCTGATGTTTGAAAGATGAGGCTGGAAACGGGAAATGCCGGGAAATAATGGGAAATTACGGGAATTTAAAGTTTGTGGCGGAGCCGCCGGCCGGATTTGAGTTTGGAAGCTTTTTGCGCCGGCACCGGCAAATGAAGCAAGATTTGGCAATGTTTCCGCCCCGCTCCGAGTTTTAGCGTCCAGCCCGTGATCACGCGCTCGGTGTGAAAAAAACGCCCTTGCGGCGCTACTTCCGGAAACTTTTTCCCAAATCCTGCTTCATTTTTCCAAAATCAAACTTCAAGATACATAGCGGCTCCGGCGGAAAGGCCGCAAAAAAACCGGCGCCCGGATTTATCCGGCGCCGGTTTTTTCGCGCTTTTTGCCGTTATTTTCCGCGCCTGCGGCGGGAAGCGAGCGCGATGGCCGCCGCGGCGGCGCAGACGGCCGCGGCCGCCGAAGGCTCGGGCACTATGCTAAGCTGCAGCTGCCCCGAATTCCACGCCAGAACGCCGGACAGGCCCTCGGGCAGGAACGCCTCGAGGCCCTCCACCGTGAAATCCCTGTAAGGGTCGTCCGCGTCGAAATTTTCCATCATGCCGGCCGAAACCAGAACTATCCTGTCGCCCGCCGATACGCCGGAAAAGTCCGCGTTGGAAAAGTCGAGGGCGACCGCCGCGTCACTCTTTCCGGATCCCTTTTTCAAGTTTCCGTCTATCCGCACAACAGCGCCCGCCGAATCAAAGATGGAATTGTCGAAATACAGGTAAAGCATCTCGCCGGGATCGTTTATGGTGACGTTGGAGAATTCCATCTGCCTGGCAAACATGTGGACGTTCCCCATGGCCTGAAGGTAGCCCGCGGAGATTTTGTCGATAAACCCGTCCGATCCCCCCGAACCGAAATACACGTTGTCGCTGCTTCCGCATTCCACTTTCAGGGTATCCGCGACGGAAATCTCAAACCGCGTCTGCCTCGCGTCCGATGACCTCTTTATGGAAAGGGTGCTGTACCCTATCATGAGATTGCCGGTTTCCAGCAGAAAGCTTTCGGACGAAGCCGCCGCCCCGCCGAGCGACATGGAGGACGGCCCCCTCACGAGCATCGTTCCGACGGAATAGCTCTCGGAGAAAACCACTCCTTTCGGCCATTTCTGTTCGTAGGACTGATTGCCGCCGTCGAGAACGGGGTTGCCGTCCGCGTCGGCGAGCGCCCGTTCGTACCTTATAAAGGCGACGGTGTCCGACGCCCCCGGCAGGGACGCCGCGGAGGAATACGTGCCCACCTGGCTGTAATTATTGTCAATGGCCTTCATTTCCCCCGTATAGTTGGAGGGATAGACGACAGGATACGACCATATGTTGTTAAAATTTCCCGAAAACTCCCAATAATTTTCAGCAAGCGCCGCGTCCGCCCCGGAATCGGGATTCCAAAACATGTAATTCGACGCGGCGGCAGATGAAACCGCCGCAAGGAAAGACAAAAGTATTTTCATTTTCATGAAAAATACTCATAGACAATTTCCCTTACTATGTTAAGTTTATAAAAACAAAACGCCGCCGGAACCCTCCGGCGGCATCTTTCCAAAATCTATAAAAATTACCTTTTAAACACCAAAACCGCGACGGAGTCCCTCGGCAGCGCCGCTTCCGCGGAATCCCCTCCGCCCGAAACCGAGCACCCGCCGAGCCCCCCGCTTTCGGCAAACCTGTATCCGGGAACTTTGAAGCCCGCCTTCATAGAATCCTCCGACGACTGCGTGACCGCCACGGCGAGCTCGTCGCCGTTCGTGAAAACGAAATACTCCGCGCGCGGATTCGAGCACTCCGCCAGGTCGGTTCCGCGGAAAGACCCGTTTAGTATCAGCCTCCTGTACTTGTCCCGAAGGGTTCCGACCTCCTTCAGATACGCCTGATAGCCCGGAGCCTCGGCGACGGTCGCGCGGCAGCGGTATATTTCCGCGTCCGTCCTCCACCCCCGGATCACGGCGAGGTTAACCCTGCGCTTCACGTCGGTGTCGTCGCGTATATCCCTGTCAGTCGTGCGCGTCTCGGGGAAGACGTACTGGAATAGCGGGACGAAGTCCGTGCGCGGGACGCCTAACCCGTCCTTGAATGAAAGCGAGGTGTAAACGGCCACGTTGTGCACATAGTCCGCGCAGTCCGAGGTGCAGTCCGTCAGCCACTCTATGCCGAAAGTCGCGTCCGGATTCCCGGCCTTTATGTGGGCGCTGAGCTTCTCGAGCATTTTGCGCTTGGCGCCCATGACTTCCATGAACGGAACCTCGTGCCCGTGCGATTCGTCCCAGCAGACCTGGCTCATGTAGCCGAGCTGGTCGAAAAACACGCCGTCTGCGCCCATGCCGAGCGCACGGTCGGCAAGGCTTTTGAGGACTTCGAGCCACTCGGCGGACGACGGGCAGGCGGTGACGAAAGTCTTGTTGCCGAAAGTCCGCAGGGCCGTGCCGGCCCCGCCGAACATGTAGCGCTCTATGTGCTCGCTGCCGCCGGGCACCTTGACGCTTATCCTGCGCCCGAGCTTTTTGTAGAAATCCGTGGCGGCGTCTATCAGCTGGCCGTTATAGTATATTATGACTTTTCCGCCGCCCTTCCGAAATTCGGCGATCGCCTTTTTAAGGGCCTCGTCCCCGCCCTGCCCCGCCTCGGGGGAGTATTCCGGGTAGCCGGCGTCGTGCCCCTCTTTGAACCATCCGAACAAAAACAGGGTGTCTATGTCGGCCGCCAGCCCGTCTTTCAAAATTCTCGGGAAGTCGGAATATTTGAAAAACTGCTTTCCGTACTGGTGGCGCGCGATGAGCCTCTGCCAGCCGTTGGAAGAAGAGAGCGAATCCGCGGGCTTGAACGGCCTGCGCCACGAGTCCGCCCATTTGCGGTAGAATTTCGCGCCCTCCGTCCAGCTCCCGACCGGGGCGAGCGCGCTGGCGGGGTACGCCTTTTCCCCTCCGGGTTTGAGGAACGGATACTTCACGAACCCCGCGTCGATTTCGCGCGCCTTTTTGCCCTCCGCCGCCCTTCCGCGGAACAGGTGGAGGGTTTTTTGGAAGGAATCGTCGTAGCTGGCCATGTAGAGAGCGCCCCCGCCTTTCGGCCCCTCTATGAAAAAGCAGTTCAGCGCAAGCATTCCGGGATAGACTTCGGAGCGCTCGAACGCGTTGTAGTCCTCCGCCATATAGTAGGTCTTTGCGCCCTCCACCCATTTGCGCAGGCTCTGCCCGCCGCGCGCGGCGTAGGCTCCGCCGGATCTCGACCATATGACCCTCGAGTTTTCGGCATTCGGAAGGTTCTTTACGAACGGGAACTGGAACTCGCGCAAAACGAGGCCGTCGGAGGCGTTTTTCACGGTCGGCTTCATCAGAACCTGCCCGCCGTCGAGGGAGCATTCTATTTTGACGGGGAACTGCCCGCCGTATTCAAGCAGGATTTTTTCGGGCGACGGCTTCGATATTTCAAGCGGGGCGTCGGAGGGCAGCCATTCGTTTTCGAGCGAGTCCCCGCGCGAATATATTATGCGCCAGAGGTCGCCCCCGCCCGCATAGTCCGCGCCGGAAGCCTTGTTTTTCAGCGAGGAAAGCCTACCCCTTTCGTCGAGCTCAAACCTTACCGAATCGTTTTCGAGGGCGTATTTTTCCCCTCCCCAAACCTTCCCGAACGCGGAAACCGCGAGGGCAGCCATTGCGTATATCGCGTATTTGTGCATAACTCAATACACAATATATTTGCGCAAAAACGCTGTAAAGCCGATTTTTCACGCCACTTTTCCGCGAAAATCCGGCTTTCTACCAGCCCTTCGCCCGGGATTCTCCCAAAAGAATTTTTCGGCGCGAGAGCCTTTTTTTCGGAACTCCCGCCGGCGCGCAATGTCGTTATACGGCATGGCGGAATAAACCGCCGAAACAAACATAGCGACATCATGGACAGAAAAAAAAGCGTCGATCTGCTGAACAGGGCCGTGGCGGAGGAACTCCTCTCGGTCCACCAGTACATGTACTACCACTTTCATTGCGACGACCGCGGATACGAGCCGCTCGCCGCGATTTTCAAGCGAATATCAATAGCCGAAATGATACACGTCGAAAAGCTCGCGGAGAGGATACTCTTCCTCAAAGGCGATGTCGTGATGAAGCTCGCCGGCCCCGTAAAGCCCGTAAAGCTCGAAGACCTCAAAAAGGTCGAGGAGATGCTGACGGTCGCGCGCGGGCTCGAAGACGGGAGCGTCGCCGACTACAACAAATGGGCGAACCTCGCCGCCTCCTACGCCGACAGCGGAACCAAAACCCTATTTGAAAGCATAATCAGGGAGGAGGAAGACCACTACGACATCTTCGACACGGAGCTCGACAACCTCGCCACATTCGGCGATTCCTACCTGTCTTTGCAGGCCATAGACCGCAGCAAGTCCTCGGGCGCCCGCAAATCCGGGCCGGGCGGGGATTAGAAAATTTTCTCCCATTTATAATATGATGAACGGGGGGACGGGGCAAAACGCCTCCGCCCTCCCTTTTTTTGTTGCAACGCGCCCCGGGCGCAGTTTAACGCAATGGCAATGGAAAACGTAAGGGCCTTTTTCAACCACTTCAACATCAACGTATCAGACATTGAACGGAGCGCCGATTTTTACCGGCGCGCGCTCGGCCTGAAAAAAACGGGGGGGATAGACTCGCCAGACGGGTCGTACAAAATAGCCTACCTCGGCGACGGCGAGACCGCATTCAGGCTCGAGCTCACATGGCTGCGAGACAAGGAGGGCGCATACGACCTCGGCGACAACGAGAGCCACCTGTGCATGAGCGTCCGCGGCGACTACGGAAAGTGGCGGGAATTCCACAGGGAAATGGGGTGCGTGTGCTTCGAAAACTTCGACATGAACCTGTATTTCATCGAAGACCCGGACGGCTACTGGATTGAAATCCTGCCGGAAGGCCGAAAATAGGCTTTTTCCGCCGCGCTCCGCGCGGTCGGGATACGCGTCCGGCGCGCTTTCGCCGCGGGGCCGCGCGCGTTTTTGTCTTGAAAACGCCTGATGGCGGAATTAGGTTTATCGGAAATGCGCGCGTATTGCGCGTCAAACCCCGTCAAGCCTATGACAAATATCCGCCTTTTCCAATCCGTCGCGCTCTCCGCGGCTTTCGCGGCTTCCCTCGCGGCCGCCGACATAACCGTATTCGACGCCGCCAAAAATATCGGCGCCCCGGCGAAAAAGTGCGAGAAGGAGGGCGGAGCGCTCCTGACATCGCGCGGAATAGAATTTGACGGGAATTGGGATCTGTCAAAAAACCTCGACTTCAAATTCGACGTCGAAAACACCTCCAAAACCGACGTTCTTAAACTGAAACTCCAGATTTCCGACGGCGGCTCCAAAACCACGGACTTCCTGCAAGTCGGCGCCGTGGAGCTCGCGCCGGGCGAGAGGAAAACCGTCCTCTACAAGCACCCCCGCCCGCCGAGGGATCCCCAAACCGCGGCGAAAATCGCGGGAATGCGCGCCAGCCCTTTCGGGGGAGGCGACAGGTCGGCCCTGCCCTCCGACTACTCGAAAATCAAAAAGATAATGCTCGTCCGGCCGTGGAACGGAAACGGCGCGCCCATGAAGGTCTATTCGATAGTCGCCGCCGAGCACGACCCGGCCGACGTCCCCGCATGGTTCAACATGTCCGAAAGCGAATTCTTCCCGTTCGTGGACAAATACGGGCAGTTCAAATTCAAAGAGTGGCCGGGCAAGACGCATTCCGACGCGGAGCTCAGGGCCGCGGCCGAAAGGGAGAAAAAGGAGCTGGCCGAAAAGCCCGGCCCGGCCGGCCGCGACAGGTTCGGGGGCTGGGCCGCCGGCGGAAAGCGCGAGGCCACGGGGCATTTCAGAACCGAGAAAATCGGCGGCAAGTGGTGGCTCGTCGATCCCGACGGAAACCTGTTCTGGTCGCACGGGGTGGTCCGGGTGACGCCCTCGTCCGCGATAACCCCCCTCGACGGCAGAAAATTCTACTTTGAAAGCCTCCCGCAAAAGAGCGACCCGTTCGCGCTGTTCTACACGACCAAAGACGAGCTGCTCGTTCCCCACTACCTCAAGCGGGGAATCAGGGAGACGTACGACTTCTCCGCCGCAAACATATTCAGGAAGTACGGCGCGCCCTGGCGCGAAAAGTACGCCGAGAGCGCCCACAGGCGCCTGCGCAGCTGGGGGCTGAACACCATTGCAAACAGTTCCGACAGCTCGATTTTCCTGCAGCGCAAGACGCCGTACGTGGACAGATTCGAGATAAAGGGCCCGGCGCTCGCGGGCTCCGACGGCTGGTGGTGGCCCTTCCGCGACCCGTTTGCAAAGGAATTCCGCGAAGACGTCAGGAAAAACCTCAAAGAGCGCAAGGAACAGCTCAACGACCCGTGGTGCATAGGATTCTTCGTCGACAACGAGCTCCACTGGGGCGGCCCCGAAGACCTCGCAAAGTGCGCGCTCGCCTCCCCCGCAGACATGCCGGCAAAGAAGGCTTTCGCCGAGGACTTGAAGAAAAAGTATTCCGGCGACATCGGGAAGCTCAACAAGGCGTGGAAGGCCTCCTACTCCGGCTGGGACGACTTCCTCGCAAAAACGGAGGTCCCAAAGGGCGCGGATTCCGGCGACTTGAAGGCCTTCACACGCAAAATAGCCGAGGAGTATTTCAGGGCGATCCGCGACGAAATCAGGGCGCTCGCGCCAAACAAGCTTTACATGGGCTGCCGGTTCTCGGGCTCCAACAGCCTGGCGATAGGCGCCGCGGCCAAGTACTGCGACATAATAAGCTACAACATCTACCGCGACAACCTGCGCGGCTTCAAGCTTCCGGACGGCATAGACAAGCCCGTGATGATCGGGGAATGGCACTTCGGGTCGACAGACCGCGGCCTTTTCCACCCGTCGCTGATAATGAAGGCCGACCAGAACGCGCGCGCGCAGGCCTACTACGACTACGCGAAATCCGCGCTCGAAAACCCCGCCGTAATCGGAATCCACTGGCACCAGTTCTCCGACCAGGCGGTGACGGGCAGATTCGACGGCGAAAACTTCCAGGTGGGCCTCACCGACGTGTGCGACAACCCGTATCCCGAGACAATTTCAAAAGTCAGGGAAATCGGCTACGACATGTACAACGTAAGAAGCGGGGCGAAGGCCCGATAGCGCATTCGGCTCCGCGGACCATTTTCCTCTGCCATGCGGCGGGGCGAATCCGCGCGCGCAGGAGCCCGGCGGAACCGCCAAAAACAGGCGGAACCGTCCAAAATAAAACGCGCCCCTGCGCGCACTCCGAAAATGCGGGCGCGGAAAGGCGCAACATAAAAAACCCCGCGCGCCTGCGCGGGGGGAAATTGCAAAGGCAAGCTTTGGGCGCGCGCCGGTAAGCGCGGCCGCCGGCTTAAAATTCAAACCCTATCTGGGCTGAAACCACGTGTATGTGGGCGTAGTAGTCGCCCCTGAGCGTCGTCGGGACGGGGAGCGTTTCGGTTCTGTCCATCGAGCTGTCGAGAACGAATATGTAGGAATAGGCCAAATCGAAGGACACGTTGCCGATTTTGTAGCCGATGCCGCAGCTCGCCCAGACCCTGTCGGAGCACGGTATGCGCGAAGTGCGGTTTTTCGGGCCGTTTACGGGGCTTTCGTCGTAGGCCGCGCCTATGCGGACAGTCAGGTTTTCGATTTCCTCCGGATAGTAGTGGAAACCGAGCGCCACGCGGGAGGAGTCCTCCCAGTTTTCGGGAATGCTCACGGTGCCCGCGGTGCTACCCTCTATCGTCACGTCTTCAAAGACCGACCAGCGCGTGTAGGCGTACTCGGCCATGACGGCGAATTCGCGGAAAGCGCCGCGCAGCCGCTGGTACACGCCCACCGTAAAGGTGTCGGGCATGTACATGTCGGCGGATATGTCGGCGCGCAGGGCGTCGTTGAGGTGCTCGCCGCCCGTAAGGGTGTGGGAGACCTGGCTGCGCCACGAAAACCCGAACCTGCCGTCCTCGGCGTACTGGATTGAAAAGCCGATGTTGCCGCCTACGCTCCAGCTCTGCCCGGTGTAGTCGAGCGTGCCCATGCCCGGAATATAGCTGGCGAGCGTGCAGTAGGCGAACTGCGCGCTGACGCCGCCGCCGACCGAAAACCAGTCGTTGACCTTGTAGGCGAACCCGGGGTTGAAGTCTGTGGTGAAAAGGTAGCTGCGCGTGCCCTGTATCCTTCCGAACCAGTCGTTGTTGTACTTCGATTCGAGGCCGTAGGGGGCTGTAATGGATAGCGTGCCGTAAAGGTCTTCGGTGAACCTGTGGACAACGTAAAGGTTGGGGACGAACTCGTTTGTGCCGCACGTGCCCTCGCTGTCGGGGCCCATCAGCGCGGAGGGAGTCGAGCCCCTGTCGTTGACGCAGAGAGTCGGGAGCACGAGCGACACCACCGAGTCCACGCGCGTCTTGCCGATTTCCAGCGGCATAAAGCACGCCGCCGAGGGGTTCCAGAACGCGGCGGAGGCGTCGTTGTTGGCGTTTGCCGTGGCGCCCGCCATGGCGTTGCCCATGTTTGCCGCGCCCTGCTCCACTATCTGGTAGCCCGCGCCGAATGTAGCGTTTGCCGCGAAAGCTGCCGCCGCGGCGAAAATTGCGTTAAGGTTTTTCATAGGTGAGAATGCCGCCCATGCAAAATGAACGCGCGTTCATTGTCAAATAAAAAATGAATGAACGTTCATTTACCGGCGGGGGCATTCCGCCCGCGTCCACCGCGCGGGGGAGGAGGGGGGACAAAAATCCCAAAAGCCGGAACGCGGACAAGCCCATGCCGCAGAAGCGCGGCGGGCCGGAGCCGGGCCAAACCGGGAGGGAAGCCAAAGGCCGCATGCGGTTTCAAACGCGCAGCCCGGCGCCCATTGTGACTGATTCAGCTTCCCCCTCGCGCTCTGCACCCCCCGCGGCGCGCATTCCGCTCCCGCCAAATGGCCATACGGCAGGCGGGCAATCCCCGTCCCTTCCGGGCCGGCATTCCGCCCGCAATCCCGGCGGGAACGCCCGGGAAAATAAAATTCGCCTTGCCTTGCCAGGGCGTTTTGCGGAATATTGCGCGCAAAAAATTAATACGGCATGCCAGAGACCACGCGCGACAAAATCCTCAAAACGACATTCCTGCTGCTCCTCGAAAAAGGCTACGACAGGGTTCTTGTGAGCGACATACAGGAGAGCCTCGGGATTTCGCGCGGGCTCATGTACAGGTATTTCAAAAGCAAGTCGGAGCTGTTTTTCGAGGCGGGCAGAAGGTATTTTTACGACAGGTTCTTCCCGGAGCTCGACTACGACAAAATAACGCTCGCGGAATTTTTCCGCAACGCCGCAAAAGCCGTGGGCTCTATGACAAATATCGGCGGCGAAGAGGTTGACATTTTGAAGTACAATACGCTCTACTCCGCGATGATTCAGTGCGAGCCCAGGTTCAAAAGCGAGGCACAGACGGAGTTCGACAAGGCCCGCAGGGTGATACGCAACGCGATAAAGCGGGGTGAGATAAAAAAACTGCCTGAAAATTTCATAGGCGCGACGATCCTCGCCATATTCGGCCGCACAAGCTACATTACGCGGACCCCCTCAAACTCCTACGTATGCAGGAGGATTCTCGAGGACATCGACCAGTTCTACCGCCTTATAAAGCGCAAATAACCGCACCGGACATTAGACGGGCGCGGAAGGTTCGGAGAAAGCGCGGCAGATTTTCCGAAAAACGCGAAGCCGATTTGGGAGGCGGGCATAACCCTTCTTTTATCGCGCAATCCGGGCGCACCTGGAAATTTTCGAGCCGCGATTGGTTGCGCACGGTTTACAGTAAACCAAAAAAGGAAAAAATTCTTCTTTTATCACGGAATAGGTTTCCATATATAAATGGCGCTATGAAAACCAAT
>DBGCYC010000057.1:0-2520 GCA_048390825.1 Candidatus Merdousia sp.
AGCCCTCTTGCAATCTCCCCTGACACACACTGCAACACTCCCCTCCGAAAACCTCAAAAAATGGGCGTTCCACTCAAATGTTCGATTCCTCCACTCAAACCTTGAGATGCGATAGAATATTGGCCGGAAACATGTCAGGCTAAAATGCGTTCGGGAAGAAAATGGAAAGGGGAAGAAACTCAATCGTTTGAACTTCCATATGGAAGAGGAGTAGTTGAGGGGGTCTCAATCGTTTGAATTTTTGACAGGGAGGGGTAATCGTTTTTCCGAATATTATTGTTAGAAAAAGAGATATGAAGAGAGATGGCTCTAAATTTTCTATTGACATTATAATGGAATGCGATACTCGTTTGGAATTTCAGCAATTAAATAAAATTATTTCGCTATTATGAAAAAAATTCTCTCCTATTCTCTCGCTGCGGCTTTCGCCTTTTCGGCGTTTTCCGCGCATTCGGAAAACATGTATTTTAAAAACCAGGGCCGTTTTTCGGAGAATAACTCCTGGGCTCTGGACGAATCCAAAACCGAGAGCGGAACGGTTCCAAACTACGAAGACACCGCCATTTTCTACAATGTCGGAGGGGTGGCTTGGATAACAAATGTCGATACCTATATCGGCAACCTCATTCTCACCAAGGGCGCAAACCTGTCTTTCGGCAACCAGGTTCTGAACCAAAGCGTCCCCGCAAACTTCACGGTGAACGGCGCAATCAAGGCCCAGATCACCGACCAGAGGGGCGATATGGTATTCGGGGAGTCCTTCGGCGACTACGAGGGCACGGCGGCCGTCGAAATAAACGCCGGCAGCCTCGAAGTCGGCTGCGAAGTATATGACGGGAGAACCTTTGACAGCTATGTCCCCGCCTCCCTCGCGTTCAAATACCAGAGCGCAAAAGTCACCAACGCCACCCTCAATGTCAGCGGCGACGTGAAAGTCGGCGGCGTAACCACCGCCGGAATCAACGCCGCGGCCACCATGTCGCTCGGCCTCGACAACGTAAACGTCTCGGGCGTCATGCACCTGGCCTCGAACGGCTCGGGCTACACCTTTGTGTCCTTCGCTAAGGAATGCGTTCTCGAAGTCGGCGGCCTCAGCTCCCTCGTCGACCACAAGGACGTCACGATCGCAAACGACGCAGGCAAGACGTACAATTCGTCGATAATATTCAAAAACGCCGCCGGAACCGACTTCCAGTACATAGGCGTTATAGCCGACGACGGCAACAACAGGAACCTCGAGGACGTCAAGGGCACCGTGAGCATCACCATGGACGGCGACGGCACCCAGCGCCTCTTCTCGTCGCTCAAAGACAACACGGAAATCAAGGGCAGCCAGCTCGGGACGTACACCGTAAAGCGCGGCCGCCTCTTTATGGACAACTCGCGCATAGCCTCCACCCACAGGCTCGCAACGCTCATAATGGAGGGCGGAGAATTCGGCGCGGCCCATTACAATTCAACCAGCACCGGAACCGCCTATTTCAAGAGCGGCGAATTCCGCGGCGGCGGCTTCGCCTTTGAAAACTTTGAAAACCACAACGCCCCGGAACTCCTGATGACCGACAAAATCGTGTTTTCGGAAACCTTTACAAAGGCGGCGGGCTCCGGCAAAATCGGCATAAACTTCACGAGCGGGAACGGCAACGCGCTGGATCTGGCCAACTACGACTACGTCATAGCAAAAGACGCCGAATCAATAGAAAACTGGATAGAAATCCTCTCCGCGGGCGACCTCGCCGGATTCGACCTCGAATCCAAACTGGGCGAAAACGTCTACGACGCCGGCAGCGACTTCTACGCCATTGGCGTAGAAAACGGGGTGGCCGTATTCCGCTGGGTGGAATCCCTCGACAACGGCTACTCGCTCCAGGTGGGCTTCGCGCAGGTCCCCGAACCCGCCGCCGTCGCCGCAGTCCTCGGCGCGCTCGCCCTCGGATTTGCCGCCTCGCGCAGGAGGAGGTAGGAATAATCGCCGAAGCGGAAGGGGAAGCCCGCTTCCCCCCGCGGGCGCCTTCCGGCGCCGGAAATTTTCCGCAACTGCGACGACATTTTAAAGACGGGACTTGAACGGAACATTGCGATAAGTAAGCGGGGCCGTAAAGATTTCCACCCCACGGATTGGCCCGCAAAACCCGCGCCTATCCTCCAATAAAGCTGGTTTACCCAAAAGGTTTGAGGCCTCGAAAGTTTATTCAAAACCGCCAAAACAGAGAGCCTGTAGGCGGTTTTTTGGGGGTTGGTTGAAGTAGAAAAACGCCGGTCGGGCCGATAATATGCCCAAAATAGTGCGTTTGAAGCGAAAAACAACCATTAGGGCAAAAAAATATCTGTTGCACGGGGACAGGATATGTTCAGCAACACGGTTTTTTTTGAAGCCTTGACGGCGGCGCATCGCACCCGGACTACAACCTGACATTGAAACCGACGCCGAACTTCATGCCGCGCGCGCGCTCGGCGCGCGCAATGAAAAACGCGAGGCCATTACGCGCGGGAAAACAACATTTCACACGGCCTTTCCAG
>DBGCYC010000058.1:0-9435 GCA_048390825.1 Candidatus Merdousia sp.
TTCCGGGATTTGGCGCAATGATTTTGGATGCGGGGCAAGGCGCGAGGAAAAGGCGCGGCCGAAGCGTACTTGTGGTACGCGAGGGTGCGACTTATTCCGTAGCAACGCTGCCCCGCGCCAAAAGCATTCGCCAAATACGCGCCCATCGCCAAATTTGGCTTGTAAAAGTAGTGGAACGGTTCATTGTCTTTCTGTAAAAATTGCAATTATGACTCAAAAAGCCACGGCAATATTCGCATTGGAGGACGGCAGCGTCTTCAAGGGGCGCCCATTCGGCGCCGAAAAAACCGTCGTCGGAGAGGCCGTTTTCAACACCTCCATGACGGGGTATCAGGAAGTCCTTACGGATCCGTCATACTTCGGGCAGATCGTGACCATGACGGCGGCGGAAATCGGCAACTACGGCGTCAACAAAGCCGACGAAGAGTCCGACGGCATAAAGGTTTCCGGGTTTGTCGTGCGCGAAGTGAGCCCTATTCCGAGCAGCTGGCGGAGCGAAATGCCGCTTCAGGAATATTTGAAAAACGCCGGAGTGCCCGGAATAAGCGGCGTTGACACGCGCGCGATTACGCGCAAAATCCGCGACGCCGGGGCCCTGAAAGCATGCCTTTCCACGGAGGGGATTTCCGCCGAGGAGGCTGTCGCGCGGGCGCGCGGGTGGGAGGGGCTCGTGGGGGTGGACTACGTGCGCGAGGTATCCTGCAAAAAGCCCTACCGCTTTTCCGAGAGCGACGACGAGCTCAGGCCCTTTACCGTCAGCGGTACGAGCCTTTACAATTTCGAAAGGAAAAAGCCGCTGTTCAAATGCGCCGCCGTCGACTACGGCGCGAAAACCTCCATTTTCCGCAGGCTGAGTTTCCACGGCTTTGACGTGACGGTGTTTCCGGCCTCGGCTTCCGCCGAGGAGATTCTCGAATTCGCCCCCCGGGGGCTTTTTCTCTCAAACGGACCGGGCGACCCGGCCGCCGTCGGCTACGCCCATAAGACGGTGGCGAGGCTGATAAGGGAAATCCCGACATTCGGGATATGCTTCGGCCACCAGGTGATAACTCACGCGATAGGGGCTAAAACCTACAAGCTCAAATTCGGGCACAGGGGCGGCAACCAGCCGGTAAAGAACCTCGAAACGGGGAAAGTGTCCATCACCTCCCAAAACCACGGGTTCGCGGCGGACGCCGAAAGCGTCGAAAAATGCGGCGGGATAGTCACCGAGATAAACCTCAACGACAACACCGTTGAGGGCCTGCGCCACAGGGACTACCCCGTGTTTTCGGTGCAGTACCACCCGGAGGCGGCCCCCGGCCCCAACGACGCCGACGGGCTTTTTGCGGACTTCTATAAATTTGTCGAAAAAAATTCGTAAAAAGGCCGGTTTTTTTTCTTGCAACCGGAAAAAAAGAGGGTCTAATCCGCAACAATAACAGATGAATCCGCACAGCGAAAAGTTTTATTACTTTTACTATACCGGCGCGACAAATTAGCGTTCGGCTGGGCGGCTTTTGCCTGTTGCCAAGACGGAAAACCGAACGCAAAAGGGCGTCCGGTTTTTTTTATGCCCGAGATTTCAGCAGAAAAGGAAATACAATGAATCAAAAGACAATGAACGGTTCCTCGACATCGTCCGGAAGATGGATAGGTTTCAGGAAAGACTTAAAGGTGCTCGACTGTACGATACGCGACGGCGGGCTCATGAACTCCAGCAGGTTCTCCGACGGGGAGGTCCGCGCGGTCTACGACGCCTGCGCCGACGCGGGCATAGACTACATGGAGATAGGCTACAAAAACAGCCGCAAGATTTTCTCTTCCGACAAATTCGGCCCGTGGCGCTTCTGCGGCGAAGACGACGTAAACCGCATAATCGGCGACAACAAGCGCGACATCAGGCTCTCGGTAATGGCCGACGCCGAAAAGTGCGACTACAAGACCGACATACTTCCCAAGGAAAAGAGCCCCATAGACCTCGTGAGGGTGGCGACCTATATCCACCAGATCCCGCTGGCGCTCGACATGATAAAGGACGCCAAAGACAAGGGCTATGAGACAACCGTCAACATCATGGCGGTTTCCACCGTACGCGAGAGCGAGCTCGACGAGGGTCTGGAGCTTCTCGGCCAGAGCGAGGCCGAGGCGATATACCTCGTGGACAGCTTCGGGTCGCTTTACAGCGAGCAGATACGCTACATGATGGCCAAGTACATGAGGGTGGCCCACGAATTCGGCAAGGAAATCGGCATACACGCGCACAACAACCTCCAGCTTGCGTTCGCCAACACCATAGAGGCGATCGTCGCGGGCGCCAACATGATAGACGGCACCCTCGCGGGTCTCGGCAGGGGCGCCGGCAACTGCCCGCTCGAGCTGCTGACAGGCTTTTTGCACAATCCCAAGTACAGGCTGCGCCCGCTGTTGCAGTGCATCGAAAAGCATATCGAGCCGATGCGCGCCTCGCTCGGGTGGGGCTTCGACTACCCCTACATGGCGACCGGTTTCCTGAACAGGCACCCCAAGAGCGCGATAGAGTTCAACGAATCCGACAGGAGGGGGAAGATAGTGGAATTTTACGACGAAATTACCACGAGATAATCCTTTGCCGGCCTCCCCGGGCGCGTGCGCAATCCGGCCGGGCGCCGCGCTTCCGCTTCTTCAGGGGTAAATCCCTTTGCGAATGTTTGCGGAATTGGGCCTTTATTTCCGCGTAAAACCGTGCAAAAACGAACCTCTCGAAGGTTCGTTTTTTTTGCCGAATCGGGGGCGGGCGGATTGCATGGGAACCTCTACGGATTCCGCAGCCTCCCCAATACGGGGCCGGAGGTTTGCAGGCGGTGGGCGCGCCGGCCGGAAGAGGCCCTTGCCACTTCCGCGGCGCCCATGACCTGCGCCCGTCTCCTGCCCTATTTGAGCGAGTATGGGACGGAGCGCAGCCGCTGGGATATTTGCCCCACGAAGATATTCGCCCCGGCGGGGGTGTATTTGTCCCCCATGGGAAGGGCGGGCCCGAGTTTCAGTTCGGAGATCAGGCTTGCTATGTCGCTTTCCGCCATGAAGCCGAGAAATTCCCCGGTTCTTGAAATCACTATGTCGCCCGCCGAGGGGGAAAATGTTCCGAAGACCGATTGCAGGAGCCCGACGTCAAGGCGCGCGTACGAGGGGTTTTTGTAGTCGGCCCTGAACGGCACCTGCCCGTAGTAAAGGTCTTTGGAGTTCACCACTATGCAGTCCGGGAATCGGAAGAACCCGTCGGCGGGCGTCAGCGGCGAAATTTTCTCCTTCTCTATAAATTCCGCGGGCACCTGGATTGCGAGCAGGCGCGGGTCGTTGGCGAGCGAATAGACGGCCAGCGGCTCGAACCTGTACGAGTTTCCGGATACGGAAACCGACATTTTTTCGGGCGGGAAATATTGGTTTTGGGTCGGCGCGAGCGCCGTGGAGTCCGCCGCAAACGCGAGCCAGTATTTGCCGCCGATTTTGACCGGGACGCCGCGCAGCTGCGTCTGCGTCGTTGAGGGCCCGAGTATTCCCCTGCGCGTGTGCGAGAACGTGACGGACACGAGCGAAGGCTTGATTTTGGAGAATACCTCCGAGGGCGTCTGCGGGCGCAGGTCTTTGACCTCCTTTGTGATTTCCTTCTGAGACGACTCCATTTTTTTCTGCGAGGCGGCGAGTTCGTTCACTCCGGCCGCGAGCTTGTCGGCGTGCACGAGGATTTTCTTCTTTTCGGTCTTCTCGATGTCCACGAGCGCCTGCGCCCTCTTCAGGTTTTCCTCGTAAATCCGGGTTTTGGTTGAGGCGACTTCGAGCCTCGTGGCCAGCGCGCTTTTTTCGGCCTCGATGGCCCTGTTCTCGAGCTTCAGGGCCTCGCTTTCCTTCCGCAGCCGCTCGAGGTTTTCCTTGTTGGCTTTCAGCTCCGCCTGCACGCTCTCGAGTTTCATGCGCGCGGCGGCGTCGGTTTCGCGCATATCGCCCAGCTGTTTTTGCAGGTCGATCCTCTCGCGGGCGGACTTTTCGAGCTTCCGGCTCGCGCCGAGAATTTCAAGCTGGAGGGCGGCGTTTCTGGATTCGCTCGCAGACACGCGCTCTTCGAGCTCGCGGCTCTTTTGGAGTATCCCGATTTTTTCGCGCTCTACGGATTCCTTCGTCATGCGCATTTCCTCGAGCTGCTTTTCGCGCGCGGCGATAATCTTGCGCTGGCGGTCGGCCTGTTCGAGGCTGTCCTTCGCGGCCTGCGAGAGCTTTTCGACGTCCGATTTCAGCGCCTCGCGCTTTTCCCGCTCGCTGTCGAGCGACATTTTCAGCAAATCGACCATCTGTGCGTCGGCGAAATTTTGCGCCACGACGACTTCCTCGCGCTTCTTGTCCTCCGCGCCGGAGTCCGGCTTTTGCGAGAAGTCCACAATGCTTATGATGCTGAGCACAAGAAAGTCGCAAATTACCACAAGTATAGATTTGCTCATGTTTATTCCTCCGTTACAATCCCCGTTTGAAAGACAATCGCAGAATGCCCGCGGAAGTTCAAGAATTTTCGGAGCGCGGAGTTCCGCGCGGGGCTCCCGGCGCGATTTGTGCAAAAATGGCTTGAAGTCGCCGCCGGCAGTTTGCGATAATCCCGGACAGTTTCGGCGGCCCCGCGCGGGCGGCGGCGCGCCGGGCAAACCGCCAAACCTTCCATGCCAGCCAAGAAAAAAAACGAATCCTGCGAGCCCAAGAAGAGGACTTTGTACACGAAGCTCCTGACGGAGCCGCAGATGAAAAAACTCGACGAGTGGCTCGACAAACACCTGTGGGCCCCGTACAGGGTTGACTATTCGGCTTTCGCCTACAAGGGGCCGGACGTCAATGTCGTGGCGTATTCTTCGGGCAAGCTCGTGGTGCAGGGCAAGGGGACGGAGAGTTTCGTGCAGTTCGTGCTCGAGCCCGAAATTACGGGCGTCGCCGAGATGGGCTACGAGAGCGTCTCGCACCCCGAGTGGTTCGAGGCGCACGCCGGAATAGACGAGAGCGGCAAGGGCGACCTCTTCGGCCCGCTCGTTTCCGCGTGCGTCGTTGCGGACGGAGACGCCGTGAAAAAGTGGCTCGACGGCGGGCTGAGGGAGTCCAAAAAAGTGACGAGCGACGCGGCCGCCCTCGAAATGGCGCGCATGGTGAAGTCCGCCAAGGGGGTCGTCGCCAAGGTGTCGTACGCGAGCATGGAAAAGTACAACGCCCTCTATATAAAGTTCGGGCGCAACCTCAACAGGCTGCTGGCGTGGATGCACGCGCAGGCGATAAAAAGCGCGCTCGCCGAGCGCCATGTGCCGTGGGGCATGCTCGACCAGTTTACAAAGCAGCCGCTCGTCCAGAGGCAGCTGTCAGTCCCCGGTTTCGAGCTCAGAATGCGGACCAAGGCCGAGGAGGATCCCGTGGTTGCGGCGGCGTCCGTCATCGCCCGCGCCACCTACATATACCAGATGCGCAGGCTCTCCGACGAGTTCGGCGCCCCCCTGCTGAAAGGCTCCGGCGCGGGCGCAAGGGCGCAGGCCGCCGAAATTGTCAGGAAGTTCGGCGACGGCGCCCTGATAAGGTTTGCGAAACTCCACTTTAAGACGGCCGCGGAGGCGGTCGCGGAAGCTAAAAAATGACGACACGAATTATGACGAACTCCACAGTGAAAATTACGGCGGCGCTCGCGTCCGCGACTTTCGCGGCTTCGGCTTTCGCCCAGACCTACATATCAAAAATAAAGCCCCTCGACGGCGAAAAATGGTGGGGCGGCGCGAATTTCTTCGGCCAAAGCATGCCCTACGGCGACTTCGCCGAAAAGGACATAGCCTCTTCCAACTATTCCAACCAGGCCGACCCGTTTTTCGTATCCTCAAAGGGCAGGTATATATGGAGCGACAAGCCGTTCAAATTTTCGGTCAAAAACGGGGAGCTTACGATAATCTCCGACTATGGGGAGCTCAAGCCGGAGGAGGGCGGAAAGACCCTGAAAGACGCGTTTTTGGCGGCGAGCAAAAAGCATTTCCCGCCTTCCGGAACAATCCCCCCGGAGCTCTTCTTTTCGATGCCGCAGTACAACACGTGGATAGAGCTCCAGCGCGACCAGAACCAGAAGGGCATAGAAAAATACGCCGACGACATCGTGAAGAACGGGTTCCCGATAGGCGTGTTCATGATAGACGGCGGCTGGCAGAAATACCAGGGCAATTACGAGTTCCGCCCGGAGGCGTTTTCCGACCCCAAGGCGATGTTCGACAAGATAAACTCGATGGGCTTTAAGACGATTTTGTGGGTCGCGCCGTTTGTCGCCCCCGACTCCGCCGAGTTCCGCGACCTCAAAAAGAGGGGGCTGCTCGTCATGCGCAAGTCGCGCAACTCTCCCGCAATCCTCCATTGGTGGAGCGGGTACAGCGCCGCCTACGACCTCACCAACCCCGAAGCCGCGGACGCGCTCAAGGGGGTTTTGCGCGGCATGCAGAAGAAGTACGGCATGGACGGCTTCAAGTTTGACGCGGGCGACACGAAATTCGTAGTCGGCGACTTCAAATTCCATAAGCCCGGGCAGATCCCGGCTGACTATACCCATGAATGGTCGAAGTTCGCTCTCGACTTCCCCTACAACGAGTTCCGCGCCAACGCGGGAATGGCCGGGCAGCCCGTCGTCCTCCGCCTCCAGGACAAGTGCCACACTTGGAAGGATCTGCGCCGGATAATTCCCGACATGCTCGCCGCGGGGATCGCGGGCTATCCGTACACGTGCCCCGACATGATAGGGGGCGGCGACTATATCTCATTCCAGCCCGGCGCGGAGCTCGACGAAAAGCTCATAGTGCGCTCATGCCAGGCGCATGCGCTGATGCCGATGATGCAGTTTTCCGTCGCCCCGTGGAGGGTGCTTTCCAAGGAGAACATGGAAATCTGCCGCAAGTTTGCGAACCTGCACAAAGAGTTCGGCCCCTATATCCTGGAGCTCGCGCGCAACGCGGCCAAAACGGGGGAGCCCATCGTCCGCTACATGGAGTACGAATTTCCGAACCAGGGCTTCGAGGAGGTTAAAGACCAGTTCATGCTCGGGCCCAGATACCTCGTCGCCCCCGTCCTCGCCGAGGCCGACGAGCGCGAAGTCTCCCTGCCCGCGGGCGAGTGGAAGGACGACCTCGGCGCCGTCGTGAAAGGCCCCGCAAAAATCAAGGTCGAGGCTCCGATCGGACGCCTCCCGTACTTTGAAAAAATCAAATAACGCCACTGATTTATGAAAACAAAATCCCTTTTGACTCTTTCTGCGGCAATCTTTGCCTCCGCCGCCCTGGCCGAAACCTACACGTCGGTTATTTCCCCGCTCGAGGGCGAAAAGTGGTGGGGGGCGGCGACTTTCTTCGGCTCGCACATGCCCTACGGGAATTTCGCCGAAAAGGATCTGGCCAAGAGCAACTATTCCAACCAGTCCGCGCCGCTTTTCGTATCCTCCAGGGGCAGGTATGTATGGAGCGACAAGCCGTTCAGGTTTTCCGCCAAAAACGGCGTCATAACCATAACGAGCGAGTTCGAAAAAATCCAGCCCGTCGCAGCCGGCAAGACGCTGAAAGACGCGTATCTGGCCGCCTCCAAAATCCACTTTGAGCCCTCGGGGGCCATTCCCGAGGACGTGTTCTTTTCGATGCCGCAGTACAACACGTGGATAGAGCTGATGTACAACCAAAACCAGGCGGACGTCGAAAAATACGCCGACGACGTGATAAAGAACGGCTTTCCCGTGGGCGTGTTCATGGTGGACGACAACTGGCAGAACTATTACGGGAATTTCGACTTCCGCGCCGACAGGTTCCCCGATCCGAAGGCGATGATGGACAGGCTCCACGCAAAGGGCTTCAAGGTGATGTTCTGGGTATGCCCGTTTGTCTCGCCCGCCTCCGCCGAGTTCCGCGAACTCAACAAGGCCGGGCTGCTCCTGAAAGAGAAGGGCAAAAAGGGCCCCGCAATGGTCGAGTGGTGGAACGGCATAAGCGCCTGCTACGACCTCACCAACCCCAAGGCGCGCGAACACCTGAAAGGCAAGCTGGCGGCTATGAGGGAAAAGTACGGAGCCGACGGCTTCAAGTTCGACGCGGGCGACAAGGGCGCGGTGTCCAATGGGGTCGAGTTTTTCGGGGGCGCGACGCCCTCCGACTACTGCGAGGCGTGGGCGAAAATGGGGCTCGACTTCCCCTACAACGAGTACCGCGCCTGCTGGAAAATGGGCCTTCAGCCGCTTGTCCAGAGGCTTCAGGACAAGCCGTGTTCCTGGGCGGGCATAAGGCAGCTCATTCCCGACATGCTCGCCGCGGGGCTCATAGGGCACCCGTATTCATGCCCGGACATGATAGGCGGCGGCGAATTCCGCTCGTTCCTAAATCCGGACATGACGCCGATAGACCCCTCAAAAATAGACCAGAAGCTCATAGTGCGATCCTGCCAGATCCACGCGCTTATGCCTATGATGCAGTTTTCCGTCGCCCCCTGGCGCATACTCGACAAAAAAAACCTCGAAATCTGCCGCAAGTTTGCGAACCTGCACAAAGAGTTCGGCCCCTACATTCTCGAGCTCGCGCACAACGCGGCCAAGACGGGGGAGCCCATCGTCCGCCACATGGAGTACGAATTTCCGAACCGGGGCTTCGGGGAGGTCAAGGACCAGTTTATGCTCGGGCCAAAGTATCTCGTGGCCCCCGTCGTGACGCCCGAGGATTCGCGCGAAGTGAAGCTTCCCGCGGGCGAGTGGAAGGACGACCTCGGCAAAGTTTGGAAGGGCGGGCAAACGATTAAAATCGACGTCCCGATAGACAGGCTGCCCTATTTTGAAAAGCTCAAATAGCATGCCCGGCGCCGCCAGGATAGTATTGCTTGCGGACTTCGACCGGGGGCACATCGGCGGACGCAGTTTTGTTCTGGGAATAGACGAGGCCGGGCGGGGGGCCCTCGCCGGCTCCGTGTGCGCGGCGGCGGCGGCGGTTTCGGCGCGCCTGTATTCCTCGGAGGCCGCGCTCTCGGGCCTGCGGGTATTGAACGACTCCAAGCAGCTCTCGCGCGAGGCCCGGGAATCCGTCTACGGTGAGCTCGAAAAGCTGAAGGCGGCGGGGCTGCTCGACTTTGAGGCGGCGTTTGCGGATGTCGCGGAAATTGAAAAGTACAATATACTCTCCGCAACCCAGACGGCTATGGCGCGCGCGGCGGATGCGCTCAACGCGCGCCTCGGGCTGAATTTGGCGCGCTCGGGGGCGGCGGCGACCCTGTTCGGAGAGCGCCCGCTCGACATTTCAAAGGCGCAGGTTCTCATAGACGGCAGGGAGATGAAGAAGTTCCCCTACGCCCACATGGCCGTCGTGAAGGGCGACGCCCGGAGCCTCGCAGTCGCCGCGGCGTCGGTGGTCGCAAAGGTTTCGCGCGACAGGCTGATGGAGGCGATGTCCGCGAAATATCCGC
>DBGCYC010000059.1:0-31820 GCA_048390825.1 Candidatus Merdousia sp.
GATTTTGGATGCGGGACAAGGCGCGAGGAAAAGGCGCGGCCGAAGCGTACTTGAGGTACGCGAGGGTGCGGCTTATTCCGAAGCAACGCAGCCCCGCGCCAAAAGCATTCGCCAAATCAGCGGCAGTTTTACGCGCCCGACGCCGAATCAGTCGGATTCTTTTACTTCCACTTTTATCGTCGGCCGGCCGGTGCGGAGAGAGTCCGGAACCCGCAGCAGGTCGAACTGCCTGCCTATGCTGTCGTCCACTGTTTCGACCGACCTCAGCTCCCCGCGGCCCGCCTGCTGCGGAACTGTCACCGGCCTTCTCTGCGCGGGCGCCATGGGGCTTTGCGCCGGGGTGAAATTCGCGGGAACCGCGCGCGCCGGCGCGGGTGAGTCCTCCGATTTCGGCGCGGACGCGGTTTCCGACTGCCCAAGCTTGAACTTTTTTATGAACACCCTCCCCCTGCCGACGTCATGGTTCGGAGATAGAAATTCCCAGAATGAATTGTCGTTTTCTCGCAGGCTGCCGCCGGCCTTGGAAATTGTTATGCCGGGGTCGTCTGAATGCGATTCGCGGAAATAGAATTTGTTGATTTCGCGCATGGACATTTCCATGAGTTCGGCGTACTGGTCGCGGAGAAATTCCTGATATTTAGTATCCCGCCTGTTGACGTCGATTTTCCCGAGGTATTTTTTTGAAAGATTCCTGTCTGTGTTTTCAAGCTCGAGCGGAGTGTCCGCGCCGCCCCAGAGGTCGCGCTTCGTCTTGCCGGAATACTCGGGAATCTCGAAATCTTCCCTGTTGCCCGGAGCCCTTTGCCTGGACATTCCCTCACCGGGAAGGCCCTCATCGACATGCGGCTTCATGTCGCGCAGGTACGAAACGTCGCCGCCGCCTTCATACGGTTTTTTTTCAACTTTCTTTTCCGAGTCGCGGGCCTTCCGCCCCTGCATGGCGCTCATTTTCGACTCCTCGAACCTGCGCTTCGTGAACGTCGAGTTTGCGCGGGTGAAGTCGTTGTTCAGAACGGCGAGCGCGTCGGCCGATACGGCCGCCGCCAGAAACACCGCAACAAGACTGCCGAACGCCCTCGCCAAGCTAAATTTTGACCCCCATTATTTCGAGTATCCTCTGCAGGTCGTCGTTGCCGAGGTACTCTATTATGATTTTGCCCCTTTTGGGGCTGTGGCGCAGCTCGACGCCGGCGTTGAGGCGCAGGGCGATTTTGTTCTGTATGTCGCGGACGACCGCCGACTGCGCGGCTTTCGCCGAGGGCGTTGAGGAGTCCGCGCGCGCCGCCCCCTCTTTGAGCCGGCGCACGGCCTCTTCCGCGCCGCGGACATTGAGCCCGTTTTCAATTATCCTGCGGGCGAGAATTTCCTGCTGGGCCTTGTCTTCGAGCCCGAGAATCACCTTGGCGTGGCCGGGGGAGATCATGCCGCTCGAAATGTAGCCCTGCACGCTTTCGGGGAGCTTCAGGAGCCTGAGGGAGTTGGCTATGCTCGAACGCGGCTTGCCGAGCCTCTGCGATACGGCGTCCTGGGTGAGGCGGAAATTGGCGATAAGGTACGCGATGCCCCTGGCTTCCTCCATCGGGTTCAGGTCGGCGCGCTGGATATTTTCTATCAGCCCTTTGGCCGCCGCGGAGGAGTCGCTCGCGCTCTGCACGCACGCGACGATTTTTTTCATGCCGAGCGTCCTGCATGCGCGCAGCCTGCGCTCGCCGGCGAGCAGCTCGTAGTGCCCGTCCGGAATCTGCCTCACGAGGATCGGCTGCAAAAGCCCCTCGGAGGATATGGAGTCGGCGAGGTTGCGGATTTCCTCCTCCGAAAATTCCCTGCGCGCCTGGTAGGGGCTCGGAACCACCTTTTCAACGGGAATTTCGCTGAACAGCCCGTGCGGGGAAATCTGGATTTTAAGCGGAGCGGGCGACGCCTGGGCCGCCATTTTGCCTATTCCGGAGTCCGCGGCCTTTTTTGCTCCCGCCGATATTATGGAGCCGAGCCCCCTGCCCAGAGATTTGCGTTGGATTGCCATTTTCAGCCTATTTTTGCGGTACGAATATCTCGTCGCCCACGCGCAGGCCGCGCGAGGGGTCCGCGATTTTGTTAGCGTCCTGAATCCACTTTATGCGCGAGTTCATTTTGCGGGCGATTCTGCTTATAGAGTCGCCGGACTGGACTGTGTAGGTGACGCCCGTCTTGGGGTAGTCGTCGGAGAAGTTCGCCGGCAGGTCGGCCTGCGGGCGCGTGCCTATTGCGGCCGCGAGCTTCTGAATGTTGGAGTTCGTCTGCGCGGCCATGGCTTCGAGATCCTTTTTCACGAGGGCGATGATCTCGCGTTTGAGGGACTCGTTCTGCGCGCCGACCTCGCTTTTTACGAGCGAAACCTGCTGGCGCACGGCCTCCGTCCCCACTGTGGAGGACTGCACGCCCCTGAGCCTGCGGGAGAGCTCCTCGTTCTCCCGCCGCAGCTGTTCGACTTCGAGCCTGAGCTGCCCCACTTCGCGCCTCAGCAGCGCCATGTCCTGCTGCAAGTCGGCGACAGCCGCGGTCTGGGCGTAGGCCGCCGCCGCAAAGAGCGGAGCCGCCGCAAAAAAAGCCGTGATTTTCATGTCTTGAAAGTTCTGTTGTCGGTGCGTTTTGCGCCGCCCGGCAGGGGCGGCAATTTTAGCGCAAGTATCTTCCATTTTATCGGCATTTCAAGTTTTTTTCTATTCGCCGCGGAGCGCGCGGAGGGGGGGGGGATTTGTGCGGAGTCGCGCGCCGTCTCTTGCCCGCGGCGAAAGTCCGCCGGGCCCCAATGGCCGCGCCGGCCGCATTTATGGCGGCTTCCTCCGCCTTTCCGCAGGCTCTAAGGCTCGGCGTCGCCGCGCGCAATTTGGGCGGATTTGCCGTATCCGGCATAAGCGGGCGGGAGGGTTTGCGGCTTCATTTTTTTGTTGAGAACGCCGAAAAATAATCCGATAAAGCCGTTATAGTTCAAAAAATTGTCATTATAGCATAAACATATGTGCGGAATAACGGGATATGTTGGGGGCAAAAACGCCGTTCCCATTCTTTTGGAGGGGCTGTTAAAGCTCGAATACCGCGGCTACGACTCCGCGGGAATCGCCCTGCTCAAAAACGGCACGATGCGCGTCTGCAAAAAAAAGGGGCGCGTCGGAACCCTCGCCGAGGAGGTCGGCAAGATGAAGTTTTCCGCCAATACGGGAATCAGCCACACCCGCTGGGCGACGCACGGAAGAGTCACCGACGCCAACGCCCATCCGCACGTCTCCTCCGACGGCAATTTCGCGCTCGTCCACAACGGCATAATAGAAAATTACGAGGGAATTAAAAACTTCCTCTCGACAAAGGGCTATTCGTTTTCAAGCCAGACGGACTCCGAAGCCCTCGTAAACCTCATCGCGTACCACTACGCCCACAGGACGGGCGGAGATTCTGAAAACCGCTTCATGGAGGCGGTCAGAAAGGCCCTCCTGCACGTCGAGGGCACCTACGGGATAGCCGTGCTGTGCCGCTTCAACGAAGGCGAGATCGTAGCCGCGCGCAAGGGGTCGCCGCTGCTGATAGGCGTCGGGAAAAACGAGAGGCTGGTTTCGAGCGACGTGCTCGGGTTCGCCGGAAGGGCGTCAAACGTCATATATTTGGAGGACAACCAAATCGCCTCCGTGACCGCCGACAACTGCGACATCGTCACAATCGGCAACAAGCCGGTCAGCTACACGGTCGGAGAGATCGACTGGAAGCTTGAGTCCGCGGATCTCGGAGAGTGCAGGCACTTCATGCAGAAGGAAATCATGGAGCAGCCGACGGTTCTCGAGAACGCCATTCGCGGCAGGATTTCCGACGACAATTCCACGGCGGTTCTCAACGGGCTCAACATGACCCCGACGCAGATGCGGCAGATAGACCGCATACTCTTCTGCGCGTGCGGCACGGCGTGGCACGCGTGCCTCGTCGCCGAATACCTCATAGAGAAGTACGCGAGGATTCCCGTGGAGGTGGAGTACGCAAGCGAGTTCAGGTACCGCAACGCCCCTCTCGACAAGAATACGCTGGTGTTCGTAGTAAGCCAGAGCGGGGAGACCATCGACACGCTCGAAGCCCTCAGGGAGTCCAGGAGAAAGGGCTTCAAGACCCTCGCAATAACAAATTCCGTGGGCTCGACCATCTCGCGCGAGTCCGACGGCGGGCTCTACCAGTACGCGGGCAAGGAGGTCGGGGTGGCGTCCACAAAGGCGTTCACCTCGCAGATAGCGATATGCCTGCTCATCGCCCTCTACATCGGCAGAATGCGCGACCTGTCCTTCTCCGACGGGCGGGCGATAGTGGACGCGATAAAGTCGCTTCCGGCGGTGGCCGCGGAGGTTTTGAAGCTCGCCCCGCGCATAGAGAAAATAGCGAAGAAGTACGCGAAGTTTTCCGACTTCCTCTTTGTCGGCAGGCTCAGCGAATTTCCCGTCGCGCTGGAGGGCGCGCTGAAGCTGAAGGAAATTTCCTATATCCACGCGGAGGGGTATCCCGCCGCCGAGATGAAGCACGGGCCGATAGCGCTCGTCTGCCCCGAATGCCCTTCCGTCGTGTTTGCGACTTCCGATGAAATCCTCTCGAAGGTAGTTTCAAACGCGCAGGAGATAAAGGCGCGCAAGGGGCCGATAATCGCCGTCACCGACAGCCCGGGGGCCTTTGAGGGAATCGCCGACGACATCGTCGCCGTGCCGAAAGTCCACGACTGTATAAAGACGGTTGTGGCGACCATTCCCATTCAGCTCTTTGCCTACTACGTCGCCCTCGAAAGGGGCTGCGACGTGGATAAGCCCAGAAACCTCGCCAAAGCCGTGACGGTGGAGTAGGGCGGGGTGCGAATATGGTTGGTATTTGAAAATACCCCAATCGAAGATGCTTCCCAATGGGAAGCATCTTCGATTAAAAAACAGTCCGCCTGGAATTTGAACCAATAGCCAGCTTTTTAGAAGGCAAATCAGTCTTATGGATAAAGGATTCTACGGCGAAGCATTCAGCGCGCAAAATACGGCTAATTGTTTTGGGCTTCGGCGATTATGTCAATTTTTCTGCGGGTTGCCGTATTATTCATGGAATCGGATTTGTCTGCGGACAATTTGGAAGCCATGTAAATTGCAATGCGCGGTTTCAGACGCAGCATAAGGGCGCAATGGCAGGCTTGGCAGATTGCTTCGCGCCATTTTTTTACGCGCTCCGCTTCGGCCGCGGGCGGCTGCGGCGACCATATCGCAACGCCTGCCCTTGCAGGCAACTTTGCGTCGCGGAGATTCGCCTTTAAGCGCGAGAATGCGCGTCGCGGTAATGGGATTCGCGGGGGCGTTCAATGCCGCCGGGAAGCGACACAAAAACGCTTTGCGTTTCTCCCAAATATTGGAACGGCAATGGAGGCGGAAAGCGCCGCTATAAAGCGACGAATCATTGGTTCTTGAAGAAATTTTCCGATCCGCAGTAAGGGCAAACCTTTTTTCTCGAAAAAGAAAAAGACCTAAAAACGGAAATGCATATTGTAACGATAAAGAGCGGTATTCCTGCCGGCGGGAATATTGCATAAAGAAGCAGCTATACAATCAGTAATCCCACCTCCATCAAGAAAGAGCCGAATGTCTTTGTTTTCGGCTTATTAAAATCCTTCTGGCAGTTTGGGCAATGGTGTATGTATTTTATTTTAAAAATTTCATAATTCTTTTGTTTGTTGCCTCGCGGCAAATTTGGAATTCTGTTTAGATATTCTTCGTAGTTCATAGTTTTCAATTTTTACGGGATATATTGCAACATATTCCATCGTAGTGGCAACTTCCGTTTACGTATCCGAAAAGTAGCAATCGGCAGCCGTTAATATGAATGTCAGTATTTTCTATGATTATATCGTCTCAATGTTTAAGCTGAAATGAGATGATTAATGCGCAAATGAAGAGAAAAACGACGATTAATGATATGCATATCTTAGTTCCCATATCCTGATCGCGTTCTATTTCTTCGTTTGCCGATATCGTATTTTGTTTAAAGAAATTTTTTGAGCCGCAATAAGGGCAAACTTTTGCGCAGCATGTAATGCTAAGCGCCGCCCACAGAACGCATCCGATGATAGACGCCCCAAATGTAAAAGGGATAGCCGTTAAACAACCGACAAATAAAACCAAAAGTACAATGTCCAGGCAGCCGTTGGCCCGTTTTGGGGAATCAAATCCGTGTTTGCAAATCGGGCAAAAATATGCGGTTTTTGCTTGTGATTCGCCTTGGGCGGGAGAAGTTGACGGCGCTTTGCAAACTTCTGGCTGCGTCTGGGCAAGCGGGGCGGCAGATTGCTCTTTGTAAAAATCCAAAAGTTTTTGGGCAAAACTGTAATTCATCACCTTTACAAACTCAATGTTTTGCGGCGTTCTGCCCAAACGGATTAAAACGCGCTCTTTTTGGAAGTCGCTTGCAGGGGTGTCGTCGCTTATAGTTTCATCGTAAATGCGTTTGATATCTTCGTTTGTAATTGTCTTTTGCGTGCCTTTATTATTCATTTCTTATATCGGGAAATCTATAGGGTTGGATTATTCTGTTCTTACTATATATTCCCAAAGGCAATACGGGCATATTTTTTGCGGGGAGATGGAAGCGGTTCCGTATGAAACGGCAAATGCGATAAAACAACACGCCGCGAGAGTGAAGACGGGTATTGCAATAATTATTCCGATCCCGGTTATGGCAAGAAGCCCTCCCAAAACGGATAAAACCATTCCGCAAATAAAAGCGCCCCACCCGTATGGACGAGATGCGGGTTTGTCAAAATCGTATCCGCAGTTTGGGCAGTGATAGCTGCCGGATTGTAATTTGAAAGATTCGTTTTTTTTGCCTTCTTTTGCCTTTTGCGGTCGGCAAATTCGGGGTTTTCTTTCAGATATTCTTCGTAATTCATTTTTGATATTCTGCCACCGTGGAAATTATTGCGTTTTTATATTCTTTCATGATATTGTCGGAAAAGTGTTTGGAAGTGTATTTTTGCCCCAGAAATTTTCCGTTTTTTTTGTCGAATACGAATACGCAGGCTTCAACCCTGTCGTTCCCGCGCGATGTTTTTACTCCGAGAGCCGCATAATTGGCCTTGTTTGACGACGCGCTCCCTGAATATTCGTATGTCATCGGCTTATCCGGCGTTATGGTGTCGGATATGACTTTGTAGAAAGTATCGTCTCCAATTTTGGAGAAAAATATAGCCACAATATCTATGGCAGCCATATTTGTAATTTTGAGTGTAAAGGTTTTTTTCCTCGAAACGTCTTTATTGTAGGATCCGGGAACTCCCCATTTTTCCGTATTTTCCCTGCGGGAGACTTTTTGGGAAAGTTCGATTTGAAGCGCCTGGGCAAATGACGCGGCTGTTAATAAAATGATAAGCAAGGATAGGTTTTTCATATTGTTTAAGTTGTATTATATTAAAAATTGCGAAAGTACCCTTTCGGGAAAACTTTATTTCAAAAGGCGAATAATTCCGATGGGAAGTGTTGCAGGTATTCGATTTTTTTTTGATAACAAATATAAAACAAAAGGGTGTGTTTTGCCTCGGTTGTTGTCGATTCCGCAGGCGAAGGAGGCAATATTGTTTGGTAAATTGAATAATAATATTTCATAATATTTACTTCAAAACGTAATGTATTAAAAAGTCAAGTTTTTTTATAAAAAAACGTTCAATTTGTCCCATAGGTGCATGGGGTTCGGGTATGTAAAATATGTGTATATATAGTAAATATTTAGATATTATAATAATATTTATATATATGAAAAACCTGGCAAAGCGCGCGTATTCGCTGAGTCGGCGCGGGTATTTTACAGGAAAAAATCTGCGGGTTGCGTTTGAGCGCATCGCTGCGTATTGCCGTTTGAGCAATGCGCGCATTTTCCCATTGATGTTGCGCGGCGGGCGGGTTTGGTCCCGTTTGGCAGATTGCTTCTTTAAACGCGGGTCCAATTAAGCGCGGATCTGACTTTGATCAACACCAGAAAGCACTGCGGATTTTGTCCTTTGATTGCTCCGCAAGCCATGCCCGCGCAGCTCCTTTTCCCGAAAGCCGTAAATACAAAAACGGGCGTATTTTTTCGTCTTTTGCAAGGGGTTTTGCCGTTTGTCCAAGCGTATTTGTATACAACTTAGGCATTCGCCTTTTGAACCTCCTGTCTGCTTCGAGCCCTAATAAAATGTCTTTGTGATGCGCGATATTGGCGAACATTGCGGCAGATGCCAATATTCCGGGCGGAAATTTTTTACTATTCCGGTTTTTTTGAGAAACCGATAAAATGGCTAAAATGTTTCTTTCGTCAGAAAGCCCGGGCGAAGTTTTTTTGAAGAAACGGGAAAACGGGTTGGGTCGGCCGGTTTTTTTACCGCGCGCGGCGCAAGACTATCCGTTGCAGAATATTTGGCCGCGGCCGCATGGCGTTTTGCCCGTTTGAAAATCTGCGGGTTAATTCGCCTTTGGACGCGCGCCAAATCGCCGTTCCCGCGCGTGCGGCAATGGGAAGGGGCGCGGTAGGGCGCGGCGCGCGGCTTTTATGAGCCGGGGTGGACGGCGGGAATCGAGGCGAGCTCCGGGGGGATTTTTTCGGGCTCGTATGTAGGGAAGGAAAATTCGAGAAGGCTCACGCAGGGAACCTCGAATTTGGCCTTTCCCCCGCTCCTGTCCACGAGCACCGCCACGGCGACCGGTATTCCGCCGTTGGCCTTTACGATGTCTATGCATTCCTGCACGCGGCCGCCGCGCGTTACCACGTCTTCCACGACGAGGATTTTTTCGCCCCTGCGGATTTTGAAATTCCGCCGCAGGACGAGGTTGCCGTTTTCCTTTTCGGCGAAAATGAAGCGCTTTTTGAGCTGGCGCGCGGCCTCCTGCCCGAGGACGAGCCCGCCGATTGCGGGCGCCATCACCGTTTCGCAGCCGGTTTCCCCGAGCTTTTCGGCGAGCATTTCCACGAGCTCCGTCACCCTGTCCATGTGCTCGCACACGCGCGCGCACTGGAAAAAATGCCCGCTGTGCAGGCCGCTGCGCAGTATGAAGTGCCCCTCGAGAAGGGCGCCGGTTTCCCTGAAAATTCCGAGTATTTTTTCGTCTTGTCCGTTCATCTCTTTTAACGCGTTCCGAAAGTTTCCGCCTGCTCGACCGCCGCCTTTATCCCGCTTCCGCAGTCCGCGCGCATGACCGCGAACCCGCTTTGCGAATATTTTTCCCACGCGTCCCAGAGTAGCGCCCTGTCGGTTTCCGGAATGTCGAGCCCCTCGATTTCGCCCTTTCCGAACAGACCGAAAGAGCCTTCGGAAATCGCTTCGGGGAGGGCGCGTATGCGCTTTTTTGCGTCGAATAGGAACATCAGCCAGTGCGTTCCGCCCTCGTATGACTTCTCGCTTATCATAGCGAACATTCGCAGGTCGGAATCCGACAGTTCGAGGCCGGTTTCCTCGCGCGTCTCGCGCGCCGCGCACTCGAACGGAGATTCCCCCCGCGCCATTTCGAGCTTGCCGCCTATCGGGCTCCACAGGCCAAGGTTGGGCGCCTTGTTCCTGCGGATTAGCAGAAATTTCCCGCCCTCGTCCCGCACGAATACGAGGACGCTTATCTTGAAGGGAAGTGCAAGGGGCTCCGGCATCGCGGAATCAGTCGAATATGACGGTTTTGTTTTTGTAGGTCAGAATCCGCCCCTCGATGTGCCATCTCACGGCTTTGGCGAGGGCCTCGCGCTCGAGCTCCCTGCCTTTGCGCATCAGATCCTCCACGTTGTCGCGGTGGCTTACGGTGGCGACCACCTGCGCGATTATGGGCCCCTCGTCGAGGTCTTTCGTGGCGTAGTGGGCGGTGGCGCCTATGATTTTCACGCCGCGCTCGTAGGCCTTGTGGTAGGGCTTGGCGCCCGCGAAGGCCGGCAGAAAGCTGTGGTGGATATTGATGATCGGGGCGGGGCAGGAGTCTATGAAGCTCCCGCTCAGAATCTGCATGTAGCGCGCCATGACGACGAGCTCCGCCCCGCTTTCGCGGATTATGCCGAGCTGCCGGGCTTCCGCCTCCGGCTTTGTCTCTTTGGAAACCGGCGTGTGGTAAAACTCGAGTCCGAACATCTCCGACATTCCGCGCAGGTCTTCGTGGTTGGATATGGCGCAGGCGATGTCGCAGTTGAGCTCGCCCGAGCGGCAGCGCAGGACGATGTCGCTGAAGCAGTGCTCGAACTTCGAGACCATCAGCGCGATTTTCGGCCTGCGGGAGGAGCGCATGATGGTTGTGTCCATGCCGAGATCCCTGCGCGCGAGCTCCTCAAACAGCCGTATTTCTTCGGCGATGTCGCCGGCGGGTATCCATTCAACGCGCTGGAAAAATATCCCCTCCTGCCTGTCCCTGTGCTGGTCGGCGTGGAGTATATTCCCCCCGCGCGCGTAAATCCACCCGGACACGCGGGCGACTATTCCCGCCCGGTCGGGGCCGTGCAACAACGCTATGATTCTTTCTTCCTGCATTTTTACCGTTCCGGGCGCTCCGCCCGTTTCTTTAGCGGAGCATTCCAGCCGATCCGGCGGTTCGCCCCGTTAAAATATGGCGGAACCCCGCCGCTTAGAATTCAAATTTCGACTGCCCCATTCTGCGCCCGATTTCCGCGACCGCCGCCTTTTCGGCGTCCTCGTCGCGCGCCTCGAAAGTTACCGAAAACCTCACGAACGCCCCGGCGTCGTCCCACGGGACGGTGCTTATGAGGTGTTCGGTGATCATCCACTGCGAGAAGTCCTCTCCGCTCGAAAATCCCCTGCGCGTGCCGTCTTTCAGAACCGCCGCCCGGGGGGCGGGCATGTAGAGGAAAAATCCCGCCTTCGGCTTTTTGGGGGAGAACCCGAGCTTTGAGAGCTCCGCTATGAGCAAGTCCATTCTGCGGGAGTATTTGGCGGCTATCGCGCGCGTAATGAGGGGGTTTTCAAGGCCCTTGGCCGCGGCGAGCTGTATGCCGAGGAACTGCCCGGAGTCGGTGTTGTCCTTGACGTCGCCGTACGCCTTGACGATCAGCGGATTGCCGCATACCCAGCCGATTCGCCAGCCCGTCATATTATGGCTCTTGGAGAGCGAGTGGAGCTCCACGGCAACCTCTTTCGCGCCCTCGACCTGCAATATGGAGAGCGCGGGCGTGTCGAACGCGAGCGACGCGTAGGCGGCGTCCGAGACCACGATGAGATTGTTCTGCCTGGCGAATTTTACGAGGCGTTCAAAAAATTCGAGGGTGGCGCTCGCGCCGGTGGGGTTGTTGGGGTAGTTTACGACTATGGTCTTCGCCCTTTTTAAGATGCCGGCGGGGATCGAGTCGAGGTCGGGCAGGAAGCCGTTTTCGGCTTCGAGCCTCAGGTTGTAGACCTCGCCGCCCAGATATTTCGCGTGCGTGCCGAAAACGGGATAGCCCGGGACGGTCATTATCGCCACGTCGCCCGGATTTATGAAGCAGGCCGGCAGAATCGAGAGCGCGGCCTTGGAGCCTATCGAGTGGAGGATTTCCGTCTCGGGGTCGAGCTCAACCCCGAACACGGCCTTCATGTAGCCCGCCGCCGCCCTTTTGAATGCCGGGCCGCCGTTGTCGGCGTACCCGCGGTTCGCGGGATCCTTCGCCGCGGCGCAAAGGGCTTCGACCACTTCCGGGAAGGCCATTTCGTCGGGTTCCCCGACCCCCATGTCGATTAGCTCGACACCGGGCTTGGCGGCTTTGGCCGCGCGCTTGGCCCTCTTTATCTTTTCAAACTTGTATATGGCGGTGCTCTTTCCGTAGCCGGCCCCGCCGATTCTCTCCGCGAACAGGTTTTGTATGTATGAATCGCTCATGCGCGTCGCTGTCATTTAATGGGTTGATTTTTTGAAAAATATAACAAGTATAAAAGAAATAAGAGAGCAGGAGTAAAATCAATGAAAATAATATCGTCGCCGGCAGAAATGACGGCTTTTGCCGAATCGGCGCGCGCGAACGGCGGGAAGATAGCCCTCGTCCCGACCATGGGCGCGCTGCACGAGGGGCATTTGAGCCTCGTCAGAAAGGCCAAAACGCTCGCGGACACGGTGGTCGTGTCGATTTTTGTAAATCCGACGCAGTTCGGCCCCAACGAGGATTTTGACAAATACCCGCGCCAGCTCGAGGCGGACATGGCCTGCTGCGGGGCCGCGGGCGCGAATGCCGTGTTCGCCCCGGCCGTTTCAGACATATACCTTCCGGACGCCTCCACCTATGTGGTCGAGGAGGAAATAAGCCGGCACCTCTGCGGCAGAACCCGCCCGAAGCATTTCAGGGGGGTGACGACGGTTGTATCGATCCTGTTCAACATCGTCCGCCCAGACATAGCCGTGTTCGGCGAAAAGGACGCCCAGCAGGTGTCGATCATAAGGCGCATGGTCCGGGACCTCTTCATAGACGTGGAAATCGCCACGGGGGAGATTGTGCGCGACGAGAACGGCCTGGCGCTGAGCTCCCGCAACAAGTACCTCGACAAGCTTGAGCGCCTCGGGGCCTCGCGCCTGCATGCCGCGCTGGAGGACGGCAGGAAGCTGTGCCTCGAAGGGTGCTCCAACGTCGACCGCGTGAAGGCGCACGTCATAAACAGGGTGGCGAACGCCAAGACGCGCGTCATATACGTCGAGATAGTGGACGCGGAAACGTCGCTTCCGATGTCCGAGGCGGTCCCCGGAAAGTCGAGAATATCCGCCGCGGTGTGGTACGGCCAGACGCGGCTTATCGACAACGTGAGAATCTGAGGCGCGCCTTAACCCGTTAAATTTTTACCATCCGCATCATGAAATTCGACGCAGTTGTAGTCGGCAGCGGTATTGCGGGGCTGAGTTTTGCCCTCAAATCCTCGAAGCTCGGGCACAGGGTCGCAATAATAACCAAAAAGGAGAGGTCCGACACCAACACCAACCACGCGCAGGGCGGAATCGCAAGCGTGACGAGCTGCGCGGACGACTTCGACTCGCACGTGAGGGACACGCTCGTGGCGGGCGACGGGCTCTGCGACGAGGCCGCCGTGCGCGGCATAGTGAGCGCCGGCCCGCGCCAGATAAAAGACCTCGTGGAGGAGGGCGTGGAGTTCACGAGCCTCGGGGACGGATCGCCGTCGCTCGGGCGCGAGGGCGGGCACTCGCGGCGCAGGATTCTGCACGTCAAGGACTACACCGGGCGGGCGATAGAGGAGGCCCTTTTGAAGGCCGTCGCCGCCGACCCCAATATAGAAATTCTCGAACACCACTTCGCTATAGACCTCATAACCCGATCCAAGGCTGAGGGAGGCCTGCTCGGGAGCCGCGGCGACGCCATAGCCGGCATTTACGTCTACGACACGGACAGCGGCGTCGTCAAGACCATGAAGACCCCCGTCGTGATGCTCGCCACGGGAGGCGCGGGGTGCGTCTACCTCTACACAACGAATCCGGAAATCGCCACGGGCGACGGAATAGCGATGGCCTACCGGGCGGGCGCGGAGGTGGCGAACCTCGAGTTTATCCAGTTCCACCCGACGGCGATGTACTCGCGCGAGGGCGAGCGGTTTCTGATTTCCGAGGCCGTGCGCGGAGAGGGCGCGGTTTTGCGCAACGCCAAAGGGGAGGCTTTCATGGAGCGGTACGACCAGCGCAGGGATCTCGCCCCCCGCGACATCGTCGCGCGCGCCATAGACAGCGAAATGAAGCGCCTCGGCTCGCCGCACGTGTGGCTCGACATCACCGGCAGGCCGGCGGGGGAGCTGAAGGGGAGGTTCCCGCAGATTTACGCGCACTGCCTCGAAAAGGGCATAGACATTTCCAGGGACTATATGCCGGTCGTCCCCGCCGCCCACTACATGTGCGGGGGCGTGAGGGCGCGGCTCGACGGCTCCACGACAATCCGCGGGCTCTACGCCTGCGGCGAGGTGGCGTGCACGGGGCTGCACGGCGCAAACAGGCTTGCGAGCAATTCTCTTCTGGAGGCGGTCGTCGTCGCCGACAACGCCGCGCGCGCGGTGGACGGATACCTGTCGTCGCAAAAGCCGGCGGGGGAAGCCGGCGTGCCCCTCTGGAAGGACGGGGACATGCGCGACCCCGACGAGCGCGTGGTGCTGCACCACAACCTCGAAGAGCTCAGGCGCACGATGTGGGACTACGTGGGAATCGTCCGCACCACAAAGCGGCTCGAGCGCGCCCTCAACCGCGTCGAAAACCTGCACCGCGAAATCGACGAGTACTATTGGAACTTCAAGGTGGAGCCGAGCCTCATCGAGCTTAGAAACGAGGTGCAGGTGGCGCTTCTTATAATACGCTCGGCCCTCGCGCGCCGCGAGAGCCGCGGGCTGCACTACACGCTCGACCACCCCGCGAAGCTCTCCGAGGCACGCGACACCGTTCTCAAAAAGGAAAATTTCTGATGGACATATCAAAATTCATTCTCGAAGTCCCCGACTTCCCCAAAAAGGGCGTTCTGTTCTACGACATCACGCCGCTGATGCTCAACCACGAGGCCTACGCGCAGGCGATAGGGGAGATGGCGGAAAAAATCGCGCGGACCGGCCCCACCAAGATTCTCGCCGCGGAGTCGCGCGGGTTTTTCTTCGGGCCCATGATAGCTCTGAAATTGAAGCTGCCGTTCGTGCCCGTCCGCAAGAAAAACAAGCTGCCGCGCAAGACCGTGTGCGTCGAATACGAACTCGAATACGGCACCGACCTGCTCTGCATACACGAGGACGCGGTGTCGCCGAACGACAGGGTGGCTGTGGTCGACGACATTCTCGCCACCGGCGGCACGGCGGAGGCGATGTGCAGAATGGGCGAAATCGCCGGGGCGCAGATAGCCTGCTGCGCGTTCTTCATGGAGCTGTCGTTCCTCGGCGGGCGCGGGAGGCTCGGCGGCAGGAAAGTCGTGTCGATTTTCTCGAAATAGCGCCATGAAATTAGTCCTCCGAAAACTCGCCGCCGTTTTTTGTGCCGCGCTTGCCGCGGCTGCGCTCTCCTCGTGCGGAAGCCCGGGGGCGGAATTTTATCCGCTCAAAGCCGGCGGTCAAAGGGTTTTCGGCGCGCCCAAAAGCCCGGCGGAAGTGGAGGTGTTCATAACCAAAAAGCCGGGCTTCCCCTACGACGAGCTCGGAATGATAACCTACGAGACCTCCCCGAATTTTGCCGACGAGCCCGCCGTGTACGAAAAGCTGCGGGAAAAGGCCGCGGAGGTCGGCGCGGACGGCATAATAATAATGAACAGCCAGACGTCTTTTGAACAGCGGCCCGGCGCGATAATTCTCGACTGGTCTTACGTTCCGGTTCAGACTGAAAGCTCCGTGTCGCTCATAAAGTACAGGGCGATGGCCATAAAGCGCAGATAGCCGCATGCGCTACGCCCTGCCAATCCTGCTGCTGACGGCGTCGAACATATTTATGACGTTTGCGTGGTACGGCCATCTGAAGTTCAAGTCCGCGCCGCTCTGGGCGGCGGTCGTCGCGAGCTGGGCGATAGCGTTTTTTGAATACTGCCTGCAAGTGCCCGCGAACCGCATCGGCCACGAGACGTTTTCGGCCGCGGAGCTCAAGACCATGCAGGAGATAATAACCCTGATAGTCTTTTCGGTATTTTCGGTTCTATATTTGAAGGAGGAGTTCAGATGGAACTACCTCGTCGGATTCGCGCTGATAATTCTGGCGGCGTTTTTCATATTCAAAAAGTGGTAGCCGCGCTCCGCGCCGCAGGGGCGCCGGCTTTTAAGGGGCGCCTTAAAGCGCTACGCCCGCGCCACGAGGCACGACTCCCCGAGCATGCCTTTTATGCGGCGCGAGAGCTCCGCGATTTCCGCCTCTTCAAGGCCGTTTACCACCGCGAAGCACGCGCTGCCGGAGCCGCTCATCATGGCCGGGATTCGGAAGCGCGCCCTGACATCGTCCAGCGCGGCCTGGAGGGCGGGGAATTTTTTGAACGCCTCGGTCTGCATGTTGTTTATCATCGGAAGCCCGGATACGCTCGGGTTTTCAAGCCATTCGGACAGGGCGGATTCGGCTTCGTCCCCGCGCATGTAGTCCTCGGGGTGGGCCCTCATCTGCGAGTACGCCCACGCGGTGCTTATGGAAAAATCCGGCTTGAATATAAGCAGCCTCAGCCGGCCTATGCATTCGCGGGCCTCCCCTTTGAGCGCAAAGACCTTTTCGCCCCTGCCGCGCATCACGACCGGCGTCTGCGTCAGAAACAGCGGGCAGTCGGAGCCCATTTTTGCGGCGATTTTTTCGAGGCTTTTGGGCGGCAGCGGGTTTCCGCAGAGCTCGTTTGCGGCCATCAGCGCGCACGCCCCGTTGGAGCTGCCCCCCCCGAGGCCGGCGCCCGCGGGGACGCGCTTTTTCAGGTCGAATTTGAAGCGAGTTTCAAGCCCCGTCGCCTCCCTGAAAAGCTCCGCGGCTTTCAGCACGAGGTTCGAGGAGTCGGTCGGGATCCCCTCCATGTCGCACGAGAGCGAGTCCGCTCCGTCCGAAGTCTCCGCGCGCAGGGTGTCCCCGAATTTGGTCGGGGCGACGAGGCTGAGGAGTTCGTGGAACCCGTCGGGCCGCGCCCCGAGAACGGCGAGCATCAAATTTACTTTGCAGGGGGAGAATTTTTCCGTGGAAGCCATGCCTTGATTTTGGATTGAAAACTGGCCGGTTGTATGCCACAAAAGTCCCAACATGTCAAAACACGATTGCAAATTGATACTCGCCCTCGACCTGCCCGAAAGGGAGCCCGCCCTCGAAATTCTGCGCGGGCTGCGCGGAAAGCTCGGGTGGGTGAAGATAGGCCTGCAAATGTACCTCAAATACGGGGCGGGGCTCGTCCGGGAAGCTGCCGCGATGGGCTTTAAGGTTTTTCTCGACCTGAAATTGTTCGACATTCCCAACACTGTCGCCTCCGCCGTCGAAAGCGTCGCGCAGCTGCCGGTCTCAATGCTCACCGTCCACGCGGGCGGCGGAAGGGAGATGATGGAGGCCGCGGTCGGGGCGGCGGAGAGGGCCAATTCCGGGCTCATGATTTTGGGCGTGACGGTTCTGACGTCCTTCGACGCCGACTCCCTCGCCGAGACCGGCGTGGAGCTCGAGCCCGAGTGGCAGGTCGAGCTGCTCGCAAAGCTCGCGGTTTCAAGCGGCGTAAGGGGGCTCGTGTGCTCTCCGCTCGAAATCGCGCGGCTGCGGGGCGTCCTGCCGGAGGATATTGCGCTCGTCACCCCGGGGATACGCCCCGCGGGGGCGTCGTCCGACGAGCAGAAGCGGATAATGACCCCCGCCGAAGCCGCCAGGGCGGGCTCGAATTTCATAGTTGTGGGGCGCCCGATTTTGAAAGCCGGCAACCCCGCCGCAGCGGCCGAAAAAATCATCGGGGAAATCGATGCCTGACGCGGCGGTAATTTTGGCTGGCGGGAGCGGCTCGCGCATGCGCGGGAGCGTGCGCGACAAGGTGCTGGAGCCCGTCTGCGGCGTTCCGGCCATAATGCGCTCGTTCGGCGCGTTCGTCGAGAGCGGCAGAATAGGGCGGGCGGCTTTCGTATGCCGCGACGGCGCGCAGCGCGAGGCCGTGGAGCGCCTCGCCGGAGAGTTCTATCCGGGCTGCGGCGTCGAAATCCTGTTTTGCGCGGGGGGCGCCCGGCGGCAGGACAGCGTTCTCAACGGCCTGCGCGCCCTCGGCGGCGGCGTCGGGCTCGCCTTTATCCACGACGGCGCCAGACCCCTCGTGGGCGCGGAGAACGTAATCCGGCTCTCGGACGCCGCGCGGCGCGACGGGGCCGCGGTTTTGGCGGCGCGCGTCACCGACACGATAAAGAGGCTTCCCGGCGGCGGGGGCTTGCGCGCGCGGATTTTCGAGGATCTCGACAGGCCTTCCCTGTGGGCGATGCAGACCCCGCAGGTTTTCGGGTTTTCGCAGATTCTGGCGGCGTATGAAAAAATCGCCGCGGACGGAGCCGATGTCACCGACGACGTCGCCGCCGCGAACGCTTTCGGCATAGGGGTGACGATTGTCGAAAACCTTTTCCCAAACCCGAAGATCACGCTCCCCGAGGATATAGCGAAGATAGAGTTTCTGCTCTCGCGCTCGGCGGCGAAAATACCTTGATTATGGCAGGACAATTCAGAATAGGATACGGATACGACGTCCACAGGCTCGTCGAGGGGCGCAGGTGCGTCATCGGCGGCGTTGAAATCGAAAGCCCGCTGGGGCTGCTCGGGCATTCCGACGCCGACGTGCTCAGCCACGCGATAGCGGACGCCGTCCTGGGCGCGGCGGCGCTCCCCGACATAGGGTTTTACTTTCCGCCGTCGGACGCTTCGTGCAAAGACATAGACTCCCAGGAAATCGTGAAGCGCGCCGTTGCGGAAATCCGGAAGCTCGGGTACAAAGTCTCGAACGTGGATTCCTCCGTCATAGCGCAGACCCCGAAAATTCTTCCGCACGTGGAGGCGATGAAGGGGGTTTTGGCGAAGTCGCTCGGCGTCGAGCCTTCCGACGTCGGAATAAAGGCCACTACCAACGAGAAGATGGGCTGGGAGGGGCGCAAAGAGGGAATAGGCGCGCACGCCGTATGCCTCATCGAAAGAATCTGATTTAATCGGGAAATATGGCGAAAATGAAGACATGCATATTTTTTCTGGCGGTTTGCGCCGCGGCGCTTTCGGCGTTTGGTGGCGGAAAAATCCGCGTCCATTCGCACAGGGGGGAGACGGATTTCGCCCCGCAAAACACCGCCGAGGCCATAAGGCTCGCGTACGAAATGGGCAGCCTCATGATAGAGACCGACTTTTGGCTGACTCAGGACGGATCAATGGTCTGCGTTCACGACCGAAACGAGCTTAGGGATCTTTGGGGAATAGACAAGAGCCCGCGCGATCTTACTGCGGAAGAAATAAAGTCTGCGCGCTTCGCCCACCCCAAAAGATTCGGCGGGAAATATTCCGACTGCCGGCTGCCCACGATAGACGACATATTCGCCGCGATACCCAAAGACAAAAAATTCGAGCTCGAAATAAAGGGATACGGAGAGGATTTTGCCGACAAGGTGGAGGCCGCGCGGAAAAAGGCGGGGTTAAAGCGCGAAAATATAATAGTCACGAGTTTCGATTCCTCGGTGGTGAAGGATTTCAAATCCAAATATCCGGACTATGAAACCATGCTCATATTCTGGGTTGATCCAGCAAAACTTTCCGCCGAGAGGATAATATCCATCGCGCAGAAGGCGGGGGTTTCCCAGGTGGCGCTCGGCAATTACCGCAAAATCGACAGGGAGTTTGTCCGCAAAATCCAGGAGGCGGGCTTTAAAGTCGGGGTATGGCAGGTCCAGAATCTCGACGACCTCGCCTATGCCGCCGAACTCGGCGCTAACCGCGTCTGTTCCGACCACGCGTACAGGCTGCGGCGCGATTTTGAGGTCTTGAAAAGCCTCGACTTCAAATAAGGTTTCCGGTCTTTCCTCGCCGGCGCGGTTTACTCTTCAGGGGGCGGCGGCCGTCAGGTTTCGGAGTTTGGCGCGCTGACGCCGCGAGAAAGGCGCGGCTTCGCATTTCGGGGCGCGCCGGCCGTCGGCTGTATCGCGCCGCAGGGTTTGAGGTGAAGAATCGGACATTTGAGGGGAAAAGATTTGATATTTGGATATATCCCGCATCTTGCGGAACGCGACTACGGGGCGGACCGACTTGTCAGGCGGCCGATATTATTTTCCCCGCGAAGTCCTGTTTTTCCCTCAAACATTCGATTTTTTGCAGATTGCCGGCTCGGACGGCGATTTTCCCCCTCAAACCAATCCCGAAAACTCAACCCCGTCCGCAGCCTCAATGCTTTGGCGGCTTTCGGAGAGTTTTGGCGGCTTTCGGCGATTCCTCAAACCTTTTGAGTAAAATCTCGGCGTACCCCGCGGAGCGGCGGGGGTATCCCCCAAAAAAGCTTGCGGCGCCTTTTGTCTGCCGTATTTTAACTGTCTAACAAATTTTCCGCTTTTGCGGTTTGACAAACCGCGTTTTCGGCCGGAAACTGTTTATGTTCTCGGGGGTCGCGCAGGAAATGGCTTCCGAATAAATTATACATAAAAGGCTATCATGGAAAACAGAAGAAGTTTTATAAGGAAGATGGGGATATTCGGAGGGGCGGCCGTCGCGTTTCCGCACATCGCCAAAAACCTCAATGCGCAGGACGCCGCGCGGGATTCCAAATTTGACGAAACTCCCGTGCGCCTCGGCTTCGTAGGCACGGGGCTGATGGGCGGCGACAACATGAAGGCGTTCAGGCGGCTCGGCCAGAAGCTCGTGGCCTATTGCGACGTTGATGCCGGCAACTACGGCTTCGGCAACGCGAAAAAGTACGCCGACCCCGGCGCGGAATCATTCACCGACTACCGCGAGATGTTCGACAAAATGAAGGGCAAAATGGACGCGGTGGTGATAAGCACCCCCGACCACAACCATTTCGCGGTGGCCATGAGCGCCGTAAAACACGGGTACAGCATATACCTCGAAAAGCCCCTATGCTATTCCATCTGGCAGTGCCGCGAACTCGCCGGGGCCGCGAAGGCCGCGGGCGTCAAGACGCAGATGGGCAATTTCGTGCACTCGGGCGACGGCATACGCACCGCCAGAGAATGGATAGACGCCGGGCTGATCGGGACAGTGAAGGAAGTTGTGCTATGGACGTGCCGTCCGCTCGTCGGCGTAAACCAGCGCCCAGGAGGTTTTACGAGCTGGCCGAAACCCGATCCGATTCCGCCGAATTTCGACTGGGACAAGTGGCAGAATATCGCCACTCCGACGGTGTCCTTCACAAAAAGGGTTGTGCCGCTGAATTGGCGCAGATTCTGGAAATTCGGCACGGGCTCGCTCGGCGACATCGGCTGCCACATGCTCGACGTTCCGATAGAGGCGCTGGGGCTGAAGTTCCCGGGCCGGATAGACTCCCGGCAGCGCGGAGGCACCGAGATTTCCGTGCCGTTGCAGGACAACGTCAACTACTATTTTGACTCTTCGTCGTCCGGCGGCCCCGTCGTTCTCAGATGGCACAGCGGTTTCGTCCGCCCCAAAAACGGGAAATTCGAGGACGGCTACGACGAGTCATTCCTGCCGCCGCTTCCCGACGAGTACGTCAAAACGGGCAGGGGCTACGACCAGCTCCCGAACGACGGGCAGTTCATAATCGGAACCGAGGGCGTTCTGTTCGCCCCCGCGATGCATCTGATGGGGCAGCCGGTGATTCTGCCGAAATCAAAAACCGACGCCGCGAAGGCCGTGGCGAAGAAAATCGCGCGGGTGCGCAACAACGACCACCGGCTGAATTTCCTCGACGCTGTGAGGGGCAACGTTCCGGAGGCGACGTCGAATTTCGACGCGGCGGCCCCCCTCGCGGAAGTCGTGCTTTTGGGCAATATGTCGCTGCGCACGGATTCCAAGATCGAGTGGGATCCGAAGAATATGGTCTGCGCCGGAAATTCCGCGGCGAACGCGCTCGTAAAGCCCGCCATGCGCGGCGGCTGGTATTGACGGGAGGAGGCTCGGCATGAAGAGAATGTTTCTCGTTTTTGCGGCGTCGCTTTTTATATTCGGCTGCGCCGGGGCGGATAGGGCGCAAAATCCCGCCAAAAAGCACAGAAAAATAGCCCTGCACGGGTACGTCTACCGGGACGTCACGCTCGCGGACACCGTGAAAAAGGCGGCGGAGATGAAAGTGGACGGCGTGGTGCTCACCAAGCGGCAGTTTATCGGCGGCAAATACCCGGAGGCGAGGGTCGACGAAAATATGACGCCCGAACAGCGCGGGTACGTCAAAAAAATGTTCGCCGACAGCGGCCTTGAAATCGCGGGGTTCGGGGTGTACAAGGTTCCCGCGGACAGGATCGACGCGCACCTCGACTTTTGCAGGGACATGGGAATCGCGGTGTTCACCGAAGAGCACGGGCGCGCCGACCAGAAGCTTTGGAACGATTCCGCCAAAAAGCGCGGCGTGAAGATAGCCCTCCACCACCACGGCAAGAAGACGAACGAGTATTGGGATCCGAAAGTAATCGCCGAAACCGTTTCCGGCCTCGACAATGTCGGCGTGTGCGCGGACAACGGGCACTGGGCGCGCGCGGGGGTGGATCCATGCCAGGGGTACAGGACGATAGCCGGGAAGCTCGTCATGCTCCACTTCAAGGACGTGATTCTCCCGCAGGGCACGGATACCTGGCTCGGGGGAGGTTCGCTCGACGTTCCGAAAATGCTCGAAACTCTCGACGGCGTGGGATTTGACGGGTATTTCGTCCTCGAATACGAGGGCGGCGACAACAAAAATCTCGATTCCATAATGCGCAAGAGCATAGAGTTCCTGCGGACGCATTAAAAAATTCGGCAGGGTTTTTGGCGGGCCTCGGCGGGGCCCGCTTTTTTTGCGAAAATCTGAAATGCGGCCGCAAGAGATGCCTTCATTAAGGGTTTTTTATGGAAGCCTCAAACTGCGGAAACCTCAGGTGCGGCGATAAGCCGTTCAGGATTGTATCCGCAAGGCGCCCGGAGTTTGGGAACTTCCCCAACGGGCAGGAAATGTATTTGAATGCCTTTGGAAACTCCAAAGGTAAAATCGGTGGAATCGCGGTTGCGGTGCCGGCAAATGAATAGTCCGAATCCGGCTTATAAAAAGCGTTCAGAAAAACCGGACAAATGCGGAAAAGAAAAACGGATGCGCGAACGCTGAAAACGGGGCACGGTGACGTTCGCGGCTCCGTACCGTACTGGGCGGGAGAGTATCGCGGCCGCGCCGCACTCAACCCGCCTGACGCATATAATATCGGCCGAAATTTTTTTAAATCAAGTGAAAAATGGATTGGCAAGCCGGCCCCAAAAAATGTCGCCGAACCGTTTCGGCGCCGTGGAATCCCGGATTGTTTCCATCTTTGCCTGCGCATATTCGGACGCCCTTTCCCCTCCGCGGGCGGGGCTTAAATAGGCTTGCCCGCCGGGGCGTTCGGGATTTAATCGTCTCAGTTTGATTTCGATATTTTATCTGCGCCACATTATGAAAAAAATTGCACATTTATTTTTCTGCGCGTCGTTATGCGCGTGCTTTTCCGCCTCCGCCGCCCCGGACAAAGAGGGGGGCAGGCCCGGGGAGGTCGAAATCGAGGCGAAGTCGAATCTGCTGTTCGTCCCCGTTTCGGCGGATTCAAAATACCGCAGGATATCGCTCGAGGATCCGGAGAGCGGAAAGGCGATAGCCTCCTTCGACGCGCTCCTGAGCTTTGGCCCCTCCGATTCCGAGTGGGAGGCCGAAATAGACATTTCGGCGCACAAGGGGAAGACTCTCGTGTTCAAATTCGAGCCCGAGGGAAATTTTGCGCCGAAGCTGCGCCAGGGCGACGTCCCGGGCCGCCGCGACTACCTCCGCGACCGCGGGCGCCCCATGTTCCACTACACCGCCAAAAACGGGTGGCTGAACGACCCCAACGGGCTCGTCTATTTTAAGGGAAAGTGGCACCTCTTCCACCAGTACAACCCGTTTTCGATGAACTGGAAAAACGGCATGCACTGGGGGCACGCGTCGAGCCCCGACCTCATGCGGTGGGAATACCTCCCGCCGGCGCTCTATCCGAAATTTTCCGCGTCCGGAAAGGCGGACGAGGCGTTTTCCGGCAGCGCGTACTGCGACTCGGAAAACAGGAGCGGGCTCTTCCCCAAAAAGGGCGGAGGGGTGATTTTCGCCTACACGAGCACCGGCAGGGGCGAATGCCTCGTTGCGAGCGACGACCTCGTGAATTTCAGGGAGATCGGCCAAAATCCGATAATTACCGGCCGGGGCCGCGACCCGCGCATATTCTTCAATCCGGACTCCGGCCTATGGACGATCGTCAGATACGAGGAGTCCGGCTCCGAAGAGGACAAAAACCTGAGGAAGTTTTTTGCGATATACGTGTCAAAGGATTTGAAGAAATGGGAGAAGACCGACGAGTTTGCGGAGGGATTCTACGAGTGCCCGGAGTTCGTCAAAATGCCCGTTTCGGGCAGGGGGGAGTCCAAGTGGGTCGCTATGGACGCCTCCGGCAGGTATATAGTCGGGGATTTCGACGGGAAAAAGTTTTCGCAGATTTCCAAAAGGCCGCTGCGCGTATTTTACGGCGCGAATTACGCGGCCCAGTTTTGGAACAACGCCCCGGGCGGGAGGGTGCTGGCAACCTGCTGGATACGCCAGCCCGCGGAGCTGATGCGAGCGGTGGGGCAGAGCTTTTCGCAGACGATGAGCCTGCCGTGGGAGCTGCGGCTCGTCCGCCTGAACGACGGGCAGTACCAGCTGCGCGCGTCGGTTCCCGAGGAGGTTGCCTCGCGCATAGAGCCGTCCGGCCGCGACGCGGTCGGGCTTCCGGGAATGTCGTTTTCCAACAACATATTTGAAATGCCCGACGCCTACGGAAACTGCTATGTCTTGCAGGGCTCATTTGACATTTCGGAGTGCGAAACTTTCAGGCTTGAGGTCGGCACGAGCATATTCACGATCCAGCCGCGCGCGGGCAGGTACATGGTAGGCCGCCTCGGCGGAGGGGAACCTAAGGTGTGCGAAGCCCAGTTTGCCGACGGCGGCGAAACTTTGGAGCTTACGATTTTCGTGGACAAGTACAGCGTGGAAGTGCTCGTGAACTCCGGGGAGGCGGTTCTGTTCGCGGGGGATTCCTTCATAAACCCCGAGCAGCGCATAAAAATCGGCGCGCGCGGAACGCTGACCATAAACGACTTTTACAGGTACAGAATTTACAAGGACTCCGCCGCGGAACGCAGGCAGCGCAACGAAAAAATCATGGAAAAACTTGTTGAGAAAAAGGAGCCGGCGCCATAATAGACGTCCATGTTTTTCCAGATAATAGAGACCTCCAGCGCGGGAAATTGCGCGTTTCTGCGCTTCCGCGGGGCGAATATCCTCATAGACGCGGGGGTCGGCATACGCAGGGTGGAGACGTATTTGAAGCCTTTCGGCCTGTCGCCATGCGACATAGACGCGATATTTTTGACGCACGAGCACTCCGACCATTGCAGGGCGCTGAAAAGCTTCAAAAAGGGTAGGGCGAAGATTTTCGCCAACAGGCTCACGGCGGAGTCCGTCATGTGCGCTGAACCCGAGACCAGGCGCCTCGGGTGGTCGATTTTTGAAAACGGCTCCGAGTTCGGGTTTTCGGGTATTTCCGTCAGCCCCTTCCCAACACCCCACGATTCGAGCGATTCCGTCGGCTACTGCTTTTGCGCGGGCGGAAAGAGGCTCGTGTGGATGACCGACCTCGGAAAGGTGACTTTTCTGGCGCGCGACTTTGCTCAGAGGGCCAACGTGCTCGTGCTCGAGAGCAACTACTGCCCGCGAATGCTCGAAAACTCTTCGCGCCCGTATTCGCTCAAAACGCGCATAAAAAGCAGCCACGGCCACCTCTCGAACGCGGACGCCGTGGCGCTTTTGAAGACCATCGACTCTTCCGTCAGCGAAAAGGTATACTTGGCGCACATATCGCGCGAATGCAACAGCGTCCCGCATATCCGCGAGCTCCTTTCTGACGTCGGGGAGATCCTCCCTAAAATCGAAATAGTGTCGCCGTTTTCCGAGTGCAGCACCCCATACGACGACGGGGAGGGTTGAGTTTTTTTCCTGCGGCGGCGCGCCTTTTTCGCTCCGCTTTTCCGGGGCCGAGTTCGCGCCCGGAAGGCGTTACGTCCCGGCCTTTCGGCGTCCGGCGGAAGGGGGGCGTTGCCGATGATATTTAAGAGATGATATTGGAAACGCGGAATGGCGGAAAATAATGGGAAGCTGCGGAAGATTAAAGACCGGGGGGCGCGGGTCGTCTTTTGCGCGCGGATTTGAGTATGGAAATTTTCTGCGCCGACACCCCCAAAATGATGCAAGATTTGGAAAGTTTTTTGCCTTGTTTCGAGTTTTGGCGCCCAGCCCGTAAATTGCGCCCAGATTGGGAATAGAGAGCCCAACGGATTTGCAAGGGCTTTGAAAATGGAGTGAAGTGCCGTTTTTTTTTCGCGCGGCGTGGCGTAGGAGGGCCGGAAGGAATAGCCCGGGATAGGGTTGAATTTCCATAATGGTCAGGTTTGAGATGTCCGCTCGCGGTTGTAGCCGCTTCCATATCCGCGTTGCCGCCCGGTTTTTTTGAAGTCCTCAACGGCGGCGGATTGTATCCGGATTACAATGATGTTGAAGCCGACATCGCGCTGCATGTTGCGCACTCGGCCGCGCCATGAAAACGCGAGCCATGACGCGCAGGGAGGCGACGTTTATATGTCTTTTCCGGGATTTGACATAATACGAAATATTCGTGATTCAACAAGAGGTTGGCGCGGAGTATAGCGGCATATCGCGCGAGGCGACAATCCCCGCGCAATGGAATGCCAGCGGCAACGGGCGAAAGGTTTGTTTACGCCGAGCCGCAAGTCTCCTGCGGAACAGGCAAGGGCGTCTGCGAACTGCGGCGTCAGTAAAATCCAATGCAAATAACGCACAATAGCCCTTTTTTAACCGCCCATTACCGCGTCTGGCTTATCAGTTTTAACGGAGGTTTCAGTCGCTTTGCAACCTTTCCGAATGCCACATTCAATACCGCTTAAATCTTTTTCAAATTCCTATTTTATTTTCCAAAAATAAACTTCACGATGCACCGGATTTGCCTTTGCACTGTAGAATATGCGCAAAAAATTTCGCCCGCACCGTGACGGCGGCGGGCGAGGCTGCGGCCGGGAAAAGCCCGTGCGCTATTTTTTCGGCTGCTTTATTTCGATTATGTCGTGCGGGGCGCTTTCGCGCTGGCCGGCGCCCGTCACCCTGATGTAGCGGGCGTTGGCGCGCAGGGCGGCAAGGTCGGCAGCGCGCGGGAATTTCCCGGAAACGGTGCGCGAGATACCCGGCGGGGCGGTGGACGGCGGCGCCTAAATCGAGGCCGGATCCACGGTTTCAGCGTCCTTCCAGAGCGCCTCTATGCCGTAGAGCCCGCGCTGTTCGGGCAAAAATATGTGCGCCATGAAGTCGAACCCGTCCACGACTATCCAGCCGCTGCCGTCGTTGTACTCGCGCCGTATTTCCTTTACGCCCATGTCCTTCAACGTTTTGTCGAGTTCTCCCGCGAGAGCGCGCATGTGCGGGGCGGAGGTGGCGGTCGCTACAATAAAGTAATTGGTAATCGGAGACTTTCCGCGAACGTCGAGAATTTTTATGTCCTCGGCCTTTTTGTCGTCGAGAGCCTTGCGGCATTTTTTTACGATTTCGAGGGTCGGATCGGAAACCTTTTTCGCGGTGGCTTTTTTTACCGCAACCTTTTTTTTCGCGGTTTTCTTTTTCGCCGCGGCGGCAGCCGGTTTTTTGGCCGCAGACTTCCCGTCTGCGGTTTTTTTTGCCGCCTTTTTTGCGGCGGGTTTCTTTGAGGCAGTTTTTGAGGATTTTTCCATAATCAGGTGTAGAGTTTGTTTTTCAGAATATATTGCAGAACTTTCGGGTCGAGCCCCCGCGCGCCGGCCGCGCCGCTTTTGAGGGCGCCGCGCAGGCCGGTGGACGAGATCTCAACGGGGTCGAAGTCAACCGGCTCTATCCGCGCGAATGCGGGCGCGTCCGAGAGGTTTGCGGAAACTCCCCCGCGCCGGGCGCAGGCGAATTTCGCAAGTTTGCAGAATTCGGCGATGTCCTTCCATTTGGACAGCTTCGGGAGGTGGTCGGAGCCGACAATCCAAAAAATTTCCGAATCCGGGCGGAGGGCGAGGAGTTCGCGGACAGTGTCTATCGAATAGCTGATCCCTTCCCGGCGCGTCTCGATGTCGCTTATGGAGTGCGGAAAGCCGGCGGATTCAAGCGCGATTTCGAGCATTTCTGCGCGCTGCTGCGGGGAGGCCGAGGCGGCGGAGGGTTTCAATGCGGCCTGTCTGGCGGGCATGAATATTATCTCGTCGAGCCCGAGCTGCCGGTATGCCGCCTCCGCCAGGGCCACATGCGCGGCGTGCACGGGGTCGAAACTTCCCCCGAGCACCCCTATGCGCCTGCTTTTCAGGATTTTTTCGGATTTCCCCAAAACTTAAAAAAATTTTATTTTCTTTTGAACACTCTTGAATGGAGCTCGTCTTAATCGGCAAACAAGTTTTGTAGTTTGCAGTTTTAGTGTGCCGCGCGGGTTTCCGGGCGGCGCATTTTTTTGCCGCGGGTGTCGCGCTTTTAGAATTCTCCCTTCCCGGCGCGGAACACCCTCCACGCGTAGATGTTGTACGCGAGCGCGAGCGGCACGCCCACCCCTGCCACGACGAGCATTATCAAAAGCGTTGTCGGGCTCGATGCGGCCTCCGCTATGCCCAGGGCTTTGCCGGAGGGTGACGGGGGTATTATGTTCGGGTACGCCGACGCGCAGTGAACCGCGACGAGAATGAGCGCAAAGAGGGCGTCGAGCGCGAACGCCGCGCCGTTTTTGCGCCTGCGCGCAAGCCTTGCGGACGCCGAAAGGCACGCGTATGCGGCGACAATTCCGCCGGCGGCATACGCCATCGGCTGGGATCCTTCCCTGAGCTTGAAAAACAGCGCCGCGGCGTACGCCACGAATGCCAGCATCAAAACCGCGTGCGCGATACCCGCCGCCTTTGAAACGCGCGAAAATTCCGCCGTTGCGGGCGCGCGCAAGCGCAGGAACGCCGCCCCGTAGGCCGCAAAAAACGCCGCGTACAACGCGCCCGCGCAGACGCTCAGGGGCGTAAACAGCCTCAGAAATCCCTCCCGGAATCCGCCGTAGGGCTCGAGCGGCGCGCCTTCGTACACCGCGCCGAGCGCCACGCCGATCAGGACGGCGGAGAGCAGGCTCGACGCAAATATGACGCCCCCCCAGACCGCCCTCCACTTTTTGCCGCCCTCAAACGGGTAAAACTCTATGCCCGTCACCCTCAGCACGAGCAGCAGAAGAAGGAGCATGACGGGCGTGTACATCGTCGAGAGGATATCGGAATACGCCCTCGGAAAGGCCGCGAAGAGCGCCCCCCCGGCGGTTATCAGCCAGACCTGGTTGGCGTCCCAAAACGGGGTTATGGAGCGCGCGGCGAAGTCTTTTTGCCGCCCGGGCTTCAGGAATCCGAGGGCGATTCCCGCGCCGAAGTCGAACCCGCCCGTCACGGTGAACGCCCCGAGCAGAACCCCCGTCAGCGCGAACCAGACAGCTTCCAAAATCGAAATTTCCATAGTCCCGAACTCCTAATATCCGCCTTCCGATCCCTCGGGGCCGGCTTTGATTTTCTTGAAAAACGCGTACAGGAACACCGCCGATACAATCGTGAACACCGCCGTAAACGCCGCGGTCGAAAGGAGGATTTCTCCGGCGGACGCGGCCGTCGTCACGGCGTCAGAGGTTTTGAGGACTCGCCATACTATCCACGGCTGCCGCCCGACTTCCGCCGCCGCCCAGCCCGCCTGGCTCGCCGCAATGGGCAGCGCGACGGACGGCACGCAGCAGTAGAGGAAGACTTTGGAGAGCTTGCAGTTTGCGTCGAAGAGCCTGCCGCGAATCCACAGCAGCAGCCCCAGGGCAATGATCGCCCCCATCGCGCTTCCGAAAAACACCATTATCCTGAACGAGTGGAAGCTGAAACCGACGGGCGCCCAGTATTGCGGCCTGATCTTTTCGAGCTCTTCGGGGGTCGCTCCCGGGTGGATTTTCAGGAGGAATTCGTCGGGCGGCAGGTCTTCCAGCCCGGCGACTTTCGCTTCGGCCGATCCGAACGCCAGATAGCTCAGCCACCCGCCGAGCGGAATGCCGTAAACTTTGCGGTTTTGCCCGTCCACGATTCCGGTGAGCCACAGGGGGGCGTTTTTCCCGGAGCGGTAATGCCCCTCGAACGCCGCGAGCTTTTCCGGCTGGTTGACCGCAAGCGACTGCGCGCTTGAATGCCCCGTAAGCAGCATCGCCGCCGCCGACACCGCGGCGTACGCGAGCGCGATTTTGGCGCACGGCTTTGCGAAGTTGGTGCGCTTCCTGATTATATAATACGCGCATATCCCGAGCGCGAGGAACGCCCCGCACAGCCAGCACGCCGAAACCGTGTGAAATATGCGGTCGAGGCACGAAGGGTTTGTGCATAGTTCCCAGAAGCTCGTTATGACGGCCTTTGTATGCGGTATCTGGGCGGCCGCCGGGACGGCGCCTTCGGGCAGCAGGGCGGAGACACCCGTCAGCGGATCCGTGTATTGCAGGCGGAACCCGGCGGGGGTCTGCATGAAGGAGTTGGCTATCAGAATCCATATGGCGCTCAAATGGCTGCCTATGCACACCATGACGGTCGAAAAGAAGTGCGCCTTCCTGCCGACCCTGTCCCAGCCCCACAGCGCGACCGCCAGAAACGTGGACTCCATAAAGAACGCGAAAACCGCCTCTATTGCGAGCGGGCTTCCGAACACGTCGCCGACGAAAGTCGAGTAGACCGGCCAGTTCGTCCCGAACTGAAACACCATCACTATCCCCGTCACCACCCCTACGGCGAATATCATTCCGAAGAGCTTCAAAAAGAACTTCGCCGCCGCCAGGTATTTTTCGTCGCCCGTCCTGAGCCACATGGCCTCTATTATGACTATGTACAGGGCGAAGCCTATCGAAATCGGCGGGAACAGGAAATGGAAGCACGCCGTCAGCGCGAACTGCAATCTGCTGAGAATTTCAACGTCCATGAATTTCAGCTTTCACCCTTTGTAAAAAAGTTCAACTTTTAATTTGTGATTTCCCCAAAATCATACAATGTAAAAAACTTTAAGAACACGCAGCAGTTTTTTATGAAATACGCAATCGGAATAGACATCGGCGGCACGAATACCAAGCTCGGCGCCGTCGACGACAAGGGATCGGTGCTAAAGCGCCACGAATTTAAGACCACCGACTACGACAATTTCGCATCATACATGGAGGGGCTCGAACGCGCCATATCCTTTCTCACCGCGGACACCGACGGGGAATGCCTCGGGGTGGGCGTGGGGGCCCCCAACGGCAACTACTACAAGGGCACCATAGACTACGCCCCGAACCTTCCCTTCGGCCGCTGCGCCCCGCTCGTCGAAACCCTGCGCATGGCGATGGGCTACGAGCACATCTACCTAAGCAACGACGCAAACGCCGCCGCCCTCGGCGAAAAAATTTACGGCGGCGGAAGGAATCTCGACCACTTCATAGTCATAACCCTCGGCACCGGGCTCGGCTCGGGCATCGTCGTTGACGGCAAACTGCTGCTTGGCGCCGACGGATTCGCCGGAGAGCTCGGGCACGTCTGCGCCGTCGTCAACGGCCGGGTCTGCGGCTGCGGAAAGCGCGGCTGCCTCGAAACCTACGCCTCCGCCACCGGCATAAAACGCACCTACCTTGAAATGGTCGCCAAGTACAACGGCCAGTCCGCCGCGGCCAACGTCCCCTGGAGCGACCTCGACGCCAAGGTCATCGAAGACGCCGCCCGCGCCGGGGACATAGCCGCCTCCGAGACCTACCAAATTACCGGCAATATCCTCGGCAGGTGCCTCGCCGACTTCATACATTTTTCCCGCCCCTCTTCTATTTTCCTCTTTGGCGGCCCCGTAAAGAGCGGCGAACTCCTTCTCGCCCCCACGCGCGAGTCCATGGAGAAAAACCTGATGCCGGTTTTCAGAAACAAGGTGAAGCTCCTCCCCTCCGAGCTCCCCGCCAGCGATGCGGCGATATTGGGAGCTTCGGCGTTGGTGTGGTCCGCCCTCTGATTTTGGGCGCGTGAAACTACCGCTGATGCTCCGTTTTAAGTGAGGCCGCCACTGGTCACGTACCACTTGTACGCTCCCACCGGCGGCCTCACTTAAATACTCGCCTGAGCGGCAGTTTGACGCGCCCGGGG
>DBGCYC010000060.1:0-12791 GCA_048390825.1 Candidatus Merdousia sp.
GCACGCCTCGTGCCCGTAAGGGCGCAGCCCTTCAAAGGAAGCGGCACTGCCGCCCTTGCCCCATATCCAAAATGGAGTCGCTGGCTTGGTTGCGCTGCGCGTAATCCGCGCTGTTCTCGGGCGCAAGGTGCGCCGGCCATTGAGGGGGATACCCCCTGCGGCGATTGGCGAAGCCAATGCGCCTACCCCCTTAAATAGCAATTGTGTAAGTGTAATTCCAATCTTGGATAAAATGCAGACGCATTTTATCCTTCCCGAAAGCCTTATTTTATAACCTCGCTACGCTTCGGATAAAATAAGCTTTCGTTTTCATTGCGCCAAATCCCGTAAGCTAAGGTTTTCAGAACGAACTTTGGAAGCGTTAGATTTATACGAGGGATAGCCCTATTGCGTGAGCAATGGGTGTAAGGGGGGCTTGCCCCCTTCTATGGCAGTGCGGCTCGTACCGGCCAGTGTCGCCCGAACTCTATGTATTATAACGAACTTCCCATGAGAGGTTCGTTTTTTGTTGGGATTTGTGTGGGGGATAGAAGTATTGGCATAGCCAATCTTCGTAAGGGGGTTTGCCGATTCAATGGTCGGCGCGTCTCTCGCCTGAAAGTGCGCCTCGTACCACCCCGTGTCCGTGCCCATAAGGGACTATCTTCAATGATTGGCGTGCCTTGTGACTGGGTGGCGTTCTTCCGCATGGTCGATATGCCTCATGCTTTTTCGGTGTGCTTTGCTCTTTGGCTTAATAGGGCGATGGGGGATCCCTTTTGTATTTTGAAGGCTTGCGGAGGGGGACATCTTGCGGGAGGCGAAGTTGTTAGTTTTAGGGGAGGGTGGGATTATTTTATTAAACCGTTGAATTTTTCGGGAAAACTATTGAAATATCGCCATCATCTTCTATAAAAAAATTTTCAGGAAAGGAATTAATCTCTCTATGAAAAAAATATTTTTTCTTTCGTTTTTTGCCGCCGTTTTTGCGCCGCTTGCCCCCTCCGTTTCCGCGCAGACATTTACCCTTATAGACTACGAAAACAACGTCAACTGGAGTTCGCCCGACATATGGAGCATAGACGGCGAAACCTCCCAGACATATCCGCAAGACGGAGGAACCGTCGTTTTCCGCAATGAAAACCAGACCTCGCAAAATATAATTACCATAAGCGGGCAATATAAAATAGACTCGCTCGACATATCCATGAAGGGATCGGCCCATTACAGGCTGCATACTGCCGGTTCGTCGCTGCTCGAAATTGCGGGCGACTCGGCGATAAATTCCGCCTTTAACTGGATGCAGTTTATTGTTGCCGGCACTGGAAGCTACGATTTCAAGGGAAACCTTGCGGTGAAAAGCGATATCGGCGGCGGGCTGAAATCCATTATTGCCTTTGGAGAAGCCACAACTTCCCAGTTGCAGTCGTTCAGGGTCGGGGGGAATCTCGGCATACAAAAGAACACTTCGGGGGCGATGAGCGTTTACTTCAACGCAAAGGAGGTTTTGATCGGCGGAAATATGAACATCGCCGACGGTGCGGTCGTCGTGCTCGCGCGCTCCACCAGGGGCGCGGAATCTTCCTTTTCTGTCGGGGGCATAACAGGGGGAGGTTCCATCGTGCTTGGTTTCGATTCCGCGTCCTACTACGCGCAAAAATCCGTCGCCGGCATAACCATTGCAAACGGCGGTTCCTGGGCCGGGAGCTTTCAAAAGTTAACGACAAACGCCGACAGCCGCTTCAACGTGACTATGGACGGCGGCGGTACGCAGGATTTCAGGGTTTCCTCGGCGACGTTCGCGGACGGGGCGGCAAATTCAAACATAATAGACACCCTCACGGTCAACAGAGGCGCCTTCAACTACGGCGCGGGCGGCTACGCTTCCGGGAGCCTCGTTCTGAATGGCGGAAAGTTCGGCGCCGCGGCGGCCGCGGATCCCGGAACAACCTCGGCGGACGTGGGAACGGCGCGCTTTGAGAGCGGCCTCTGGAACGGGGGTGCGATAGTTTTGGACATATCGGCGGCCGACGCCGCATACGACAAAATAGAATTTTCCGGGGTTTTCGACAGGGGCGGCGTCGACGCGTCGCTGGAATTCCGGTTCGACGCGGACGGAATGAAAGAGCTGATAGATATGGGATTTTCGACTTTCGAGGACATGATAGTCTACGCCTCCGGGAGCTCTGTGGCGGGGACTGCGCTAAGCGGCGTCACAGACGGGATACAATGGGAGGCCGTGTTTGGCGAAACCGGCATGACTGCGACGTTCGCCGTAGTGCCGGAGCCCGCCGCGCTTGCCGCCTTGTCGGGCCTTGCGGCGCTTCTTTTCGCAGCGGCGCTTAGAGTAAGGGGCGGAAAAGAATGAGAAGCCGTTTTGGCCCGAGCGCAATGCTGCGCCGTTGAGGACTTTCAAGAATCGGGCGGCGCCGCGAATAAATCCGGAAAAGCCTTGTGAACATTCTTTCCTGCCTTGCGCCGCCCCTCTCGCGCGTCATGGCTTTGCGTTTTTTTCATGGCGCGCCCGGGTGCGCGCTCGGCATGCAGCCCGCGTCGCTTTCAGCGTCGGGTTTTATCCGATTCCCGTTCCGGGGGATTCATATTCCGCTTAAATGCGAAAAAAAGAGCGCTTCCGTTCGGAAGCGCTCTTTTATGCCGCCGGGTTGGGGCGTAGAAAAGGGCGCGCCGGCCGGCGCGCCCTTCTGCAAAGACGCCGCCGCTTTTTAGCGCGACTTGGGCTCGTAGGGGATTCCCTGCTGTTCGCAGAGCGCGGCGCGGCGCGAGAGGCGCACGCGGCCCTTGTCGTCTATGCCCACGCACTTGACGAGGATTTCGTCGCCGAGCTTGCAGACGTCTTCGGTCTTGTTGACGCGGAAGTCGGCGAGCTCCGAAATGTGCACGAGGCCCTCCTTGCCGGGCAGGCATTCGACAAACGCGCCGAATTCCTTTATGGAGCGCACTATGCCCTTGTAAGTCTTGCCGACCTCGATTTCGCCAGTGACGAGCTCGACTTCCGAAACCGCCCTCTGCATGCTCTCCTCGCTCGTGGCGTAGATGCACACCCTGCCGGGGTGGTCGTCGTCGATGTCTATCTGAGCGCCCGAGTATTCGGTTATGCGGCGGATGTTCTTGCCTCCGGGGCCGATGAGCATGCCCGTTTTCTCGGGGTCGATCTGGACGATCTTTATGCGCGGCGCGCAGGGCTTGAGCTCCCTGCTGGGTTCGGCGATGGCCTCGGCCATTATGCCGAGAATCTTCATGCGCACGTCATGGTTGCGGTAGATGGCCTCTTTTGCGATGTCTATCGGCAGGCCGTCGATTTTGAGGTCGAGCTGGAAGCCTGTTATGCCGTTTTTGGTTCCGCAGATTTTGAAGTCCATGTCGCCGAAGTGGTCTTCCGCGCCGATGATGTCGGTGAGCACGACGTGCTTGACGATTTTCCCGCTTTCGTCCCTGCGCGTGACGAGCCCGCAGCTGATGCCGGAAACGGGCGTCTGGATCGGGACGCCGGCGTCCATGAGGCTGAGGCAGCCGCCGCAGACGGACGCCATTGATGTCGAGCCGTTGGACTCCATGATTTCCGATACGAGGCGTATTGCGTAGGGGAATTCGTCCTCGGAGGGCAGGACGGGCAGCAGCGAGCGCTCGGCGAGGGCTCCGTGCCCGATTTCGCGGCGGCCGGGGCTGCCGAAGCGGCCCGTTTCTCCGACGGAGTAGGGCGGGAAGTTGTAGTGAAGTATGAAGGACTTCTGCTTGGTGCCCCCGGTGAGCCCGTCGAGCTCCTGGCAGTCGCGGCTGGTGCCGAGGGTGGTGAGCACGAGCGCCTGCGTCTCTCCGCGCGAGAAGAGCGCGCTGCCGTGCACGCGCGGCAGAACCCCCGTCTTGGCAGTTATCGGGCGGAGATCCATATATGTTCTGCCGTCGCACCTCTTGCCGGCGTCGAGGATATTTTCGCGGTAGACTTTCTCCTGCAATTCCTCGAACGCCATCTTGATTTGAGCCATGTCAAATTCCTCTTCGCCGACCTTGCCCTTGACGAATTCGGCGGTTTCCTCCATGAGCGCGTCGACGTCCGCCTGCCTCTTGAGCTTGCTGTCCTGGAAGACGGCTTCGAGCAGGCGGCCGCCGACGTATTCGGAGCACATCTGCATGGTCTCGGGCTTGCAGACCACGAGCGGAAATTCGCGCTTGGCCTTGCCGCAGAGCTTTGCGAGCTCCCGCTGGGCGGCTATGATTTTCTGTATCTGAACCTGGGCGAATTCGAGGGCCTCTATGAACCTGTCTTCGGGGCACTGCTCGGCGGAGCCTTCGATCATCATCATTTCGCGCTCGTTGCCTACGTAGATGAGGTCGAGGGTGGAGTCGAGCATCTGCTCGTGCGTGGGGTTGACGACGAACTCCCCGTCGATTTCCCCGATTCTGACGCCGCCTATCGGGCCGTTCCACGGTATGTCGGAAATGAGCAGCGCCGCGGAGGCGCCGTTGACCATGAGAATGTCGGGGTCGTTTACCATGTCGGCCGAGAGCAGCAGGCCGATGACCTGGACTTCGTTCATGAAGCCCTTGGGAAACAGCGGGCGCAGGGGCCTGTCGCAGAGGCGAGAGGTGAGGATTTCCTTTTCGTTGGGGCGGCCTTCGCGCTTGAAGTACCCGCCGGGGAACTTGCCCGCCGCGGAGAAGGTTTCGCGGTAGTCAACGGTGAGCGGGAAGAAGTCCTGCCCGTCGCGCAGGGCGCCGGCGGCGGTTGCCGTCACGAGGAGGTTGGTTTCGCCCATGCTTATTGTCACCGAGCCGTTGGCCTGCCTGGCTATCGAGCCGGTGGAGATTTTTATTCCGAGGTCGGCGACCTCGACGCTGTATTTCTGATCCATTGTTTTTTCCTTTTGTGCAGCCGGACGGTTGGGACGTTTCGGGCGTGCGATTGCTTTTTGCGGGCGCTTGCCCGCGCCCGAATATATTTTTTACGAATATACGCACCCGAACAAATCACCAAAGCCGCGGCGTGTCCAGCCAAATTAAACGGCGGGCGGGATTTCCCGAAATCCGCCGACCGCGGGCCTTCCCGCCCGGGCGTAGGGAAATGGGCGTCAGGATCCCTCGCCGAAGAGCGCGAGCAGGCGCGCGTGCGATATTTCGTGGAGCGTTTTTCTGCCGTCGGGCGATGTCATGTGCATTGGGCATTCGAGCAGATCGGAGAGCAGGGCGACGGCGGACTCCTCGGAGCACGCAAAGCCGCCCATGCCGATGCGCGCCGCGGCGGCCGCGGCGAAAATCTCGTCCCCGAGGCGCCTTCCGCGCCGCCCGGCGCCCCCTTCGGCGGAGCTTTCCACCATGTCGCGCACGAACTTTTCGGCTTCGGACACCCCGAGCCATGCGGGGACGGCGGATATGCGGTAATACCCCTTGCCGAAGTCGTCGATTTCAAATCCGCACGACTCGAAGAGCCCGCGGTTTGCGCGGAAAAATTCGTTGTCAAAGGGGGAGAACCCTATTGTGGCGGGAAGCAGCAGCTTTTGGGAGGCCGCCTTCCGCCCCTCGAGCGACTTCATTATGCGGGTAAAACCGACCCTGCGCAGCGCCGCCAAAACGGACATCAGAGCGAGCGACTTTGGAGTCTCGAAGAGAGCGAACCTGCGCGAGACGCAGCCGACGTACCTCCACCCCGGAACCGCGGAGAGCTCGGGGCGCGCGGGTATCCCGGAGGGCGCGGCCGGGCCCGGGGCGGGTTTCGGAGGGGAGAATTTCGGGGCCGGCGGGGCGTCGAGCGCGGCGGAGGGCTCGCGCAGGCCGAACGCCCCGCCTCCGGGGCGGGCCGGGCCGGAGGAGTCCGCCGTCCTGTCCAGAACCGTGCGGGGGCGCGGGGAGCCCTCCGCGGCTCCGGGCGGCTCCGTAGCGCCGCCGAACGCCCCGGCAGGTTCCGGCGCCGCCCCAAAAGATTCGCCGCCGCGTTTGAAAGGTTCGGAAAATGAAAACGCCCCCAGCCTTTCGGAGATCGCGTCGACCAGAAATTCCCTGACGGCGAATTCGTTTTTCAGCCGGACTTCGCGCTTGGCGGGGTGCACGTTCACGTCAACCGCGGCGGGGTCGATTTCCAGGAAGAGGAACGCGCCCGCGAATCTCCCTTTTGGCACGAACTGGGAGTACGCCTCCTTTACGGCCGAGTAGACCGCCCTGCATTCCACTGGCCGGCCGTTTATGAACGCGCAGATGTTGCGCGACGTGGCGAACGACTCCCCCGGCGAGAGTATCGCGCCCGAAACCCTCATGCCGCCCCCCGCGGCCGGCTTCAGCTCGACGAAGTTTTCCGCGGTCTCCCCGCCGAAAATTTTTGCGACGCGCGCGACGGCGCCGAGCCCGCCTTCGGATCGGAAGAGCACTTTCGAGTTTTCCACGAGCGTTATCGAAACCCGCGGGAGCGCGAGCGCGTAGAGCCTGCAAAGCCGGATGATGTGACCGGCTTCCACCCCGTCGCCCTTCAGGAATTTTCTGCGCGCCGGCACGCCCGCGAAAAGGTCTTCCACGAGTATTTCCGTGCCGCGCGCCATGCCGCACTCCTTCACGGACAGGATCTTGCCCGCGCAGACGTCTATCTGCGTTCCGAAGCTCTCGCCCTCGGGGCGAGTGCGCAGGCGGAATTTGCTGACGCTGGCTATGGACGGGACGGCCTCTCCCCTGAACCCGTATGTCGATATGCCGAACAGGTCGCCGGGGCCGGAGATTTTGCTCGTCGCGTGCTGTTCGAGGCTCATGAGCGCCTGGGCGCGCGTCATTCCGCAGCCGTTGTCGAGCAGTTTTATAAACGTCTTTCCGCCGTGCCTGAATTCCGCGTCTATGCGCGTGGCACCCGCGTCCACGGAGTTTTCCAGAAGCTCCTTGACCACCGACGCCGGGCGCTCGACGACCTCCCCCGCCGCGATTTTGTTTGCGACGTCGTCGGGCAGCATTCTTATTTCGGGCGGCTTCATGCGGATATTCGGGGTGGGTTTCGGAAAAGATAATTTCAAAATCCGCGCGACATCAAGGCAAAATGTCGGCGGAACCGGGGGAAGCGCACTATACGGTTGACGAACCCGAGTTTTGGGTGTTCCATACCCGGCATGAAGGCATTTGAAATTGCAGCTGTTTTTGCGGCGGCGGCCGTTTCCGCCGCGTGCCTGGGCGCTTCCGACGGAACCTCCCCGCGCCGCATGGGCAACCAGATAACCGTGACTTTCGACAGGCCCTCGGGCGTGTCGCTTGAAGAGGGCGTGAGGTTTTCCCCGGACTGCCCGGACCCCGACGTAAAACTCGACGTCTATTATCCCAATGAAAAATTCGGGGGCGGCAGGGGCCCGTATCCGTGCGTGCTCGCAATCCACGGCGGCGGCTGGAGCATGGGCGACGAAAAGAAGTTTGCGATGATGTCCGCATTTCTGGCCTCAAAGGGGTATGTGGTAGCGTGCACGACATACAGGCTGCGCCCCGAGTACGCGATGGAGGACTGCGCCTACGACGTAAAAAAGGCCCTCTGGTGGCTGAAAAAAAATGCCGCCCGCTTCGGCGGCGACCCCTCGAAAGTCGGCGTGACGGGCGGGAGCGCGGGAGGGCATTTGTCCGCGCTGCTGGCGGTAAGCTCCGGCGCCGGGCAGTGGCGCGAAATATTTTCCGACGGGACGGACGATGCCGTTCAGGCGGCGGTTCCCATGGCGCCCGTGACGGATCTCGACACTTTCGCCAGATGGAGGCTCTTCCCCGGCGGGAATGAAAAGGGGCGCGCGCGGGCGCTTTCCCCGATCGCATACGTCGGCCCCAAGAGCCCGCCCATGCTCATACTCCATTCCGGCAGGGATCCCGTCGTGCCGGTTTCCGAGAGCGAAAACATGAAGGCAGCCTACGGGAAGGCCGGGGCGCAATGCGACATAATCTTCTACGATTCCTCCGACCACGCGTTCTGGAATACAAAAATCTACGACCCGCTCCGGCTGCGCTCGTGGAACGACGCCGCGAACTTTTTCGACAAAATTCTGAAAAAATGACGCCCGGAATTTTTGCGCCGGCCACCCGCGGGCGCTCTGCGCATTCGGCCGTCCCGCCGGGCGGAGCGCGCGAAACGGCGGTTCGGAATCCCGCGGGGAGGCTTGCGCGCGCTGCGGAGGTTTTTGCTGAAAAATGAAAATCCGGGCCGTTTTTTTTTGCTGCGCGCAGCTTGCCGCGCTTTCGTCGGCGTTTGCGGACGCCGCCGTCGGGCGGTGCGCCGGGAGGGCCGGCAATCAGATCGCCGCGACCTTCGACATTCCCGGAGGCGTTTCGATAGAGGAGGGAATCCGATATTATCCTGACTGCCCCGATCCCGACGTAAAACTCGACGTCTATTATCCCAATGAAAAATTCGAGGGCGGCAGGGGCCCGTATCCGTGCGCGCTCGCAATCCACGGCGGCGGCTGGAGCATGGGGGGCGAAAAGAAGTTTGCGATGATGTCCGCATTTCTGGCCTCAAAGGGCTACGTGGTCGCGTGCATATCGTACCGCCTCTGGCCGGAATACGGCTGGGACTGCGCGCTGTCGGACGGCAAGCGCGCCCTGGCGTGGCTGAAGGGCAACGCCGCCCGCTTCGGCGGCGACCCCGCGCGGGTAGGGGTGGTCGGCGGCTCTTCCGGCGGGGTGATGGCGGTGCAGCTCGCCGCCACTTCCGGCTCGTTTTGGAGTTCGGACTTCTTCGCCGGCGCGGACGATTCCGTCCAGGCGTGCGCCGCCATGGCGGCCGGATGCGACATGACAAACCCCCGCCGCTTTGGGAGAATGTTCGGCGGCGACCGCGCCAGGGCGGCGCGTTATTCCCCGTACTCGTACCTCACCCCCGCGATGCCGCCGGTTCTCCTGCTGCACGCCGAGCGCGACCCCGCCGTTACTTCCGGCGAGAGCCGGATGCTCAAGTCCGCGCTCGACGCCGTCGGCGCGGAGTGCGAGGCCGTGTTCTACGACTGCGGCGACCACGCGTTCTGGAACGTCAAGCCCGACGCCCCGTTCAGGCTGCGCTCGTGGGGGGACGTCGCAAACTTTTTCGACAGGAAGCTCAAGGGCAAATGAAAATATATTTTATAGGAGTCTGCGGGACGGCGACGGGCAATGTCGCCATACTCATGAAAAAGCTCGGGCACGAGGTGCTCGGCTCCGACAGGGGAATGTACGAGCCCATGAAGTCGGCCCTCGCGGACGCTGGCGTCGATGCGCGCGAGGGCTGGGAGCCGCGCAGGATAGAGGATTTTTCCCCGGATCTCGTCGTGGTCGGCAACGCGGTAAGCAGAATGAACCCCGAGCTCGAATGCGTCCTCTCGCGTCCCGGGCTCGCCTACACGAGCCTCCCCGCGCTCGTCGGCGAGCGGCTGATAGGCTCCCGCCCGAGCCTCGTGGTGAGCGGAACCCACGGCAAGACTACGACGACCGCGATAGCGGCTTTTCTGCTCAAAAACGCTGGCGCGAATCCCGGGTGGCTCATAGGCGGCATTCCCGCCGACCTGCCGGAGGGAGGCTCGAACCTCGGCGGCACGTCGGGCTCGCCGTTCGCCATTGAGGGCGACGAGTACGACAGCGCGTTTTTCGACAAGCGCAGCAAGTTCATGCACTACCGCCCGCGGGTGCTGGCGGTGAACAACCTGGAGTTCGACCACGCCGACATATTCCGGGATCTGGCGGACGTAAAGAGGACTTTCACCCACGTGCGCAGGATAGTGTCCCCGCTCGGGGCGATAGTCGAAAACGGCGACGACGAAAACATAGCCTCGCTGGAGCCCACCCCGTGGGTTCGGCGCCTGAAAGTGGGCTTTGGCGACGGGTGCGACGTGCGCATAAGCGGCTTCGTCCAGAGCGGCGGGTCGTCGTCGTTCAGGCTCTCCGGGTTCGGAGCGGAAAAGAGCGTTGAGTGGCCGCTCTCGGGCGAGTTCAACGCGCGCAACGCGGCGATGGCCATAGTCGGGGCGTCGCTTGTCGGCGGTTTCGGAAATCCGCTCGCCGCGCCGTCCGACTGCCTCGCGGATTTCCGGGGGGTGAGGCGCAGGCAGGAGGTTCTGCTGGCCTCGGAACGGGTTGTGGCGGTGGAGGATTTCGGGCACCACCCGACGGCCATAGGGCTCACGGTGGCGGCGCTGCGCGAAAAATACCCGCAGTTCAAAATCTGGGCGTGCTTTGAGCCGCGCAGCAACACCGCAAAGCGCAACGTGATGCAGGAGCGCTTCGCCCGCGCGCTCGGCTCGGCCGACAGGGCGTTCATCGGCGCCGCCGACGTCTCGAAAGTAGCCCCCGAGCTCCGCGTGGACACCGCCGCCATGGCGGCGCTCGACCCCTCGAAAATCGCCGCGTTTGAATCCAATTCCGCGCTGCTCGAGTCGCTCGAATCCGCCGTACGCGCCGAGGCCGCCGCGGGCGGCAAAGTGCTGTGCGCCTTTTTCTCCAACGGTTCGTTCGACGGAATACACAGGCGCTTTGCGGAGGACTTTAAATGAATGCAAAAATGAGAATGCTGATTGTTGCCGCAATCGCCGCGGCGTCGGCCTGCGCAGCGCCCCATGCGCGCCCGCCGGACGTAAAGCTCGACAACCCGCCGGCCCTCGAAGATGCCGGATCGTTTTCGATGGTCCTGTTCGGAGACCCGCAAACATATGTGAAAAATACGTTTTCGCAGCCGATTTTCGAGCTCATGACCGCGTGGACGGCGGCCCACAGGGACGCCCTGAAAATAAGGGCCGTCCTGTGCACGGGGGATTTGGTTGAGCGCAACGACACCCCTACGGCGTTTCCGCAGACCAGGGACGACCCCAACGGAAACGCGCCGAGCTTCGAACAGTGGGAGTTTGTCGCAAGGGCGTTTTCGCGCCTCGACGGGAAAATCCCGTACGTCCTATGCACGGGCAACCATGACTACGGGTATGAGAGCGCCGAAAACCGCAGGACGAAGTTCGGCGGCTACTTCCCGGCTTCCAAAAACCCGCTTTGGCGCGACTGCCTCGCGGCCGTTTTCCCGAATGCCGAGGGGGAAATGACGCTCGAAAACGCGGCGTTTGAATTCTCCGATGGGAATTGGGGGCAAATCCTCGTGGTCGCTCTCGAATTTGCGCCGCGCGACGAAGTTTTGGAGTGGGCGCGCAACCTCCTTAAAAGCGAAAAATTCAAAAACCGCAGGGCGATAATCCTCACCCACTCCGTATTGGGCGCAAAAAAAGGTTCCGCGAAGATAATCGAGAGCGAGCCTTACGGGCTCCGGCCCCGCAACTGGGGAGCCGGGGTCATGAAAAAGCTCGCGCACGATTCCGACAACATAATGCTCGTGGTCTGCGGGCATTCGGGGGATCCGTCGAGAATGGCGGCAATGGTAGAATACGAGAATGCAAAGGGCGCGAAGATTCCGGTTGTGATGTTCAATCCCCAGGCCGTCGGGGGCTGGAACGGCAACGGGGGCGACGGATGGCTGCGGATAATGGAGTTCATGCCCGACGGGAAAACGGTGTCCATGCGCACATATTCCCCCCTGTTTGCGGCTTCGGAGAAAACCCAGTCCCTCTCGTGGAACCGCGACGCCGACAACGAATTCAGGCTCACCCTCAGGTGATTTTGCATGTCGCGCGGTTTTTGAAAAAAAAGCTTGAATGCGGGCGGCTTGTCTGGGAGCATAAAAAAATGCGTCAGAACGCGCCGCGCCTCTCCTTGCGGGAAACCGCCCGGGCCGCCGCGGGGCGTTCCGCGAAACTCCGCCCGAATGCGCGGAGTTCAGACGGCGGTTCCGGCACGGCGCTGGGGCGCGGCCTCCCCGGAGGGGGGCCCAAAATTCGCGCTTATAAGGAAAGACTGAAATGTCAGAACACAAGACGATAAACAAACAGGAAATAATCAGGGAATTCGCCGTCGCGGAGGGCGACACGGGTTCCTGCGAGGTGCAGGTCGCCATACTTTCGGCCCGCATCGCGCACCTCACCAACCACCTCTCCACAAATAAGAAGGACTTCCACTCGCGCCGCGGCCTCATCGCCATGACGAGCCGCCGCAGAAAGCTCCTCGACTACCTCAAGCGCACGTCCCTTGACCGCTACAACGCGCTCATTCAGCGCTTGAAGCTCCGCCGATAGCGCGGGCCGGCCGGCGGGATAGAGCCCGTGCGGTTTTTTTGGCAATTTCGCCGGCGGCGTATTCGCCCGCCGGCGTTTTTTTTGCGGTGGTTTGGACGGCGGAGGCTCCGGATTTCCCGCATTATTCCCCTCTCCGCCCAATGGCGGCTTTTGGGGGGAGGATTGCCGCGGGCTTTCCCCGAACCGAATGGCCGCGGAATCAAAATTTCCGCTTTCCCCCGCTTTCCGCGAGGCGCGCCGCATCGCAAATTTTGATGTACAGGATCGGGCGTGCCGGAAAATTCCGTCAAAGACCCGCCGGGCATCGGAAAAATTTTTTTACGCGCATGATGGAGAGTGCGGAAAAAATCGCCCCGCTATTGCGGGGTACGGCGCATACGGCCTTTCCAGGCTTCCGGCGGCGGCGCGTCTGCCGCGCGGACGGGTCGCGTTGGCATTCCGCAAAGCCTTTGCAATATTGCAGGGGCTTTTTTATTTCCAATACGACGTGCCGGTTTCCCAAAGGCAGTTTCCGTTATCGGCTTTACGCGGCCCTTCTGCTTTTTTGGGGGTACGGCGGATTTTGGGATTAGTATGGGAGACTTAACCCTTCCGCCGCATCGCCGGCGATTATCGAGAGATGGTTTGAATAGAGAACGAGTTGGGTGAATTATGCACTGTTGCGGACGAGGAGCGGACTTTCGGTGTTTGCTCCATATTTTCGGGTTTGACGGATTT
>DBGCYC010000061.1:0-5954 GCA_048390825.1 Candidatus Merdousia sp.
CTCCCGAAATTTGTTTTGAAAACCTTAGTTTTCAGAATTTGGCGCAATGAAAACGAAAGCTTATTTTATCCGAAGCGCAGCGAGGTTATAAAATAAGGCTTTCGGGAAGGATAAAATGCAGACGCATTTTATCCAAGATAGGAATTATACTTACACAATTGCTATTTAAGGGGGGTAGGCGCATTGGCTTCGCCAATCGCCTTAGGGGGAGGGGGAGCGCAAAGCGCGCCGGCCATTGAAGGGGTAACCCCCCTTCGCCCGGCAAGGCTTCGGAACCGGCGCAAAATTCCCGGACCGGCGCCTGGCGGCGGGATTGCCCCGCGGCGCGCCGGCGGAACAGGCGCAAAAAAAGCCGCCCCAGCGGGCGGCTCCGTCAAAATCCTCAATACCCGAAGCGCAAAACAAAAGGCTCGGAGGAAACCTTCGGGTGCCCCAACAGCGCGTCGCACGCCTTTTTTATGGCCCCCTCCGTAGTGTCGTGGGTGGTGAGCAGCAGCCATGCCCTTCCGTCGCGCTCGCAGGAGCGCTGCATGAGCGTTTCTATCGATATTCCAGCCTCGGAAAATACCCCCGCAATCGACGCCAAAACTCCCGCCTCGTCGGCGACCTCCAGGCGGATGTAAAACTTTCCGGAAATCTCGCCGAGCGACGCTGCGCGCGCATTTTCCGGAGCCGCCGGCGCCGGGAGCTTGGGCTCGCCCATAATGTGCCTGATCGCGTCGCAGATGTCGGCTATCACGGCGCTCGAAGTGGCGTCCCCGCCCGCGCCGCGGCCGATGTGTATGGTGCGCCCGACAACGTCGCCGGATATGACCACCGCGTTGTAGACCCCGTTCACGTTCGCCACGGCGTCGGAGAGCGGAACGAGCGCGGGATAGACCGACGCGAAAAGCGCGCCGCCGTCAAGCGCGCGCACGGCGGCTATGAGCTTTATGCGGTAGCCGAAGTCCTTCGCCCACGCCATGTCCTCAAGCGTAACGCGGCGTATGCCGTTTACGATGGACGGCTTTATCCAGACGCCGTGCGCGAGGTATCCGAGTATGGAAATCTTGTGCGCGGCGTCTATGCCGTCGAGGTCGAGGGAATCGTCCGCCTCGACGTACCCGAGCCGCTTGGCGTCGGCGAGCACAGTCTCGTAGTCGGCGTTCTCGCTCTCCATGCGCGTGAGGATATAGTTGGTCGTGCCGTTTAGGATGCCGTAAATGAGGGGGAAGGAGTTCGCCACGAGCCCCTCGCGCAGAACCTTTATTATCGGCACCCCGCCGGCGACGCTCGCCTCGAAGAAGTAGCCGCCCTTCGACTTTGCGGCCTCGGCGAAAATTTCCGCGCCGCGCGCGCAGATTACCGCCTTGTTCGCGCTGACAACCGCCTTTCCGCCGCGCAGGGCGGCGACTGTGTAGTCAAAGGCCGCCCCCGTGCCGCCCATGAGCTCGCAGACTATATCTATCGAGGGGTCGTTTATGATTTCGTACGGGTCGGTGACGATTTTGTCCGCGGGAATTTCGACCGCGCGCCTTTTGGAGGCGTCGCGCACGCAGACTTTGGCGAGCTCGCAGTCAGCGCCGAAGCGCGCGGCAAGCCCGCCGCCGCCGAGGTTTTTCCAGACCGCCTGCGCGACGGTGCCGAACCCGATAAAACCGATCCTGAATGTCTTTTTGCAAGTGTCCATAAGCGTGTGGCCGCGCGCGGCTAAAACCTGTTTTCAGTTCCCTTTATAAGCCTTGCGATATTGGCCCTGTGCCTGAAAATTATGACCGCGGCTATCGCCAGGGAAATGTAGAAATGCCCCGCCATCGACGGGTATATCGCATAGGAGGCCGCCGGCAGGGCCGCGGCGAGCGCCAGCGACGCGAGGGAAACGTAGCGGCTCGCGTAAAATACCGCAACCCACACGGCGAGCCCCGCGAGTATCGCCCAGAACATCACGGCAAGCAGCCCGCCGATCGCCGTCGCAACCCCCTTGCCGCCCCTGAATTTCAGAAAGACGGAAAAGCTGTGCCCGACTATCGCCGAGCACAGGCCGACATACCCGAGCGTCTGGGGGTCGGAAAACTGGACGCCGAAAACGGACGGGTACAGGGGCCACGCCGTAGCGAGAAACCCCTTGGCCGCGTCGAGAACGAAGCAGATGTTGCCGGGCGCCCTTCCGCAGACGCGCTTCACGTTTGTCGCCCCAGGATTTCCGCTGCCCGCCTTCAGAATGTCGACCCCGCATAGGCGGGCGATAATGACCGCGAACGGGACAGACCCGAGCAGGTATCCCGCCGCCGCCACAATGAAAAATCCGGGAACGTCCATGTCAGGAGAAGTCCGCCACCCGGACGGCCTCGACTTTGTCGAGCGCCTTCAGCTCGGCCACGGCGGCCTCGGCCGGCAGCGCGTCGAGCTCGTACACGCTCAGGGCCATTCCGCCGTTTTCGTCGCGGGAAAGCGTCATGTTGGCGATGTTGCAGCCGTACTTGCCGATGATCGAGCCTATGACGCCCACCATGCCGGGGGTGTCCTGGTTGCGCAGCAGAATCGCGCACTTGTTGTGCGGGTTGATTTCGACCTCGTGGGAGCCGATCCTGACGATTTTCGGGCGGGCGCTCTTGCCCATGACGGTTCCGGCCGCGCTGCGAACCTCGCCGTTCTGGCAGTGCGCCACAACCTCCACGAGCTCCGAATAGTCGGCCTCCGAGGAGCTGTTGACGCTCTCGACCTCCACGCCGAGGTGCTTCATCTTTGCGGGGGCGTTGACGTCGTTGGCGTTTTCGGAAATCTTCGAGAGATACCCCTTCTGCACGGCGAGCGTGAGCAGCTTGTTGTCGATGTCGCCGAGCTTGCCGTAGTATTTCACCGAAATCTTGGATACCGGCCCGTCGGCGAGCTGCTGCGCGAAGAGCCCGAGCTTTTCGCAGAGCTCCACATAGGGGGAAATCTGCTTCATGGACTCGGCGTCGATGCTGGGCTTGTTGATGGAGTTGCGGATAGCCCCGCCCGTGAGGGCGTCGGCTATGACCTCGGCGACCTCTATGCCGCAGCTCTCCTGCGCCTCCTTGGTGGACGCGCCGAGGTGGGGCGTGAGGACGAGGTTGGGAAATTTGAGGAGGGGGCTGTCCTTGGCCAGCGGCTCGGATTCGTAGACGTCGAGCCCCGCGGCCGCGACCTTGCCGCTCTCGAGGGCCGCGACGAGCGCGCTCTCCTTGATGATTCCGCCGCGCGCGCAGTTGAACACGCGCACGCCGTTTTTCATCATATCAAAGGCCTTTTCGTCTATCATGTACTTTGTGGCCTCGGTGAGCGGCATGTGGACGGTGATGTAGTCGGCGCGCCTGAATGCGTCCTCAAGAGAGACCGTCTCGACGCCTATGGTCTTGGCGCGGGCCTCGGTCAGAAACGGGTCGTAGGCGAGAACCTTCATGCCGAAGGCCATGGCGCGCTTGGCGACTTCCGCGCCTATCCTGCCCATTCCGAGAACGGAGAGCGTCTTGTTCTTGAGCTCCGTGCCCTTGAATGACTTCCTGTCCCACTTGCCGCCGTGCAATGAGGCGTTGGCCTGCGATATCGGGCGCGTGCCGCAGAGGATGTGGGTAAACGTGAGCTCGGCGGTGGCGATGGTGTTGCCCGTGGGGGTGTTCATCACGACCACGCCCTTTTCGGAGGCGGCGGGAATGTCGATGTTGTCGACGCCGACACCCGCGCGGCCGACGGCCTTGAGCCTCCTGGCGCACGCGAGGACTTCCGCGGTAATGTGGGTTTCGGAGCGGACGATCACTGCGTCCGCGTCGGTTATGAGCTCCTTGACCCGCTCGGGGGTAGAGCCGTAGGCTTCGACCGTTTCAAAGCCCTTCTGTTTCAGCAGTTCCACGCCCTTGGGCGATATGGGATCCGCTACGAGTACTTTTAGCGATTTATTCATAGTTATACGGCAATCGTGGGACTGTTTTCCAACCCGATTGTCGCCGTTAGAGAATGGAATTATAGCCCCCGAAGTCAAGAGGAAAGACCGCGCGCCGCCGAGCCCCGGACCCCCAGAATGCGCGCGCGGGGCCGTGGGAACGGGGCGGGAGGACCGGCACATTTAATCTTGAAAACCTCCCGAAGTAATTCATTTTCGGAACCTGCAAATCGTCAATATGCGCAAGCCTTCCGACAAAACCATAAAATCCCAAATGGCGGATCACCTCGTCAAGACGGTAGATTCGGGACTTACGATATTGGAGGTAATAAAGCCGGAGGCGGTCTGGGCGATAATTGAAAAATGGAATTGCGGGGCGGCCAAAAAATTTTCAAAAGACTCGGATTTCAAAGACGTTATACAGTATTATTTATCCGATCTCGGGAACAGGGGGCGCGGGGCCGGAACCCTCGCCAGATACAAGAGCCATCTCGCCTTCCTGAACGGCCTGCCGCTCGGAGCCGCGCCTGGGAAAATCGCGGCGGCGCTCGAAAAGTCGTCGGCAAACTCCGCCGCGAGCACACGGAAGTCCAAACTCGACGTTGCCAAAACCTTCTTCAACTGGCTGGTCTCCAAGCGGCTCGCCAAGTCAAATCCCCTCAAAGGCGCTTGCTAACCTCGCGTTTTCGCCAACGAGGAACACGGCCGTTTCCATGCGCTCTACGGACGTCATCACCGCGATTTTTCCGCCGCCGGGAATGATGTAAAAGCTCTTCAATACGCCGCGGGAACAGGATAGTCGCTCGTCGTTTTTGCGCCTCTCGGATTCCGGCAAAATCCCCCAGTCGCCCGTCGCGTGCCTCTGCAGAATAAGCCTTATGTCCGCACCGCATTTGCATATTGCGTCCCGGCAAACGGAAGAGACATAGACGCGCCCGCACTTGAATTTCCCGCCGGCGCATTTGAACGAAAGGCGCTCGAACTTCTTTGCCCGTTTTGCTCCTGAATCCGTCATTGGCATATGTTCGACTATACGATTTGATAGAAATAGTAATATTAATATCGTCAACAAAATATTTCCAATTTCCTTTATTTAAAAGGATAGCTGGAAAATTATATAAACAAAATAATATATTTAGTATTTTTTATTTGACCTTTTTTATCCGGCGGGCCTCAATATCCGGAAACCCCCGATCCTTTAACCGCCGGCAACTCGAAAGCTTAAAATTATGGGCAGAAAACCCAATCCTGACAAACGCCGCAAAAACGTGCAAATCTCCATAAGCATGCCGAAAGAGCTCGTCGGGATCTTAGACCGCATGGCTGGCGCCCAGAACCGCAACAGAAGCAACTTCATCGCCAATGTTCTTGCGGTTATGGCAAAAGAGCGCCCCACCCAGCCGGAAAGCGGCAAAGCGGGAAAGCGCGCGGGCGATGATTTTGCCCCAAAAGGTTGAGGAGCCGCCAAAAGTCGCCAAGAACCGCCTACGTGTCGGCCGAACCGATTGCCGCGACTGGTATCCGCCAAAAGCTGTCAAAACCTGCCGAAACCCGCCGGAGGTTGCCGAAACAGGGAGCTTGTTGCGATTGAGTTCCGGATTTCCGGGGTTAGTTTGAGGGAGAAATGCCCGGGCAGGCCGACAATATGCCGGAAATCTGAACGTTTGAAGGGGAAACGCCTCTCTTGGGCAAAAGGGTATCGACTGCATGGGAATCGGGATATATTTCCGCCGCCCGTTTTTTTTGAAATCTTCGATGGCGGCGCATTTCACCCGCACTACAATCTGGCTTTGAAATTGACAACTACATGTTGCGCGGCGCCGCGCGGCGTGTAGGAGCGCGCGGCCATGACGTCTGGGGAGGCGGCGTTTCACACGGCTTTCCCGGATCCGACGAACTGCGTTCGCCCTATAACACCAGACGGGCGAAGAGCATAGCGACATATCGCGCGATGTATCGCGCCAAAATGTTTGGCATAGTGCGCCAAACGTTTGAGCATTTTTAGTTTGATACCTTCGATAAAAAAGGTTCTGCAAGGCGCTATCACAGGCATCGCCGGAACAAAAACCGCTCA
>DBGCYC010000062.1:0-2781 GCA_048390825.1 Candidatus Merdousia sp.
TTGAAGCAGTTGGGCCGATATACCGACGCGGAACTTGTCGCCGCCGTGGTTTCCGGCATGTTCACAGTGTTCATCGAAAAGGAATCCGCGTCCAGTGACGGAACCTTTGGCGAGATCATCCCGGAGGAAGCGCAGGTGGACGCGGGCGACGACAGCACGATTGAACTTGCGCCCGGAGCAATCGTGGACTTGAACGAGGGAGAAAAGGCGCACGACATGAACCCCGGCAGGCCGAACACGGCGTTTGACGGGTTCGTGGTTGCGATTTGCAGGCAGATCGGCGCGGCCCTCGAAATCCCCTATGAACTATTGGTAAAGAACTTCAACGCGTCTTACAGCGCGTCCCGCGGGGCATTGCTGGAAGCATGGAAAATGTTCCGAATGTACCGGACGTGGCTTGCAAATGACTTTTGCCAACCAATTTATGAAGAATGGTTCGCGGAGGCCGTGGCAAAGGGACGAATCCCCGCGCCCGGATTTTTTGGCGACCCTATCATTCGCAAGGCATACACAGGCGCGGAATGGAACGGCCCGGCGCAGGGGCTTTTGAACCCCGTGCAGGAAGTGACTGCGGCGGAAAAACGGGTACAGAACGGATTTTCCACCCGCGACCGGGAAGCAATGGAAATGAACGGGTCCGATTTCTACCGGAACGCCGCGCAGATCAAACGGGAAGAAAAAATGTTAAGGGAGGCGAAAGCAGATGGCACAGGAACAGAGCCGGGCGCAGGCCCAGCACAAACAGGTAAAGAATAAGCATTTCTGGACGTTCCGGGCCGCGGCGGGAGATAACGCCGCCCCGGAACTGATTTTATATGGCGATATTGCTTCCGAAACGTGGTGGGGCGACGAAGTGACCCCGCGGCAGTTTACGGAGGAATTGGACGCGCTGGGGGCGGTCCCAGAAATCGTTGTGCGAATCAACAGCGGCGGCGGAGACGTGTTCGCCGCGAATGCGATTTACACCCGCCTAAAGGATAACGCGGCAAAGATCACCGTAAAAATCGACGGGTGGGCCGCATCCGCCGCGACGATCGTTGCAATGGCAGGCGACGTGATCGAGATTCCGGGGAACGGCGTTTTCATGGTGCATGACCCGTCCTTGGGCTTGCTGGGCTACTTCAACGAAGCGGACCTTGCAAAGATGACCGAGGAATTAAAAGTGGTCAAACAGTCTATTGTGAACGCTTATGTTCTGAAAACCGGAAAAGACGCGGCGGAGGTTGCCGCGATTATGGCGGCGGAAAGCTGGTTTGACGGGAAACAGGCGGTTGACGCTGGCTTTTGCGACAAGCTGATGTTTGAGGACGCGGAAACTACCATTGAAAACGCCGCGAAAATCGTTGTCAACAGCGTTTCGCTGGACCTGAACCGTTATCCGAATATGCCGATTTCGTTGTTAAACCGCACGACGGCTCGCGCGCACGGCGGTTTTTCAAATAAACCAACCATAAATGAACCGAAAAGGAGCGAAGAGAACATGGACGGAATCAAAGACATTAAGACCGTGGCCGACCTGAAAGCGGCTTTCCCAGACCTGACAAAGCAGATCGAGGAAGCGGCAACCGACGCGGAGCGCAAGCGCATTCAGGACATCGAGGACGTGGCGATTGCGGGCTATGAAACCATCGTGGCGGACGCAAAGTTCAAGACACCCATTGCCGCGGGCGACGTTGCGAAAGCGATTCTTGCGGAGCAGAAGAAGCAGGGCGGCAAGTACATTCAGGACCGCGACGACGACGCGCACGCGAGCGGCGCGGGCGACGTTGGGGCCGGAGGACAGCGAGAGGGAGCGGGCGGCGACGGCCCCGATGAAGTGGACGCGGCCATTGACAAGCTGTTCCCCGACGTGAAGTAAGGAGGAAAGAAGCATGTACGAGATTCAGAAAGACCAGACAAGCCCTGTGAATTTTTTTGCGGGCGATTATCCCGTTGCAACGGCGGTCCGCGAGGTTTCGAGCGGGAAGAGCGTCAAGAAATACGACCCCGTGAAGCTGGTTGACGGAAAGGTGGAACCCGTCGTCAAGGTGGAGGCGAGCGAGGCGAACAGCGGAAGTACAATTCCGGCGAAAACGGAGTACGAGAACACCACGGCGGGAATCTACGGCATTGCGGCGGGCGACGCGGGAGCCGGAGAAGATGTCGTTGTTTACCTGACGGGCGAATTTTTCGCGGACGCAATCAATCTCCCGGCCAGTGTGACCGCGGAAACCCTGACAACCGCATTCCGAAATATCGGAATCTTTTTGAAGTAAAGGAGAGGAAACGAAATGGGAATCGAAACTACCATCTATACCCCCCGCACGCTGGGGAAACTGGTTCGGCGTATGCCCCCGGTGCATACGTTCTTCCGCGATACTTTTTTCAAGAACCGCCGGACGTTCAACACGAAGAGCGTTGACGTGGACTTCAAAAAGGGGTCCCGCGCCCTTGCGCCCTTTGTTCATCCGAAAGTGGGCGGGAAAACCATCCTAAACACGGGCTATCAGACGAAGAGTTACACCCCCGTTCTGCTGGCCCCGAACAAGATCACCACCGTTGACGACCTGTTGGAGCGGGCCGCGGGCGAGGACCCTTACAGCGGCAGAAAGCCCGCGGAACGCGCCGTGGAAAAGCTGGCGGAGGATTTGCGGGAACTGAACGAAATGATCGTGCGCCGGGAAGAGTGGATGGCGGCGACGGCGATCTTTACGGGGCAGATTCCGATTGTTGGCGAGGGTGTGAATGAGGTCATCGACTTTGACTTCACCAACAAAGAAACCATCGAGCCCGCCGAAAAGA
>DBGCYC010000063.1:0-12432 GCA_048390825.1 Candidatus Merdousia sp.
GCCTGAAGAATGCGCCTGCGTCCAAAAAGCCGGCCTCCGCGTACAGGGAGCGCAAGGCCGAAGCCGCGAGGCGTCGGGCGGAAATTTCCGCGCTCAAAAAAGATGTCGCGCGGCTGGAGGGCGAAATCGCTGGGGCCGAGGCGGAGCTTTCAAAAATCGAGGCCGAGATGTCGGAGGCGGATTTTTTCAGGCGCGGGGCGCGTTGCGCGTCTGCGGCGGAGGCGTACAACGCGCTCAAGTCCGAAATAGAGGAGCTCTATTCCGAATGGGAGAGGGTTTCCGCCCTGCTGGAGGATTCGCAGCCCGGGGCCTGAGGAGGCACGGCTAAATTTGCGTATTGAAAAATTCCGCGGATTTTATAAACCGTATTTTCCATGAAAAGAGATTGTTTGAGACTTTTGTCGCTCCTTTCCGGGCTGGCCGCGCTGTTTTTGCTAACCGGATGCGAGCTTCCGGCCTCCTGGAACGACCCCGCGTACTTCGGCGACGGCAACGACCTGGGCAAGGAGTTCAACGGCTCCGGGACCGGGTACGAGACGTACGATCCGGACGTGCTCTGACCATTCCGCGCCGGAAGGGAATTTTTCCTCTGGGGCGCGCTTTCATGGGCGGGGCGAGTCTCCCTGCGGTTTTGCGAGCCTGAAAAGCAGAAGGCGCGCCGGATTGCGGAATACAAACGCGGAGGCCGCGGCGCGAAACCGGCGCCGCAGGGGAGGCGGGGCTTAGCAGATCCGGTTTTTTGTCCCGCCGTCGAGCCAGGATTTCAGGTTTTCGGCGGCGATTTGTATCAGGCGTTTTCTGGCCTCGCGCGTCGTCCAGGCTATGTGGGGGGTGATGCGGCAGTTTTTCGCGGAAATCAGCGGGTTGCCGGGCGGCGGGGGTTCGGACGACAGCACGTCCACGCCCGCGGCCCCTATCTTGCCGGAGTTCAGCGCGTCCGCCAAATCCTTTTCGTTGACGAGCCCTCCGCGCCCGGTGTTCACAATCCACGCGCCGTCTTTCATTCTGGCGATGCTGCGGGCGTTGACAATTTCCCTTGTGGAGTCGTTCAGCGCGCAGTTGAGGGAAATTATGTCGGAGGATTTCAGAAGCGCGTCGAATGTCGAAAAGCGCGCCGTGCCGTCAGAGGTTCCCGCAGGCCTGCTCGGAGAGTATGCGACGACGCCCATTCCGAAAGCCTTCGCTATTTGCGCGACCTTTCGGCCTATCGCGCCGTACCCGACGATTCCGAGGGTCTTGCCGGCGATTTCCGTAAGAGGGGCGAGGCAGTAGCAGATGTCGGCGCACCCGGCCCAGCCGCCGGATTTTGCCGACTGCGAGTGCTCTTCCGTTCTGTTTGCGATGTTGAGAATGTGCGCGAATACCGCCTGCGCCACGCTGTCGGTCCCGTATTCAGCGATGTTCGTCACCGCTATTGCGCGGCTTTTGGCGCATTGCAGGTCGACATTGTTGTAACCGGTGGCGAGCACGCCTATGTAGCGCAGCTCCGGGAGGGCGCAGATCTGCTCCGCAAACATCGGAACCTTGTTGGTCAGCACGGCTTCCGAGCCTTTCGCGCGTTCGATAATTTTGTCTTTCGGCGTGCGGTCGTACGCGGCGACCTCCCCGAAGGCTTCGAGCGCCTTCCAGTCGAATTCGCCCATGGTGGAAGTGTATCCGTCGAGAATTGTTATTTTCATAAAGCTTGCCTATTCTTTCCGGCTTCCGATTATTGGATTTTTAATTTGCGAATAGAAGCTTTTTTGGAAGGAAATGAAATATTCTCACGTAATATGGGACTTTAACGGGACGATAGTCGACGACGCCCCGCTCGGAGTGGAGGTCTTTAACGAGCTCAGGGGCGACTGCGGCCTGCCCCCCGTGACGATGGAAGAATACGCCGAAAACTTCAAAATCCCAGTCCGCGATTTTTACGAGGATACGGGGTTCGACTTCTCAAAGGTCGACTTCCGGAAGTTGGGCGAAAAATTTGTCAGGCTTTACGGGGCGCGCCGCTTCAAGTGCCCGCTCACCCCGGGCTTCCGGGAGGCCGCCGCGGCGCTTTCCGGCGCGGGCGTCGGGCAGAGCGCGCTTTCGGCGTACGAAAACGGGCTGCTGCACGAGGCCCTGCGCCACTACGGGCTGGACGGGCTGTTTTCGAGGATAGACGGGCTCGACAACATAGACGCGGGCTCCAAGAAGGAGCTCGGCAGGAGGCACGCCGCGCGCCTCGGCGCGCCGGCGGAGAAAATCGTGATGGTCGGCGACACCCCGCACGACAAGGAAGTCGCCGACGCTATTGGGGCCGGGTGCGCGCTCGTCGCCTGCGGGCACGCCTCGCGCCGCAGGCTCGAAAAGCTCGGCGTTCCCGTTTTTAAAAATCCCGCGGAGTTCAGAGAGGCGTTTTTCAGCGGCGGGCTGTGACCGCGCCCGCGGGGCTTCCGGAATCGCGGCTCCCGGCGGGCCCGCGGGGCTTCCGCTATTTTTTTAGCCTTTTGGCGGCGATTCCGGCGAGCTTTGAGGCCGATTCGTTGAACTGTTTCAGGCATTCCCCGAGCTCTTCGGCAAAGTTCGGCTCTTCGGAGGATTTTTCGCCCAGAAGCGACGATGCGAGCGCGGAGAGCGCGGCGTTTTTGTCCGCCGCCTCGCGCTTGGGCATCTTCGCTATGGTCTCGGAGAGCTTTTCCCCGGATTTTACGATTTCCTCCTTCGCTGTTTTCACGTCCTCGTCGCACGCCGACACGTCGGTCTCCCTGATTTTTGCGACGGCCTTGTCGAGATTTTCGCGCGTGGCGTATTTTTCGCAGAAAGCCTTGGGGTCTTTGGGGATTTCGCGCACCCTTTCGAGAAGGCTCCGGATTTGCGAATACTCCTTTGCCGCGTCCGAGCCCGCGACGGAAGCCCTTATGGTCTCGGAGTTCATGAGATTTTTGAAAAAGCCGTCGGCGAACGCTTCCGCGCCCGCCGCGGCGGCGAAGGCCGCCAGGGCGGCCGTTATGGCTGTTCTTGTTCTCATGCCCCAACTATGCCCGCGCGGCCGGAGGGAAGTCAATGCGTTTCGGCGCGGAAAGTTCAGAATTTCCCCACGCTCGCCTTCGCCTCCTCGGCGCGCGTTTCCGCCTGCCTTTTGTAGCTTTGCTCAAGGTTCTCGCGCATGGCCTTGTCGAACGCGGAGTCCACGAAGAGCACGGCGTTGTAGTAGAGCTTGGCGCGGACGGAGCCGTCGGCGAGCTCGTAGTCGTACCCGAGCATTGTTTCCGGCTGCTGCGGAAGGGTGTAGGTTATCTGGACGTTTTTAGTCCTGTTCTGATTTGCGCTCCCGCCCACGACGACGTCCTTCATCTTGTACTTTACTATGGAGGCCGAGTCGTTCGCCGAGCCCGAACCGGCCGGCTGGAAGAGCGATTCAAAGTCGCGCATGTTGTAGTCGCCGAACTTGTTTATCTTTGGAGGAAGGGCGCCGGAGGTCTTTTTTGCGGTTTTTGAGTTGGCGCGCGCGGTTTTGGCGGCGCTCGTCATGGACTGCTTTTCTACGAGCTTGCGGTACTTCTCATAGGCGGAGCGCTGGTAGGCCTCCATTATCTGGAACTGGAGGCTCTGGCTGTAATTGGTGGAGCCCGCGACGTCTTCGGGGAGCTCGATGTATACGAACCTGTTGGGATTTTCGGGCAGGATTTCCCTGAGGGTCTTTTTGCCGTCGGGATCCGCGTCGGCGAGCTTCATTCCTCCGCCCTTGAACTCTATGTCCCACCGCCGCGAGACCGGCACGTGCGTAGTCCTCTTCCACTTGGAGTTTTTGGCCTTCGCCACCGATTCCATCAGCGACTCGAGCTCTTCCGCCGTGATGGGGTCGCCGTGGCGGCGGTAGAGCTCCATCGCCGATACGTCGTCGTTGTAGCCTATGTGGATTTCCCAGCCGAAGAGGTCGTGCTGCTGGATTGTGTCGCTGTTCGTGGCGGACGAGGCGTCCGCGCGCTTGTAGTAGAACTTGTGGAACACCGAGCGCGGCATGGTCAGGAACAGGTTCGCGTAGGGCAACTCCATCGCCTCGCGGTACCGGTCCTCGCGCGAGTCGTAGACGTAGGCGGCGCCGCCGCTTTTGGAGAGCAGCCTCCCCTCGATGTCGGCGCGCGACTCTCCTATTTTTGCGTGGGATACCGTGGCCGCCGGGAGCGCGGCGATGGAGAGGGCGGCGAATAGGGCGGGGATATTTTTCATGGGGATATGATACCCCGGCCCGCCGCGAAAATCAACCATTATCCTCGTGAAAAAGTTGCGACGCTCTCGATGTGGCGGGTCTGGGGGAAGAGGTCGAAAGGCTGGAGCCTTTCAAGGCGGTAGCCGAGCCGCGACAGCTCCGCGGCGTCGCGCGCCTGGGTGTCCGGCCCGCAGGAGACGTACACGATTTTCGCGGGCGAAAATTCCGCCAGCTGCCTTATGAACGAGGCGTCGCAGCCCGAGCGCGGGGGGTCTATCAGCACCGACGTCTCCGACCCGGGGAACTTTCCGGCTACGGCCGCAAATATGTCCTCCGCCTTTCCGGCCGAGAACGAGCAGTTCCCTATTCCGTTTATCAGCGCGTTATTGCGCGCGCATTCGGCGGCCCTTTCGCTCACCTCTATGCCCTCTACAAGCTCGAATTTCGGAGCCGCCGCGAGCGCGAACATTCCGGCGCCGCAGTAGGCGTCCACGAGGAACCTCGGCCCCGCGGCCTCCGACGCCCCGTATTCGGCGAACTCCGGAAGTATGAACGGGTTGTTCTGGAAAAACTCCCCCGCCACGAATTCAAATTCGAGGTTCCCGACGCGCTCGCGCACTGTCGCGGCGTTGTCGAGGCAGACCTTGCCCCCGGCGTCGCGCAGCAGGAGCGTGCCCCCGCGCCGCAGGGAGCCTTTGCGCGCCCGCAGAGCGTCGCGCGCGGCGGGGAGCGCGGCGTTTATTGCTCCGGAAGCTATCGGGCAATGCGGGACGTCGACGAGCTCCGACCTGCGCCCGGCCTTTACAAAGCCTATCGGGAAGTCCTCTCCGCGCGGCTTTTCGTAGTGCGGGGTGAGCTTCGAGCGGTACCCGTATTGCGCGGGCGACGGGCGCGTAGGCAGCGGCTCGCAGTCTATCCCGCCGATTCTCTTCATGAGGCCGCGGACCTGCCTGCGCTTCCATTCGAGCTGCGCGCGGTACTCGAGATGCTGGTATTGGCAGCCGCCGCAGACCCCGAACAGGGGGCACTTCGGCGCTGCGCGCTCCGGGCTCGGCCGCACGACTTCCAGAAGGTCGCCCTCGGAAAAGTTTTTCCTGTTGCGGAAAATCCGCGCCCTGACCCTCTCGCCCCCGAGGGCGAACGGTACCATTACCACCCAGCCGTTTACCCGGCCCACGCCCGCGCCGAGGTTCGAGATGTCGTCTATTTCAAGCTCGACGACTTCGCGGTACGCGAAGGGTTCGGGGACGAAGTTGCGCGGGACTTTCTGCCCGGGTGCGGAATTTTCGTGGCTCATGCGGCAAAGTTGTCTTGGCTTTTTTTAAACGATCCGGCAGTATGGGACAAATTTGGAAAAGCGCAATGGAAGAATTCATACAGAGCAGGCAGAATCCGCGCGTGAAATCGCTTATGAAGCTCCGGGACAGGGCGGAGCGCAGGCGGCTGGGGCTGTTCGCCGTAGAGGGGCTGCGCGAGCTCTCGAGGTGCGCGGAGCTTTCGGACGTCGAGGAAATCTACTACTGCCCCGAATTTTTCAAGGGGCCGGGGCACGGGGAATTTCTGGAGAAAATCTCGTCTGGCGGGAAAATCCCGGTTTGCCGGCTCTCCCCCGGGGCGTTTGAAAAGGTCTCGAACCGCGAGGGGTGCGACGGGCTGATAGGCGTGGCCAGGCAGTGGGGCTGCGCGCTCTCGGACATCGGGCTCCCGGAGGGCCGCCCCGCAACGGTGCTCGTGGCCGACGCCATAGAGAAGCCCGGGAACCTCGGCGCGCTCGTCAGAACCGCCGATTCCGAGGGGGCGGACGCGCTCGTGCTGACAAACCTCGTGTGCGACATTTTCAATCCGGCGGCGGTGAGGGCGTCGCAGGGGGCTCTCTTTTCCGTCCAGATAGCCTCCGCCTCTGTCGGCGAAGCCGCCCGGTGGCTGAAATCCAACGGGATAAGGGCGGTCGGCGCGCATTTGGGCGCGGATAAGGCCCTGTGGGAGGCCGACCTTTCGGGGCCTACCGCCATAGTCGTGGGCAGCGAGTCCGCCGGGCTCGGCGAGGACTGGGAGGCGGAGCTCTCCGAAAAAGTCAAGATACCGATGGGAGGAATTTCCGACAGCCTGAACGTGAACGTGGCGGCCTCGATATTTTTGTACGAGTCCCTCCGCCAGAAAAAAGCCTGACCGGCCGGGCTCCGCGCGCGCCGTATCCTGGATCGCGCGGGAGGAGGGGCGTCCGGATTTTTCCTAAGGTCGCCGCGCGGCCGCCGGAGCCGCGGATTCGGGTTACCCGGAATAGAGCGGCGGATTCTAACGCCTCGGCGCCTGAATGGCGTCGAAGAAGTCCTCCTGCACTATGAATACGGAGAGGTCGGAAATTTCGCGGGTCATGTCGGAGATCTTCGCGTAGTCGCCGCGCAGGTCGATGGCGTCGCGCGCCCCGGAGGTATGCGAATTTGCCGCCCCGATTACGGCGAGCGCCGCGCACGCGGCCGCCGACAGTGACGCGAGCGCGCGGGCCGCCGCCGACCGCGCGCCCTCTCCCGCTTTCCGGCATGCGAGCATTGTCTTTTGCTCGAAATCCGCGCCGAGCCTCAGCGGGGAGGCCTTTAAAAGCGCGTCCGCGACGGCGTCGGCGCGCGCGTCGGCGGACTTTGCGGCGGCTATCGCCCTGTCCGCAAAATCCCTCCCGCATGTCACCGCGGGGGCGGATACGAGCCTTTCTATGAGCCCGTCGATTCGGCTTTCGCAAAGGCCGCCCTCGCGGGGGCGGGAATTTCCGTCAAACTTACCGGGCATTTTTCAGGGCCTCCCTCAGGGCCGTCCTGGCCCTGAATATCCATGTTTTTACCGCCGGGACGCTCGCGTCCATAGATGCGGCGATTTCCTCGTATGAAAGCTCCTGCTGCTTGCACAGCAGGATTGCGGTGCGCTGGTTTTCCGGCAGCGTTTCGAGCGTTGAGTAGAATATCTCCTCAAGCTCCGCCGCCTCGAGCTCCCCGCGCCCGCCGCGCGCCACCGCGGCCATGTCCGCGGGGTCGGTCGGGTCGCACGGGCGCCTTGCCGACTTCCTGAACTCGTTTATCAGCACGTGCCGGGCGATTCGGAAAAGGTATGTGGAAAACTTCGCGGACGGCACGTAGCCCTCACGCGCGCGGTAGAGGTTTACGAATGTCTGCTGCGCCATGTCTTCGGCTGCGTGGGCGTCGCGGACGGAGCGGTAGAAATAGTTTGCGAGGGGGTTCTTCCACTTTTCGATAAGCATTCTCAGCGCGTGCTCCGACCCCCCGGCGACTTCCGACATGAGAATGGCGTCGCCGTCGGGCTGCGGGGCCGCGGTTTCTTTCCGCACAGTGTCCATATTTTCGCATTTTGCCGCGGCGCTCATGGGTGTTTCCTTCTGCGCAGGTTAAACCCGCCCGGCGGCCAAAAGTTGCAATTTTTTTAAAAAAACGAAAAAAAAGCTGGAACGCGAGGAAAAAAAGGGTACCTTTTGCCGCTTAAACAATTTTATATTTTAACAACAACACGAAAGATTAAAAATGAGCGGACTTATCCAATGGTCTTCATGCGCCAAGCGCAAATCCGGCAAAAAGGGCGCGGGCAAAAAGCCCAACGCCCAAAGGCAGAGGCTTCTGGCCTCCCGCAAGCGCAAGCAGCGCGCCAGCGCCATTAAGGCCGAGGCCAAAATCGTCTGGAAGAGGGACGGCCAGTAACGCCTTCGGCGCTTTTCCCGCGGCTTTTTCACGGCGCCGCGGGGGCGGCCTTTGCCTCGGGCGAATTTCCGGCCCGGGGCGTTTTGTTTTTGCCTTTCCCCCGCCGCACCCGCCGGCTCTTCCGCCACGCGGCGGGTGCGCGGCCGCCGGGGTTGCGCGGCTTGCCGGGCCGCCTTTTTTGGTTGCATAATCGGAATCATTATACGATATTGCGGCATTATGAGAAAAATATGCATGATGGCAATTTCCGCCGCGGCGCTCTTTGCCGGCGCCTGCACCACGAATGTCGTGGTAGATTCGCGCGCGTTCCCGATGGCCTCCTACGACGAAATTTCGGGTTCGTTCTCCGGAAAGCTTGCGGGCAACATAAATTCGGCTTTCAAGTCGGTAAACATCGCCCTTGAGCGCGACCTCAAATATTTCCGCGTGGGGCAGATCCCAGGCGACAATTCGTGGCTGATATACGCGCGCGCCGAGCTGGACGTCAAAATAGTGGTCTCCCTCAAACAGCTCCCGAACGACGAGGTTGAGGTGTCGATCGACTACGGGGACGGGAACCTCATGAAGAGCCAGCAGATATTCAACGCGATAGCCAAGAACATGCGCATGTTCGAGGGCCGCTGACCGTTCGGCTTTTTGAAATTCGGCGTCCCGCCGCAGCGGGCCGGGACGAAGTTTTAGCATGGGCGCCGGCGCCGCAGACTTTCTGCCCTATTACGGCGAGCTCAGGTTCGCCGGGCACATGGCGGTTTCTCTCGCGGCGGCGTTTGCCGGAGGGTTCGCCATGTGGGCGGCGTCCGCCCGCCTTTCGGCGTCGGGGCGTTTCGGGTTCTGCGATTCCTTTGCGCTCTCCCTCTTCTGCGCGTCGGCCGTGTGGATAATCCCCGCGGGGCTTCCGATCCCGCCGATGTGGGAGAAAATCGGAATAGCGGCGTTTCTGTCGCTTCCGGCTTTTGCATGCCGCCTCGCGTTCGGGCTCGGGTGGAGGAAGTCCCTCGCGCTCGGCTCGGCGTTTTGCCTCGCGCAGGCGGCGGTTTTTTCCGCGGTATACTATTACATAATGCGATGAAATTCGACACGCTCGGCCTCATATCCAAACTCGTTAAATTTGAAAGCGTTTCGGCGGACTCCTCCAAAGCTGGACGGTCGCGCGAGTGCGCGGAATTCCTCTCGCGGACGCTGTGCGGGCTCGGCTTCGATTCGGAGCTTTTGGAGACCGGGGGCAATCCCGTGGTTTTCGCGCGCAGAAACTGCGCGTCGGGCGCTCCGAAGGCGCGCGTGCTATGCTACGGCCACTACGACGTCCAGCCCGCCGATCCCCTCGGCAAGTGGAACACTCCGCCCTTTGAGCCCGTGGTGAGGGACGGCAAGATCTGGGGGCGCGGAACCGCGGACAACAAGGGGCCGTTCTCCTGCCTGCTGTGCGGGCTCGCCGGCTTTCTCTCCGAAAATCCAGGCGCCGACATAGACTTCGGGATCATGGTTGAGGGCGAGGAGGAAATCGGCAGCGGGGGGATCTCAAAGCTCGTCGAGACGCGGCCGGAGCTCTTTTCCCGGTACGACTATGTAGTGCTGAGCGACACTTCCGCCGCCTCCGAAAACCGGACTATCGTGACGATCGGCCTGCGCGGAATGGGCGGATTCGAGGCGGTGTTCAGGGGGCCGAATTCCGACGCCCATTCGGGAATGTTCGGAGGGGCGGTCTACAACCCGCTCCGCGCGATGTTCGAGGTCTGCGCGTCGCTCCACACGCCCGACGGGCTTGTAAACGTGCCGGAATTTTACGAGGAGCTGCCGGAGCTCTCCGCATGGGAGAGGGGGCAGATTGCGGAAAGCCCGTTCGGAGAGTCCGAGATAAAGTCGCAGCTGGGGCTCGAGTTTCTCGCAGCCCAGAAGGGCTATTCGGTTTCCGAGGCGGTGCGCGCGCTGCCGACGCTCGAGTTTTCGGGCGTCGGAGGGGGCTACCAGGGCGAGGGGTCGAAGTCGATAATACCTTCCGAGTGCTTTTGCAAAATATCCTGCCGCACGGTCGCCGGGCAGGACACCGACAGGGCTTTGGCGTCGGTCAAATACGCCATGCTCGACAGGTGCCCGAAGGGCGTGAGGCTCTCGTTTAGGGACGGCGGGCCGTCCGGCAACGCCTACTTCGTAGACCCCAGGGCCGAGCCGCGCGGGGAGCGCGGAGCGAGGCTCGCGGGGGCGTTCGCCGCGGTGGAGAAGTGCGCAAAAGAGGTGTTCGGCAATCCGCCGCTCTATCTCCGCGAGGGCGCGAGCATACCCCTTATATCGGCGATAAAACGCCGGACGGGGCTCGACTGCGTCATGGTCGGCCTGTTTTTGCCGGACGACAACCTGCACGCCCCCAACGAGGGGTTTTCGCTCGAAATGGTCGGAAAGGGAACGGCGTATTACAAAAAGTTTTTCGGGGAAATTTCAAAATAAAATGCTCACCTGCACGAAAACGTATTTTGACGTGCCGTTCGCGCACCGCCAGCACCTGCACGACGGCCATTGCTCGTTCGTACACGGGCACAACTGGGATATCCGCGTGACTTTCGGCTGCGAGCGCACCGACGCGAACGGGTTTGTGGTGGACTTCGGAAAGCTGAAGTTTTTGAAGGCGTGGATAGAGGAAAACCTCGACCACGCCTGCGTCCTCTCCAGAGGCGACCCGCTCGCCCCGAAGCTCGTTGCCGCCGCGCCCGAAGCCTGGAAGGTCTATTACTGCGACGAGTGCTCGTGCGAGGGCCTCGCGCGCGAGCTCTTCGGGGTGTTCGACGCGCTCGTCAGGCGCCAGACCGGTTCGCGCGCGTTCGTCGTGAGCGTCGAAGTCAGCGAGGACAAAAAGAATTCCGCGGCGTTCTCGCGCTGAGAGCCGCCTACGTTGCCATGGGCGGTTTTGCGATAGCCGAAAAATTCCTCTCCTTCCAGGGCGAGGGAATCCACTCCGGGCGCAGGGCCTACTTCATAAGGCTTTTCGGCTGCAACGTGAAGTGCGGCTGGTGCGACAGCAAAAATGCGTGGCAGGGCGGGGCGTCGGAAATTCTCTCGGCGCGGGAGATAGCCGACGCCACGCTGGACTCCGGCGCGGAAATCGCGGTGGTCACGGGCGGGGAGCCCTGCCTTTTCGACCTCCGCCCGCTGCTGCGCGAGCTCGCCGCGCGCTCTATTTCCGCGCACCTCGAAACCTCCGGCACCCTCCCGATTCCCGGGGGGCGCGGGGCGGATTTCGCGTGGGTGGCGCTGAGCCCAAAGCTGTTTCGACCGCCGCGCGCCGATTCGCTCGCGCGGGCCGACGAGCTCAAATTCATAGTTTCCGACCCCCGCGAGCTCACGGAATGCGAAAAGCTCGCCGGCGGGGCGGCGAACGCAAAGGCGCTTTGGCTGCACCCGGAGTGGTCGCGGTCTGGCGACGCCGGGCTGCTTGCGGCGCTCGCCGAATTCGCGGTTTCGCGCGGAGGCCTCTGGCGGGTGGGCTGGCAGATGCACAAGCTCTACCGCGCGCGTTAGCGGAACGGCCGCGGATTTCGGAAAAATTTTTCTATGCCTTGCCCGCGGGCGCCTGTCCCGCCCGGAAAATCCGCGCGAGAATCCTGTACGCCATTCCCTTAAAGGATATGTCCGCGGCAAAGGCGGCCCCCGCGGCGGAGACAAAAACGAGGTAGGCGTGCGCCCAGACCCCGCCGAGGTATGCGGCGGCAATCAGCGACGCGAGCGCCCCGCCGACGCACAGGAATCCGAGCGACGCCGAGAAGTTGGAATTTGACGGGTTGGCGTAGAGCCTGAAAAGCCACATGCCGCCGAACAGGGCGGCCGTTTCGGCGCAGAGCGCCGCGGCGAAACCCGTCCCCCAGCCGATTGCGCGCGCGGCCCCCGCCGTAGAGAAGGCGACGCTTATGGCGATCACCGCCTCCGCGGCGAAGAGGGCTGCCAGCGGAAGCGAAAACGCGAGCCTTTCAAACCGGGTTTCGCGCGGAGAAGCGAATCGCACGATGAGCGCGTAGGCAAATGTTGGTATGAAAAACACGCAATATGCCGTCGAGCGGTACAGGATTCCGTCCACGGAGGCCTCGGGCGCGTTCGGATTGAACTCAAAAAACTTTTGCGCTTCGGCGAGCATTCCGGCTGCGGCGAGGAAAACCGTCTTTCCGAGCCAGAGCGCGGGCAGCCACAACAACAGCGGCCAGAATCCGCCGAGCTTTCGGCGGGCCTGCAAAATCTTTTTTAACATGTTCCCATTCTGCGCGCTCAGAAACGCGATTGCAAAGCCAAAATTCGGCGGCGCCCGCACGGAGATTTCGCCCACGCCGCCCGGGAAAACCGGGCGCCAAATTCCGCTCCCCGCCGCGCCGTATAGCCTCGCAATTTTTGAAGGGAAAATCGAACGTTTGAGGGAAACGTCCGTTTAGGGAGCTTTTCGGAAGGAGTAGGGGAGCCCGGGGAGGTTGCAGGGGAAGTGAAACATATGTTAAAACTGATAAGCGAGCGCGGCGGGTACGTCATTTGCGGGACGTTTTCCTGACGCACAGCCCGCAGGCGCAATTTTGGGCGCGG
>DBGCYC010000064.1:0-19922 GCA_048390825.1 Candidatus Merdousia sp.
TTTTTTCGCGCGGCGCGGACGCCGTTATCGGAGGGCCGGAATGGGCAATCCGGGCGTGCGGAAACTTATCATGGCGAGATTGGCAATGCCCGCGAGGTATTGGCGGTTGTGATTGCTCCTGCATGTCCGCGACTGCGCGCGTTTTTTTGAAGTTTTCGCGCATTGCGCCCGGATTGCAATCTGACGCCGAAACCGACGGGCTGCATGTTGCGCGCTTATTCTCTACGCGCACAACGAGAAAGCGCGAGGCCATGGCGCGCGGAGGAGTGGCGTTTCACGCGTCCTTTCCGAACCTGGCGGACTGCGCGTACCGCAACAGCAGACTGACGCGGGGTGTCGGACGGGCGCGAAGTGTGGCGACATATCGCGCGAGACGGCAACCACGCCCGCGCAATGGAAGGCCGAAGCGGCGCGCGAGGTTCATCTGCGCCGCGCCGAAAGTCTCCTGCGCCGCCGGCAGCGGCGTCTGCGGGCTGCGCGTCAAGAAAACTCCTGCAAATAGCCAGTACCGCGACGGAAATTGCAAAGGCCCTGCAAGACGTCTTGCAAGGCCTTTTTTATCCGATTGCAGAAAAGGTATCAAGCGTTGTGTTAAAAGCGCTCAAACGTCTGGCTCATATCAGACCTTTTGGCGCGATACGCCGCGGCCCGGCGCGATAAATGGCCCCTGCGCTTGATGCGGCGGGAGTCCCCGCCTCTTTAACTCAATAGGCGCGCCCGTTGAGCGGCGGTTGCTTCAATTGCAATTGCGCGGTTGGGACGCGCGCGCCGGGGCGGTTGAAAGAAAAAACGCGCGCGCCGGGGCCTTTAAAAGCCTCTCCGCCAATTTGCCGTCCTTGCGGTTCCGCCGCAGCCCGGGGGATCCGCCCGGTTCAGTCCGCAGGCTTTTCGCCGCCGTCCCGTTCGCGCAGAGGGTGGCCCTCGGGGAGCTCCTCGACGGGAACTTTTTTCCACTTGCCGCCGACTTTCGCCACTATTATGCCGTAGTCTTTGTCGTAAAACATAGTCCCGTCGCCCGCGCTTTTCAGGGCTTGCGCCTTCAAATATTTGGCCTCTTTTTTGTAGCCTTCGGCGGAAATCGCGTGGCGGTACGTCCCCTCTGTGGGATAGTCCTCGCGCCTTACGGTTTTCTTCGCCTCCTCGTTCGATTTTTTCCAGTCGGTATTTTTATCCGACAGATCCTCCGCGCCGATGTTGTCAAGGCGTATCAGGTTGCGGAACTCCGTCTGCCCGTAGAAAATCGCCCTGTCGCGCGAGAACATGAACGAGTGGTACGGCACGTCGGAACCTATCCTGAACCAGTTGTAGGCGTTGAGGCCCTGCCCGTAGGCGGAGGCGTAATAGTAGAGCTCGGCGACCGGCAGCCCCTCCTCGAAATGCTTGTTGAGTATCATCGTAATCCGCGAGGTGTCGTCGGCGGCGTACGCCTCGAACACGTGCAGGCCCCACCTTTTTTTGTAGTTTTCGCCCCCGCGCACCATTATCGTGGAATTTGTCGAAATGGGCGAGTCGAAGAATATCGGAACCGGCACTTTCGACTTGTCCATGCCGTAGCTGTACGAGCGCTTTTGCCAGTTCGGCCAGTCGGGGTTTACGTCCGAAAAAAACGCGGCCGCAGACGCGGGCGAACTTTGCCCCTCCGCATTTTTCGGGGGATTTTCGGTTTCGGCGCCGCGCGCGCATATCGAAAGCGCGCAGACGGCGGCCATGCAGGCGAGGCGGCGAGTTTTCACAAAATCCACCGTACGCGCCCGGTTTCCGCGCGGCAAGCATAAAATGGGCGATACTTGGCTTGACATTTCCGCAGTATGCGCAAAAATGTTTCAAATACCAAACGCGCTTTCGGAAGCCGCGGAATTCCGCGCCCTTTGGCGCAAACCCGACCGACACAAGTTTATGAATATAGGCAAAACCATATTGTGCGCGATCTGCGCGTCGGCCCTTTCCGCGGTTCAGGCCGCGGCCCAGGAGGCCGCCCCGACGTCCCTTCCGGACGCCGAAAACTCCGCGCCCCAGGGCGCGGCTCCCGCTTTGGAAAAGGGAGCGGCCCCGGAAGTCCCGGACTATTCGCCCGACGACTACCGCAACTTTTTCGGCCTATGCTGGATAAGCGATCCGGACGAAATACTGCGCTACGCCCGCCAGATGGGATACAGGCACGTATACTACCAGGGCGGCATGGAAAAGCACCCCCTCTCCAAGGGAATGTATTTCGTGATGGAGTCGCCCGAGTATTCGGTTTACAGGAGGGTGATAGACATCTCCAAGAAATATCCGCCGGAAGTGATCCGCGAGTGGGAGACCACTTGCTCGCTCATCTCGCTCGACAAGCCCTTCCCGCAAAATATGGCGACCGGCTGGTTCGTGCCGCCGCACCACTTCACGGCCACCCTCGACCTCCAACAGGAGAAGGTCATCGAGGACATCTCCAACAAGATAATCGAAAAGGTTAAAAAAATACAGGCGGCCAACCCCGAATTCAGGTTCTCGGGGTTTGCGTGGGACGTTCCGCAGCCATTCGGCGACTTTTGGAGCGAGCACACTTCAAAGAAAATGCACAACGGCAGGCAGGTGACCCTCGCCCATTGGACGGGCCGGGACGCGAGCGTCAGGCACCCCGATGTCACGCACGAGTACGAGACGTACTCCGAGGGGCACTTCGAGTTCTACCGCAGATTGTTCCAGAAGGCGCGCAGCCAGATAAATCCCGAGGCCAAATGGATAGTGGAGCCGTACAGCGTGTACAACGACTGGATGCGCTATATGGATTGGGATTTCATGAAGGCCAAGGGCGACAAGCGCAGGGAGTACATGCCCGACCTTGTGTGCTCCGAGGGCAACGGAACCGAATTTGTCGACAACCCAAAAAATTTCGAGAGCGGGCTGATCGACAGGACGCGCGTGGCCTCCACCACCCCCAACGTTTTTGACGACGAAACCCTGCGCAATATCGCCGGTACCGCCGCCGCAAAGGGCGCGTGGACGGGCTGGTTCGGCCGCCCCGGCGGGACGGGCAACAACCCCGGCTACCGCTCGATACGCGACATTCCGGCGCGCATGAAGCTCAACCGCGCCGTCGCCGTGTGGGAGAACCTAAACGGCACTCCGCTGTCGAAGCGCAAATGGGACGGCGTGAACTATTCGAGCCCCACAGCCGGAATGACCCCCGACGTCATATGGGCCCTCCAGCCGGGGACGAAGAAGCTGTTCTTCGTGTTCCTCTCCGACAAGGGCGAGGTCAAAATTCCCGAGGGGTACAAAGTGAAGGAAATCTACCACGCCGACGGGCTCTGGCAGGAGATCAGGGATTTCCCCGCCAAGAAGGGCATAGTTTCGGTGAAGAAAGGCAAAATCCTCCCCAGAAGCCCGTATGTCGTAAACGCCGGATTTATCGCGCAGCTCGCCAAAAAGGGCGGGGCGCTGAACAAATAGCCCCCTCCAACCGCAAAACCAGATTTCACGACTATGAATTTCGTAAAAATAGCAAGCATCGCGGCCGCTCTTGCGGCGCTGCCGGCGTTTTCGGGCGCGCAGCCCGCCTCCGCGGCGGAGGCGTCATCTTCCAAATACCCGAAGGACGATTACCGCAACTACTTCGGCGCGGGCTGGCAGGCCGACGCGCAGGAGGTCATATCCTTTGCCAGGCGCATGGGGTTTTCGCACGTCATGTCGATGGGCGCCGGCATGGCCAGAAGCCCCGACTCCGACGGCATGTATTTCTATATCGAAACTCCGGAGTACGGGACGTACCGCCGCTACGTCGACCCTTCGCAAAAGTATTCCCCCGAGCAGATCAGGGAATGGGAGACCAACTGCGCTCTGAGGGACGCCTCCAAGCCGTTCCCCGAAAACCTCGCCACCGGCTGGTTCTCGACCCCGACCGTGTTCAGCGTGCAGCTCGACTTCCAGCAGCGCAAGGTCATCGACCGCACGATAGACAGAATCATCGAAAACGTCAGAAAGCTCCAAAAAATAAACCCGAAATTCAAATTCGCGGGGTTCAGCTGGGACGTTCCGCAGCCCTTCGGGGACTTCTGGGACGCCGAGCAGGCCACCAGAAAGGGCAGGCAGATAACCCTCGCGCACTGGACCGGCAAGGATTCGGGATCAAAGCATCCGGACGTCGTCCACGATTACGCCACGTATTCCGAGGGCTATTTTGAATTCCTGCGCCTGTTGCGCGAGCGCGCAGCCAAAGAGCTCAACCCCGACGTCAAGTTCATAGTGGAGCCCTACAACGTCTACAACGACTGGATGCGCCACATGGATTCGGATTTCATAAGGTCCAAGGGCGCTGACGCAAAAAAGTACATGCCCGATTTCGTCCTCGAGGAGAACGGCACGACGGGCTTTGTGGACGACGAGCGCGCGTTCAAGAGCGGGCTGCTGGACAGGTCGCGCACCGGCACTTCCACTCCCAACGTGTGGGACGAGCCGCAGGCGCGCAAAATCGCCGCGGCCGCGGCCGTCAACGGCTCGTGGAGCAGCTGGTTCGGCCGCATAGGCGGAACCGGCAACTGCCCCAGGTACCGCTATATCCGCGACGTCCCCGCGCGCCTTAAGATCGCCAAGCTCCTGCCCGTGTGGGAGAACCTCAACGGAACTCCGCTTTCGGAGCGCAAGTGGGACGGCGCCGCCTATTCGTCGCCGACGGCTGGCATGACGGACTCGGCGATATGGGCAACCCACCCCGAGAGCGGGAATGTCTATTTTTCGTTCATCAAGGCCGGCGGTTTCGTTCCCGTGCCGGAGGGATATGAAGTCGGGGAGATCGCCGCCCTCGACGGGGTTTTCAACGAGCTAAAAGGCATGGCCCCGAACGAGGCCGCAAAGTGGGGCAGCAAGCGGCCGCCGCTTATCAAAATTGAAAGCGGCAAGATAACCCCCGAAGATCCCGGGGTCATAAACATGCCGTACATCGTGAAATTCAAGAAATCGGAAGGATAGAGTTATGAAGCTTTGCAATCGCATGGCGGTTTTCGCGTGCGCCGCGCTCTGCGCGCCGTGGGCGGCGGCCGATTCCCCCAAATACTCGAATGACGACTACCGCAACTTTTTCGGGATATGCTGGCGCGGCTCGCCGCAGGACAACATAGACTACGCCCGGCAGATGGGGTATACGAGCGTCTTTTACAGGCCCGGAATGGAGAAATGCAAGAACGCCGCGGGCCTCAAATTCTACCTCGAATCCCCCGAGTACGCCACCTACACGCGTTCCGTGGACGTTTCCAAAAAATATTCTCCGGAGCAAATCAGGGAGTTCGAGACCTTCGCCGCGCTCAAGGACGCCTCCAAGCCGTTCCCCGAAAACCTCGCCACCGGCTGGTTCATACCGCCGAACGGCATAACCATAATCCCCGACTTCCAGCAGAAGAGGGTCATAGACCGCACCGTGGACAAAATCATCGAGCGCATCCGCAAAATCGAGAAGGCGCGCCCCGGGTTCAAATTCGCCGGCGCGGCCTGGGACGTGCCGCAGGCCGAGGGCGACTTCTGGACCGGAAAGAAGGGCAACCCGATGAGCAACGGCAGGCAGGTCCCGATTTCGCACTGGACGGGCAGCGGCTCGGCTTCCAGGCACCCGGACGTCACGCACGAATACCCGACCCACGAACTCGGCCACTACGAGTTCTACCGCAGGCTGTTCGAGAGGTGCCGCTCCGAAATCAACCCCGATTCCAAGTTTATCGTGGAGCCGTACAGGGTCTACGACGGCTGGGTGAAGGACATGGAAAAGCTCGCGGCGGAAAAGGGGGCGGAGGAGGCCAAAAAATATATGGCCGACTTCGTTTGCGAGGAGGGCTCTTCGACGGGCTTCGTGGAGGACGAACGCAATTTCAAGAGCGGCCTTTACGGGAAGGACCAGGTGTCTTCGAGCACGCCCAACTTTTTCGACGAGGCTTCCGTGCGCAAAATATCCGGCGCCGCCGCCGCCAACGGCGCGTGGACGCACTGGTTCGGCCGCCCCGGGGCCACGGGAAATATGCCCGACTACAAGACTATCCGCGACGTCCCCGCGCGCATAAAGCTCGCCAAGGCCCTCCCGGTCTGGGAGAACATCAACAACACGCCGCTTTCGGAGCGCAGGTGGGACGGCTCGGTTTATTCGTCGCCGACGGCCGGCATGTCCGAGGACGCCGTGTACGCGGTGCAGCCGGGCACGCGGAAGCTGTTCTTCGTCTTCAACACCCCCGACGGTAAAGTGAAGGTCCCGCAGGGGTATTCGGTCTCGGGGATATACTTTACGGACGGCCTGTTCCGAGAGTTCAGGGGCAGCGCGAATTATCCGGTTAAAAGCCCCATGCTCGACTCTTTCATAAAATATGAAAATTCGGAGCTCTCTCCGAAAGACAGAACAATATCCGGGCTCGGATTTATAGCCGACCTGGTTCCCGAAAAAAGCAAAGCGGATACCGAAAAATGAAGATGAACGCCAGAAATCTCGCCCTCTTTTTAATCGCGTGCGCGCCCGGCGCCGCGGCGTCCGGGGCGGACGCGGAGAAGATGTCCTACACTCCCGACGACTACCGCAATTTCTACGGGATATGCTGGCGCGGCGAGCCGCAGGACAACATAGACTACGCCCGCCAGATGGGCTACACGCACGTCATATACCAGTGGGGAATGGAAAACTGCAAGAATGTCGACGGGCTGAAATACTACCTCGAGTCCCCCGAGTACGGAACCTATGTGCGCGGGTTCGACATAACCAAAAAGTATTCTCCGGAAGAGGTCCGCGAGTTCGAGACTTCGTGCGCGCTCAAGGACGCCTCCAAGCCGTTTCCTGAAAACCTCGCCACCGGCTGGTTCAACCCTCCAAACCGGGCGACCGTGATTCTCGACTTCCAGCAGAAGCGCATAATAGAGCGCACCGTAGACAAGATTATGGAGCGCATAGACGCTATGGCGCAAAAGGCGCCCGGGTTCAAGTTCGCGGGAATCGCGTGGGACGTGCCGCAGGCGGAGGGCGACTTCTGGAGCGAGCGCGAGGGGGCGCCCATGAACAACGGCAGGCAGGTGACCATCAAATACTGGACTGGCAGCGACTCGGCGTCAAAGCACCCCGACGTCGTCCACGACTACCCCACCCACAAGCTCGGCCACTATGAATTTTACCGCAGGCTGTTCGAGCGGTGCCGCATCGAGAAAAACCCCGACTCCAAGTTCATCGTGGAGCCTTACGGCGTCTACAAGGGCTGGATAGCGGACATTGAAAACGACCTGCTGAAAACCAAGGGCCTTGAGGAGACGAAAAAATACCTCCCCGATTTGGTGTGCTCGGAAGGCAGCGGCACGGACTTTGTCGAGGACAAGCGCAATTACGCCAGCGGCCTGTACGGGAGGGATCAGGTTTCCTCCTCCACTCCGAACGTGTACGACGAGCTCAACGCGCGCAAAATCGCCGCGGCCGCCGCCGTAAACGGCGCGTGGACGCACTGGTACGGCCGCCCCGGAGCCACGGGAAATATGCCCGACTACAAGACTATCCGCGACGTCCCCGCGCGCCTGAAACTCGTCAAGGCAATTCCGGTGTGGGAGAACATCAACAACACGCCGCTTTCGGAGCGCAAGTGGGACGGCAAGACCTACTCGTCGCCGACGGCGTTTATCGACAAAAACGGGCTCGGCGCGCTCCAGCCGCAGACGGGAAAATTCTTCTTCGTGTTCAATTCCGACAAGGCGAAAGTCCCGGTCCCCGCGGGGTACGCGATAGACGCGATATACTTTACCGACGGGCTGTTCCGCGAGTTTACCAACAACGAGATGAACTCCTTTAAGCCCTCCATGCACCGGCAGTTCTTCCTTGTCAAGGACGGCTTCGTGTCGCCGAAGAACACGTCGGTCGTGGGGCAGGGATTTATCGCGTCCCTCAAAAAAGTCTCGCACGCGGCGGAAATAGAGGTCAAATAGGGAGCAAATTTTCCGATAACAAACCGGCTCCGTGCGCGGCCTCGCGGCGCGCGCCGCAAGGTACGCACGGGGCGGGCAAAAGAAAGGTTCTATGAAAAGGCTATCAGCTATATTGATTGCGGCGGGCGCTCTGTTTGCCGCCGCATGCTCAACCATAATCAGCGACGAAAGCTACGCCATGGCCACCCGCGGCGAGACCGTCCAGACGTATTCGGGCTTCGGCTGCTCCGAGTCCGCGCTGCGCAACGCCACGCTGCTTGCGCTCGCCGAGCGCGGATGGGTCGTCACCGACACCAAAGACCCGATAAAGGCCCGCCTTTCCGAACTCAGGCAGGAGGCGCGCATATCCATAAAGGTAAAGGGCGACACCCTCGTCGTGGACACCAAGGGGTCGCTCGTGGACGGCAACAAGGCGTACGTCCCGCTGCGCTATCTGAACTACCTCATGGCGTCGGTGCGCAAGAACGTGCTGAGGTCCAACGCCAACTGAGGTTTCGGCGCCCGCGGCGGGCGCCGGCGGCAAAGTCCGCGGCTTTCGGGCGGCGGGGCCTTTTTGAGCGCGGCGTATTCGGGTTCCGGGGCCGCGCTTTTCGTTGACAACGCGCCCGGCGGGCCGAAAAATCCCGGTATGAAATTTGAAAAAATCGACCCCGGATCCGTCAATGAAAATTCCGCAAAGCTCATAGGCGGCGACTGGATGCTCGTTTGCGCCGGCGGCCGCGGCGGGTTCAACATGATGACCGCGAGCTGGGGGGCTTTCGGGTACATGTGGAATATGCCCGCGTTCTTCGTGTTCGTGCGGCCGTCGCGGTATACGTACGAGTTTATGGAAAGCGGCGATTTCTTCACCGTGAACATCCTTCCGGAGTCGCGCAGGGACGCCCTGAAAATCTGCGGGAGCAGGTCTGGCAGGGACTGCGACAAGGCGGCCGCCGCGGGCCTTACGCCCGAGTTTACGGAGCGGGGCTGCGCGTATTTTGCCGAGTCGCGGCTGGTATTCGAGTGCCGCAAGGCGTACTCGCAGATGATGGACGCCGCCTCTTTCGCCGACAAGTCGCTCGTCGGGAAATGGTACGCCGCCTCGGACTTCCACAAGATGTACGTCGGCGTCGTCGAGGGGGCTTTGGCCGCAAGGTAGCCCTTCCCGGAGCCGGTTTGCGATGGAGGGGTTTGGACAGACTTTCCGCGTGCCGGACCCGTGGCAGGCGGAGGCCGTGGCGCATCTGAGGGCGGGCCGCGACGTCGTGCTGCACGCCCCGACCGGCACGGGAAAGACGTTCGTGTTCGAGCTCTTCTTTTCCAGGTGCGGGAGGCTTGCGACCTACACCGTGCCGACCCGCGCGCTCGCCAACGACAAGTACGCGCAGTGGCTTTCGGAGGGCTGGCGGGTCGGGATTTCCACGGGCGACAGGCTCGAAAATCCGGACGCCCCGCTTTTGGTCGCCACCCTCGAAACGCAGCGCGAGCGCATACTCTCCGGCGCCGCCCGCGGGCTTTTCGTCATAGACGAGTACCAGCTTTTGGGCGACTCCTCGCGCGGGGCGGCCTATGAGACCGCCGTGGCCGCCCTGCCTGCAGGCTGCCGGCTGTTGATGATGAGCGGGAGCGTCGGGAACCCTTCGGACGTCGCCGAATGGCTTTGCCGCATAGGCCGCGACGCGCGGCTCGTCGGCTGCGGCGAGAGGGCCGTCCCGATAGACGGGATATGCGCCGACGCCCTCCCGGAGATTTCCGCGCGCGGCGTGCGCGGGTTTTGGCCGTCGATAGTCCAGCGCGCGGCCGAGGCGGACATGTGCCCGATGCTCATATTCGCACCGAAGCGGCGCGACGCCGAGGCGATAGCCTGTTCGCTCGCCTCGGAGCTTCCGTGCGGAGACTTTCTGAAACTCCCGCGCGAGGCGGAATCCGCGGCGGGAGGAGAGCTCTCGAGGCTGCTGAAGCGCAGGATAGCTTTCCACCACAGCGGGCTGACTGCCTTCCGCCGCGCGGGAATCGTCGAAAAGTACGCGCGCGAGGGCGCATTGAAGGCGGTCGTGGCGACCACCGGGCTCGGCGCCGGGGTCAATTTTTCGATGAGGAGCGTCATAATCGCCGACAGGGAGTACGAGACCCCCGACGGCCCGAAGCTTCTGCGCCCCGACGAGCTCCTGCAAATGTACGGCCGCGCGGGGCGCCGGGGCAAGGACGCCGCGGGATACGCGATTTCCCTGCCCGGCGGGCCGTCGCTCTCGCAGGCGCGCCCGGTTTTTCTCGAGCGCCCGGCCTTCGAGGACTGGCCCGCGATTTTGAGGATAATGGACTCGGCGGGGGATTCACCCCGGGAGCGCGCCGCGGCGGCGGAGGCTTTTTGCAAAAGGCTCTTCTCAAAGGTTCCCCCGGACCTCGGGTTCGGGGCGGCCGCGGGCCTGCGCGATTTGGGGCGCACTCCGCCCGCGGCGCGGCCCGGCGGCAGAGCGGAGATCCTCAATTCGCGCGGCCTCTGGGAGCGCCGCAGGCCTCAGCGCGCCTTCCGGGTTTCCGAAACCCTCTACCGCGCGGGCGGCCGGTGGGAGAGGTTCGACATGTGCGCGGAGGCCGTCAAGAGTCTGAAAAGGGGCGCTGTGTGCGCCCTTCCGGACGGGAGGTACGGAGTCTTCGTCGAGCTTGCGAAAGCAGCCCCCGGGGGCTGGGCGCCGACGCGCGCGCTCGCAAAAATCGTCCGCGCGGCGGGCGCGGAAATTCCCGGCAACCCGCTCTCCCGGAAGCTTCTTACCCTTAAAAATATCCGGCGCAATTTTCAGAAGTACGCGCGGGTCTGCCTCCCGGGCGCGGAGTGCCTGGAAATCTCCGCGGACGAAAGCCGCGTCCGCGCGCGCCTCGACATCTCGGGCGCAATGGTCGGGGCGTTCCCGGACTCGTCCGGGCGCGGGCTATTCAACCCGCCCGCGCGCCGCGCGGACGTTTCCGGAGAGTGGGACTTCGGGAGGCTCGCGGGGTTTGACGGGGGAATAGATTCCGGCGGCCCGCCCGCGCCGATATGGCGCAGGCTCGGGCTCATAGACGGCAGGTTCGCCCTCACGCGCCGGGGGAAAATTTTTTCGTTTTTCTCGAAGGGCGAGGGGCTCGCCGTGGCGGCCGCGCTGGAGGATCCCTCATACGATGTTTCGGACGTCGCGTTCGACCTGGCCAACCTGCGCGCGGGGCGCAGGTTCTCGATGTCGGAGCTCAAGTCCGGGGCGTCTACGCGCATGGCGGACGCGTGCAGGATAGCCTGCCTCGGCGCGACGATCCCCGGCTACCTCAGGGCGGGGGTTCCGCCGGAGTTCGGCGCCGGTGCGGCCGAAATAATGCGCGAGCTGCGCGCGGGCTCGGCCGCGCAGTCGCTCGAAACCCCGTCAGTCGGGCGCGGCGACATCGAGAGGGCGCGCCTCGAATGGGAGAGCCTCATGCGCCGCGTCTCGGCCGCCCCGGATCTCGAATGGGACAGGTGGCTCGGCTTGAAGCGCGAGTGCGCACGCCTGCTGTCGGCTCCGCCGCGGGCTCCAAAAAATCGCGGCGGGCGCGCTTTTTGATGTTGCAAAAGGCGGGTTTGCGAAATTGACTTGCATTTGATGAAAAACTTGGGTGAAAAATTGGCGGCGGCAAGAGACGCCATGGGCTTTACTTTGAGGGACGCGGCCGACCAGACGCGCCTGCGCGCCGACATAATCTCCAACATGGAGTCGGGCGAGTTCAACTTCAAGCTTCCCGAGATTTACAGAAGGGGATTTTTGAGGATTTACGCGGCCTTTCTGAAGCTCAATGTCGACGAGGTTATGGCCGAGTACGCGGCTTTGCAGGCCTCGCGCAGGGGCGACATGCGCAGGGCCAAGCACCTTCTCGAAAGGATAGCGCCCGCCTCCCCGAAGGAAGTGGAGCCTCCGCAGCCGGTGGACGCCCGCTACGACGCCCCCGACGGAGCCTCCGACGACGCCCTCCCGGAAGACCACATGAAGTACGTCAAGCTCGGGGCGGTTTTCGTCGGGGTTTTGCTCGCGGTGGCGCTGATAATATTCGGGGTGTCGTCGCTCGTGCGCCCGGCCGCGCCCGAAGAAAATCCCGACATCAACATGGCGGCCTCCCCCGCCTCCCCGGCTCCCCGTCAGGCGGAGCCGTCCCCGCAGCCCGCCAGGGAATACCTGCTCGGCATATCCGCCCTGCGCGACACCTACATCACCGTATTCTACCCGCAGGATAAAAACAACCCCCTTTACACTGGCTCCATAGCCGCCGGCGACAAAATGGAGTTCAAATACAAGACGCCCCTCAACATCAAGACCACCGACGCCCAAAACATCGAGGTGTTCCGCAACGGCAGGAAGCTCGACCTTTCGCGCGGCACGGGAATCCAGCCGAAGGGCATCTGCGAATTTTCGGTTTCCGCGAAGGATTAGGACGGCTTCGGATCCGGACGGCGGCGGCGCGGGAGTTTCCGCCCGGGCCGCATTTTTCAGGAGGAGAACATGCTTGCCCACATAGTGATTTTCAGGACGAGAAACGCCGACAAGGTCGGCCTGCTCCGCAAGGGGGTCGAAACCCTGCGCGCAATAGACGGAGTGAGATTTTTTCATTGCGGCGCGCCCGTGCCGAGCCAAAGGCCGGTGGTTGACGACTTTTTCGACGTGGCGCTCGTCGTCGCGTTCGACGACGACGAAGGGGGGCTTGCGCGATACGCCTCGCACCCCGTGCACGTCAACTTTGTCGAAAACTACCTCAAGCCCGCGGGCGGAAAGCTTTTGGTTTACGACGTCAAGTAGCCGGTGATTTTTTCCGGGCGCCGGCGGGCGGTTTCGCGGTTTGTCCGCGATTTTTGCGCCGCCCGCGATTTCCGCGCCCGCAGTGCGAAATGCTGAAACTCTCGAAATCCGACGCCGACGCATGCCGGTGGATAAGCGCCGCCGCGAAAGAGGCGGGCGGCAGGGCCTACCTCGTCGGCGGGTGCGTGCGCGACTCCCTTTTGGGGAAGACACCCAAGGACATAGACATCGAAATATACGGACTTTCCCCGGAGATGGTGGAAAAGACGCTCGCGCGCCGCTTCCGCTTCGAGATGGTGGGAAAGAGTTTCGGCGTATGGATTCTCAAGGGGTTTCACATAGACGTCAGCGTTCCGCGAACCGAGCGCAAGACGGGCGGGGGCCACCGCGCATTCGATATCGAGTGCGACCCGTTCCTGCCGGTCGAGGCCGCGTGCGCGCGCCGCGACTTCACCGTGAACTCCATGCTCTGCGACTGCCTCACGGGCGAAATCGTCGACCCGTACGGCGGGCGCGCCGACCTCGATAGGGGGATTTTGCGCCACACGTCGGGCAAGTTTTCCGAGGATCCCCTGCGCGTTTTGCGGGCGATGCAGTTCATAGCGCGCTTCAACTTCGCCCCCGCGCCGGAGACGGTCGCGCTCTGTTCGGAGATTCCGTTTGAAAACCTCGCGCCCGAGCGCGTTTTCGAGGAGTGGAAAAAGCTGCTCCTGAAAGGCTCGAAAATTTCCGGAGGACTGAATTTTCTGCGCGACTGCGGGTGGACTAAGTATTTCCCGGAGCTTGCGGCGTGCTCCGGCTGCCCGCAGGATCCCGAGTGGCACCCCGAGGGCGACGTGTTCGCCCACACGGGGTTCTGCCTCGACCATTTCGCCGGGCATAGGACGGGCGACGACAGGGAGGATCTCGTCGTGGGGCTGGCCGTGCTGTGCCACGATTTCGGCAAGCCCCTGTGCACGTCTGTCGGCGCGGACGGCAAAATCCACTCCTACGGCCACGATGTTCTCGGCGCCGGCCCGGCGCGCGAATTTCTCGGGCGCATGACGCGCGAAAAATCCCTGATAGAGGAGGTCGTCGTGCTGGTCGAGCGCCACATGGCCATTCTCGACCTATGGCGGGGCGGGGCGGGGGATTCCGCCATACGCAGGCTCGCGCGCAGGGTGGGGCGCATAGACAGGCTGGTGCGGGTGGACGACGCCGACAGAAACGGCAGGCCGCCGCTCGAGCCCGAAGACTCGCCGCAGGGCGTCTGGATTTCCGAACGCGCGCGGGAGCTGAGCGTGCGCGATTCCGCCCCCAAGCCGCTCCTCATGGGCAGGCACCTCGTCTCCCGGGGCATGAGGCCGTCGGAAAAATTCAAGGGGATTCTCTCGGCCGCCTACGAGGCGCAGCTTGACGGCGAATTTTCGGACGAAGCCGGCGCCCTCGAATGGCTCGGGCGCTTTCTCCGCGAACATGGCGCTTGAAAATTCCCCCGAAATGTGCGACTTTTGCCCTAACAGCATTGTCATATTTTACGATATATAGAGTTTCCCGAAATTATGAAGAACAGACACGAGAACACACAGGGCGCCAAGCGCGGGGCCGCCGCCGGCGGGCGCGACAACTTGAAGCCCCTCGAATCGGCGCGCGCCCCCGAGCTCGAGCCGATCCCCGGGCGCGAGGCTACCCCCGCCGACGCCGAGCGCGCCGCCGACGACATGTGCGCCGAGGAGCAGGCGATGAATTCCACAGACCTCATGCGCCGCCTCGACGAGGCCGTAGCGCAGGCTGAAAAGAACAAAGACCTTTACATGCGCACCCTCGCCGACCTCGACACATACCGCCGCAAGGTTCAGCGCGAAAAGCAGGAGCTCGCCAAATTCGCCGTGCAGCCGCTCGTCGAGGAGCTGATACCGTCGGTGGACCACCTCGAAATGGCCATAGCCGCGGCGAAGGGTTCCGAAGACGCGAAAAGCCTGCTCCAGGGCGTAGAAATGGTGTGCTCGCAGATAAAGCGGGTTCTCTCGAATTTCGGAGTCGAGGAAATCGCGGGAACCGGCGAGGATTTCGACCCGAACTTTCAGGAGTGCGTCGCCCACGACCCCAGCGACACCGTGCCCGAAAACCGCGTGATAAGGGTCATGCGCTCGGGCTACAAGATCCACGGCAGGCTCGTCCGCCCGGCGAGCGTTGTGGTTTCGAGCGGAAAAGCAAAAAAGTAGGTTTTTATGGCCGAAGACTTTTACAGGGTTTTGGGCGTCGAAAAATCGGCGTCCGCGCAGGAAATAAAGAAGGCGTACAGGAAGCTCGCGCTCAAATATCACCCCGACCACAATCCCGGCGACAAGGCGGCGGAGGAGAAATTTAAGCAGATTTCCGAGGCCTACGAAGTCCTTTCCGACGAGGAAAAGCGCGCCAAGTACGACCAGTTCGGGCACGCCGCGTTCCAGCAGGGCGGCATGGGCGGCGGCGCGGGGGGCTACGGCGGCTTTCAGGACCCGTACGACATCTTCCGCCAGGTGTTCGGCGGCGGAGGCGGCGGGGCGTTCTACGACTTTTTCGGAGGCATGGGCGGCGACATGGGCGGCGAGGACGCCAACGCGCCCGAGCGCGGCTCCGACATCAGCGTCGAGATGGAAATTTCGCTCGAGGAGGCCGCGACGGGGGTCTCGCGCACCATACGCTACAACCGCTTGTCCGAATGCCCCGACTGCCGCGGCACGGGCTCGAAAGACGCGAACGGCCGCAAGGTATGCCCGAAGTGCGGCGGCACCGGCCGGGTCAACATGGCGAAGGGCCCCATACGCTTCAGCCAGCCTTGCCCGACCTGCCGGGGCTCGGGAACGGTTATCGAAAACCCGTGCCCGAGGTGCGGGGGCGAGGGCAGAATCCGCGAGCGCAACGAGGTCAAGCTTGACATACCCGCGGGCGTCTACACGGGCTCGCGGCTCAGGAAGTCCGGAGCGGGCAACGCAGGTTACAACGGCGGCCCAAGCGGCGACTTGTACGTCGTGATAGTCGTGGCGCCTAACCCGCGGTTCGAGCGCGACGGCAGCGACCTTTACACCGACATAACGGTTAAGTTCACCCTCGCGGCCCTCGGCGGTCAAATAGAAGTGGAGACCCTTACCGGCAAAAAGGCAGTCCTGAAAATCGCCTCCGGAACGCAGCCCGGGACGCTGATGCGCCTCAAAGGGCAGGGCATGCCGAGCCTTCGCGGCGGCGGGACGGGCGATCTGTACGTCCGCGTGAACGTCGAGGTTCCGCAGCGGCTTACGGACGCGCAGCGCAAGAAGCTCGAGGAGTTCGCGCTTCTCTGCGGGGACGCCGACAACAAGGCGCAGCAGTCGCAGCCGTTCTACAAAAAGTTTTTCTGACCTTACAGCCGCGGCTTCCGTTCCGCGATTCCCGGGGGCGGGCGCGCGTTTTTTTCGGCGCGCCGGAGAACGCCGCGCGGCGCCCGCGCGGTGGAGCGGAGGGAGCCGGGGATTTTTCCCGCGGGCCGGCGCATTTTTTTGGCTGCGGGCCGCCGGGGCCCGGCTATTCCACGACGTACAGGCAGCAGGCGTACCCGTCCTGCGGGGCAAATGCGGCGGGATTTTTGTCAAAGCGCTCCGCATGGGCGGGCAGCAGTTTCGCGCGCTTGTCCATCTTTTCCCCCGACATTTCCAGCCTTGCGCGGTGTCTGCCGCGCGCGCCGTCAAAGAGCTTTACGGGCATCATTCTGTAATATGAGGAGTACCCGTCGAAAAATTTCACCCTTCGCGCCTTTTCGGAGCCGGCGCATACGTCGGCTTCGCCGCACGCAGGCCCGAAGAGAGCGTACATTACGAGCCTCCTTCCGGAAAATTCGATTTCAAACCCGGAACCCTTTTCAAATTTTTTGAAGCCATACGGCGCGCGCTTTTTGAATTTTTCCGACAGCAGGGGGGAGTCCCGCGGAACGTCGTTCGTTTTGCCGAAGAGCTTTGCCGCGTCCAGCGGAAGGGTTTTCACCGAGACGGGCGACATCGGGTCCGCCGCGGGCCGCGCCCGCGCGCGCATTGCATCGTCCGCGCTTTTGGAGGATTCCGCCAGCGCGTCGAATGAGCGCGCGAAAGCCTTTTGGTAGAGCAGGTGCCCCGTATTCGGATACGGGTGGACGCCGTCCTTGGAGAACGGGATTTTCCCGTCGGGCGTCAGCGCCACGGCCGCGTTTTCATCGAGCGCCTCGCCGTCCACATATTTCACGGCGGCGCCGGTTTTCATGAGCAGTTTTCCGGAGGCGAGGCTGCCGGCTATCTCCTTCCCAAAATGTATGGACGGAATCCCGTACCAGTCTGCCAGCGCCTCCATCGCGCTCGCAGCGCGCGACATCTCGCCTTTCCTGAGCGCGGCGGAGTCCCTCTCGGTCACCGTATAGACAAAGCATATGTCCGTTTCTTTGGATTTCGCCCAAATCTGGCGGACTATGCCCTCCATGTCCCCGAATATCTCGCGCGGATTCCGAAATGCGTCGTTTACGGCGAATTCCACAAATACGGCGTCGGGATTTTTGGCGATTACGTCCGCGCCGACCCGCAGGCAGCCGAGGTCGGAGCCGGTGCCGCCTATGGCGGCGTTGATTTCTTCGACGCGCGCTTCCGGATACTTGCGGGCCAGATATTTTCGGGAGTGTACGCGCCAGCCGTCCTGTTCCGTAATGCTCCCGCCGAGGTATGCGATTCTGACGCTCTTCCCTTCCTCCAGCTTTTTTATCAGGTTCGGCATTCCGAGCCTTTCGGAAAATTCGGCGAGCGGGCGCACGGCTTCGGGGTTCGGGGTTTCCGCGCGCGCAAACGGAAGAATGGCGGCGGAGATTGCCGCCGCGGCGACTGCGGCCCGAAGGCGGGGTTTTTCAAAAAATTTCATATGTTTATGCGGTTCCCGCAATTTAAAATGTAAAACCTCGTATAGTCAAGCAATCCGGAGCCGATTTGCCGGCCGCCGCGGGATAGCCTTTTGCCCCCTGCGCCGCGGAAATATTTGAAAAAATATATTGACAGGCCCGGGCGTTTAAAATGAAGTGGAGCCTTAACTTTTGGCCAGATAGCTCAGTTGGTAGAGCGGAGGACTGAAAATCCTTGTGTCCCTGGTTCGATTCCTGGTCTGGCCACCATTTTTTGACGGTTTCCCGCGCGGGAAGCCGTTTTTTGCGCCCATAAGGGGGAGGGGCTCAAACGGGTCAAGGCCAAACTGAGCGGATTTTGCATATTTTGAAGATTCGTATTTCATAGTTTTTCGATTTCCATTCCGCTTACTTTGGCGCAGGGCGGATTTTGCGGCCGGACCGGCGCAATTTGCGCGGCGCCATGCGGGGGTGCGCAAAAGAACTCCGCGCGGACATATGAGAGTCCCCCTTTTTTTTTCGCTGCCGGTTTTTTGCGCGGATTTTCGGCGATGTTTGAAAGATGAGGCTGGAAATGCCGGGAAATAATGGGAAATTACGGGAATTTAAAGGCATTGGGGCGGAGCCGCCAGCCGGATTTGAGTTTGGAAACTTTTTGCGCCGGCGCCGGCAAGTGAAACAAGATTTGGCAATATTTCCGTCCCTGCCCCGAGTTTTGGCGTCCAGCCCGCGATCACGCTGCGGGGTGAAAAAAACGCCCTTGCAGCGTTCCTCCCGGAAACCTTTTTCCCAAATCCTGCTTCATTTTTCCAAAATCAAACTTCAAGATACACCGGGGAAGCGGCATGGACTCGGCTACTGTTGCAAATTTGTGCGCGTCCGCGGCCGGAGGAGCTTTTGTCCGACGCCGGGAGGCTATTGATTGCCGGCGCGCCGCCTGCCGACGATTTCGCCGATTTTTTTCAGCTTCTTCGCCTCCGGATCCCCCTTTGTAGGGACGAGGTATCCGCCTTCGCCGAGCTCGTTCCAGGCGTATATGAGCGCAATGCGCTCCCTGGTGGTCTTTTCGGGGTTTTCGTCCATCCACTTTATCGCGTCCGAGAGCAGGCTGCCGAAAGCCTCCGGCGTGTCTTCGGTATAATAGCCGCCCACGGGCGTATTGCCGAGGCCCTCCGGGCCCTTGCCCTCCCACGGGCGCTTGTCCCAGCCGCATGTTATGGTCGGAATGAACGGCTGTTCGGGGCTTCCCTTCCATGTGGACTTCGTCGCGTTCACGATGTCAGAATAGGGGAGCTCCCTGCTGTCGCCGCTGTACAGGGTGTTTACGTTGTAGCGCGTGGCGATGTCGAAGGCGCTGCGTGTTCCCCGGCAGCAGGCGACGGCGAGCCCGTCTTTGAAGCCGAGTTTTTTTGCGGTTTCGCGCATTATTTTGACCTGTTCGTCGGTTATTGAATTTACGCCGCTGTCAAATATCACCACCAGCGGCTTTCCGTTTACGCGCACATATTGCGGGTCTGAAAAATATTTTGCCCAGTACCTTGCGGCGTCCTCCCAGTTTTTGTCGCCCTTTATTTCGCTTCCGCCGTGGTTTGCGACCAGAAGGCAGTATTTCAGCCTGCCCTTTTCTTTGGAGTTCAGGTAGAGGCCGAGGCTCGCGTGCAGGGGATCCGACTCTATGGCGGCTTCGTTTACGGGGCCCCTGTTGTCCCTCCAATACCAGCAGAACAGGAAGAAGTCCACGCCGTTTTCGGAGGCGAGCCTTATCTGGCGGTCCATTATTTCCTGCGAGTCGTTCCGCCAGCCCCATACGGGCTCCCGGTATCCGAACTCTCCCGCGAGCTTTTTTGTCAGGTGCGTCGGCGCGCCCTTTGCCCACGGCTGCGACGCGTCGCCGTCGTAGCGGTTTTTGCCGGACCAGCCGTCGAAGTAGTAGGCGCCTATCGTGGCGCGCCCGGCGGGTTTGGGGCTGGCGTCGGCTTCCGGGTTGGCGAAGGCGGGCGCGGCGAGCGCGGCGGCGGAGATGGCGGCGAGCGGGAGTTTCAGGCATTCGCGTCTCATAAATCGAATATGTTGGAATTTTTCGGTACTTTCAAAAAATTAAAAACCAATCGAAAATCAAACCGAAAAAACAAGGCAGGATTTGCGAATTTCCATACGGCATTGGATCCGGAAAGGGCGGCGCTTCATCGGTAAAATTTTCTGGAAACGCCCCGCCGGCGCCGCGGGCGTAAAAAGCGCGTTTGAGCGCAAAAAAACCGCAATCTTTCGCATGGCGGAAATTGCGGGCCCCAAATTCAGTACCTGACCAGGGACTCGAACCCTGAACCAATTGATTAAGAGTCAACTGCTCTACCGATTGAGCTAGTCAGGCAATAAATGACAATTCG
>DBGCYC010000065.1:0-13350 GCA_048390825.1 Candidatus Merdousia sp.
CCTACATACAGACCCGCGCCACCGCCCATCAGGACGAGTTCGCAAAAATCCTCAAGGCCGCCGAAGCGCGCGTCGACAAGGGCGCGGCAAAGAACGACAAAACGAAGTCGCCGACGCTATATATCGCCCTCCGCGACTACGCCGACGCCGAAAACGTAGACCTCTACAAATACTTTCCGGACGTAAACGTCTCCGACATACTCAATCTCAAAAAGCGCAACGACATTCTTTTAAAAGAGCTTTACCGGCAGAGCAAGGGAATGCTCAAAAAGGGGCTCGACTTGCAGGGCGGGGTATCCTTCACCCTTGAAATAGACGACGCCAACCTCGACAAGGACGAGCAGTCGCGCTCCGGCCAGCTCGAGGACGTGCTGTCGGTAATGAACAACCGCGTAAACGGCCTCGGCGTCACCGAGCCCACCATTCGCATAATGGGCTCCAAGGCGGTCGAGGTGCAGATGCCCGGCGTCTCCCTGAAAGACAACCCCGAGGCTATCGAAGAGCTTTCCCGCCCCGCGAAGCTGGAATTCCGCCTCGTCCACCGCACGGCCCGCCCGTCGTCGGCCAAACCCCCGATTTCGGAAATCCCGCTCGGCTACGAAGTGATGATCATGGAGACCGAGCGCAACGGCAGGCTCGTTGAGGAGCCGATGTACGTCAAGCGCATTCCCGAGGCCAACGGCGACATAATCAGCCGCGCCTATCCCACCATGGAGGACGCCAACAAATTCGCCGTAGGCATGGAGTTCACCTCCGACGGCGCGAAAGTGTTTGAAAGAATCACGCGCACCATACTGGAGGGCGACAACCGCACCGGCACAAAGCAGCCGCTCGCCATCGTGCTCGACGGCCGCCTCATGAGCGCTCCCAATATCATAAGCGTCATCAAGGACCGCGGTTCAATAACCGGCAACTTCACCAGGCGCGAAGCCATAGAGCTCGCCAACGCGCTCAACAACCCGCTCGCCGTCGGGCTCAAGCGCACGTCCCTCAACGAGGTAGGCCCGTCGCTCGCCGACACGGCGAGGGAGAGCTCCATGGTCGCCGCTGCGATCGGCTGCGCCGCGACTGTCCTGTTCATGATTTTCGTTTACCGCGGAATGGGCATTATCGCCGTAATCTCCGTGCTCGTGAACGTCCTGATAATAGTGGGGGTGCTCGCCAGCTTCAAGGCGACTATGACGCTGCCGGGCATAGCGGCCCTCGTGCTCACCGTCGGCATGGCGGTGGACTCCAACATACTCGTGTTCGAGCGAATGCGAGAAGAGTCGAGGCGCGGCAAAAACCTCTGGAGTTCGCTGTCCGCCGGCTACGAAAGGGCGTTTTCAACGATCGTGGACGCAAACCTCACGACCCTGATTTCCGCAGGCACCCTTTGGGGGTTTGGCACGGGCCCCGTCAAGGGATTCGGCCTGACGCTCGCCATCGGCATATTCACGACTCTCTTCTGCTGCCTTATTCTGAGCCGCGCGCTTCTCGAGCTCTGCATCAAAAACAACTATATAAGAAAGGCGCTTTCGCGGGGCATAATATCCGGCGACGCGAACTTCCCGTTCCTTAAATACGCCAAGGCGTCGTTTATAATATCGTGGACCATCGTCATACTCGGCGTGGCGGTCCTGATATACCGCGGCGACAAAACCCTCAGCATAGACTTTACGGGCGGCGACATAGTCTCCCTCTCATTCAACCCCGACAACAAGCTGCCGATCGAGAAAATAACCGAACTGAGCACCTCGACCTCCGACGAGGGGCTCGGCGAAATTCAGGCGTCGTACCAGATAGACCTGGCCACGCGCTCGGAGCACCTCGTCCTGCAAGTCGAGAGCGAAAAAGGGCAGCGCGTGTTCGACATGCTCGCCCAAAAATTCCCCGAAGCGGATTTGAAACTCGTGAGCCAGCAAAGCATAGGCGCTTCCGTAAGCGGGGAAATTACCCGCGACGCGTTCATCGCCATAGGCCTGTCGCTCCTGCTGATTCTCGTGTATGTGGCTTTCAGGTTCGAGCTGAGCTACGGCATCGGCGCGGTCGTGGCTACATTCCACGACGTCGTGATGACCATCGGCCTATACGCGATATTTGGCCTCTTCGGAATCGGTTCGGGGCAGTTTTCGGCCCCGATGGTGGCGGCGATCCTCATGGTCATGGGTTATTCCATAAACGACAAGATTGTCGTATTCGACCGCATAAGGGAAGAACTCAAACTGAAGCCCGCTATGACGCTTAGGGAAATTATTAACTACTCCATCAACAAGACAATGTCCCGAACGATTCTAACGAGTTTCAGCACATTTCTGGCGGCCGCCGCGCTATTCCTCTTCGGAACCGGCATTATCGTGGACTTCTCCCTCGTATTCATGTTGGGCATTCTGGTAGGCACGTTCTCCTCGATATTTATCGCAAGCCCCGTATTCTACTGGTGGAACAAGGGCAACCGAGACCGCGTGGAAAAAGAAGATCCAATTCCCGAGCGCTCGTGGGAGTAATCTGGCTTGGCGCGCGAAACTGCCCTGGTATTCTTAAAAATAGCGCTTCCTGAACGCCCTAAACATTGTTCAAAATCCCGGAAGCTAAGGTTTTCATAATAAATTCCGAAAACGTTAGATTTGTACGGGGGATAGGACTATTGCGTGAGCAATGGGCGTAAAGGGGGCTTGTCCACTTCTATGGCAGTGCGCACCCGCCTGTGCCGTCCGAACTCTATGTATTAAAACGAACCTCCCATGAGAGGTTCGTTTTTTGTTGGGGTTGGGGAGGGGATAGAAGTATTGGCATAGCCAATCTTCGTAAGGGGGTTACCCCTTCAATGGCTGGCGCGCTTCGCGCCCCCCTGCGGCGATTGGCAAAGCCAATGCGCCTACCCCCTTAAATAGCAGTTGTGTAAGTATTGTTTCTATCTTGGATAAAATGCGTTAGCATTTTACCCCGTAGGGGCGAGAACAGCGCGGATTGCGCGTAGCGCAACCAAGCCAGCGAGTCCATTTTGGATGAAGAGCGAGTATTCGGGAAAGGCCGCCGGTGGGAGCGTACGGGCGGTACGTGACCAGTGGAGGCCTTCCTTGAAACGGAGCTATTCGCCAAAAGCATTCGCCAAATCAGAGGCGGACGCCTATTTTCGGCGCAACTTCATTAAACGCCTCTATGAGGCGCTTCGTTATTTCGCCGGGCTTTCCGTCTCCGATTGACCGCTTGTCGAGTTCCACGAGCGGAATGAGCTTTGCGGCGGTTCCCGTCAGGAAGCATTCGTCCGCCGTCCAGATGTCGAAGCGCGTGATCGGGGTTTCGAGGAGCTCTATTCCGAGCTTCTTTGCCAGCTCTATCACGGTTCCGCGGGTCATGCCGCCGAGCGAGCCGCAGCTTATCGGGGGGGTGATCAGCTTGCCGTCGAAAACGATGAACACGTTGTCGCCGCTGCATTCTGCGACATATCCCTCGTTGTTGAGCAGAAGGCATTCCTCGTAGCCCGAATTGTGCGCCTCGATTTTGGCGAGAATGTTGTTGAGGTAGTTGAGGCTCTTGACCATCGGGGGCAGGGCCGCCTGCGAGTTGCGGCGGGTCGGGACGGTGAGGGCTTTCAGGCCGCGCTCGTAGAGCTCTCTGGGATAGAGCTGGATTTGGTCGGCGATGATGACCAGCTGCGGGTCTTCGCAGGAGAACGGCGAGAGCCCGAGCTTGCCCTTGCCGCGCGATACGACGAGGCGGATATAGCCGTCTTGCAGGCCGTTGGTCCGGCAGGCGTCGCACACGGCGTCGATTATCTGCCGCTTGGACCACGGCATGTCGAGCATTATGGCCTTTGCGGAGCGGAAGAGGCGGTCTATGTGCTTGTCGAGCTTGAAGACGTTGCCGCTGTAGAGGCGGATTCCCTCGAAGATTCCGTCGCCGTAAAGAAAACCGTGGTCGAAGACCGACACCTTGGCGTCGTCCTTGTCGTAATACTTTCCGTTGATATAGACTTTCATATTTTTCCTCTGTATAGAAAAATCTCCGCGCGGCGGAAGTCCGCCGCCTTTTATATGCGCGATATTTTTTACCCGCCCCGCAGAATCGTCAAACGAATTATTCGCCAGATATGACGAATTTGCCGCCTTCCTGCCGGAAATCCCGAATCGTCAGGGTTTCGGTCTTTGAATTGGGGGCGTGGTAGGAAATTTTCGCCCTTCCGTCGAAAGTTTTGAAAACCATCGCGTGCCCTCCGTCGTCCGAGTTGACATATTCAGGGTCGTGAACCCATTTGCCGTCGATTTTGCCCGAAGGCGAGCGCGCAACCCCTATGCGGTACTTGCCGTCCGCGAAAGACGACCAGGTCATGAAGAGCGAGCCGTCAGGAAGGCGGTTTGCGACGGGCGCGTCGGTGACGTGCGTTCCGCCCTTTTGCGCAATCCACGGGGCGGAGGAGGCGGAAAACAGCACCTTCGGCTTCCCGAGCGTTTTTTTGAGGTCGCGGGAAATCTTCTGGGCGACGATCTGCCCGTCTCCCACCTGCAGCCACTCGCGGCAGAACAAGAGCCACAGATCCCCGCCGGAATCCTCAAAGAGCGTGCCGTCGAGGGCCATCCAGCCGCGGGGGGTTATCGGGGCGTTGGCGAGCGGCCTGAATCCGCGGTCGGGCCTGTCGGAGACGAGCACCGAACAGCCGCGCACGGGCTCAATCCTTCCGCGCACGGTTTTTACCGAAGGCTTTTGCGCGCTGAACGTCGCTATAATATAATATTTGCCGTCGATAAAAAACATGTCCGGCGCCCAGAAGTCCGACTTGCCCCAAAAATCCGCGGGAGGCACAAACGACGGGCCGACGAGCCTCCAGTTTTTCAGATCCGCGCTCTCATAGGCATACAGGGCGTTCTTTCCGGCCCCGAAGCGCGCGAGTTGCCCGGGAGAAAGCTTTCCGCCGTTCGCGTGCATGTAGTATTTGCCGCTCTTTTTGTCGGCGAACACGAACGGGTCGCGGATTTGGAGCCCGGAAGCGGGAATATCGTATGCGGAACCGGCCTCGGCGGCGGAGGCGGAGCCGCAAAGGAGCGGGCAAAGCGCAAGCGCGAACAGCGCGGGCAGGCGCGGAAATGAAAACCTATTTGCCATAGGAGTCTTTCAGCGCGACGGTGCGGTTGAACACGGGCAAACCGGGCGCGGAGAGCCTGGAATCGGGCGTGAAATACGCGTTGCGCTCGAACTGTATGCGATCCCCCGCCTTCGCCTCCATGAGGGCGGGCTCCACGAAAATGTCCTTTTCCAGGACGGAATTCGGGTTCAGGAAATCCTTGAAATCCGCGCCTTCCGGGAGGTCGGACATGTCGGCGCGCGTAAAGAGGTTTTCAAAGAGGCGCGCCCTGGCCCTCCCCGCGCTCGCGGCGTCTACCCAATGGATAGTGGCCTTTACCCTGCGCCCGTCCGGCGAATTTCCGCCGCGCGAAGCGCGGTCGACCGAGCATACCAGGCGGACGACGTTTCCGGAGTCGTCCTTAACAACCCCGTCGCACTTCATGAAATAGGCGTAGCGCAGGCGCACTTCGGAACCGGGCGAGAGCCTGAAAAACTTCTTCGGGGGGTTTTCCATGAAGTCGCCGCGCTCGATATAAATGCGCCTGGAAAACGGAACCTTCCGCGAGCCTGCGGAGTCGTCCTCTGGGTTGTTCGCGGCGTCAAGCCAGTCGGTTTCCCCCTCTTCCCAGTTGGAAATTTCAACTTCGAGCGGATCGAAAACCGCCATTCTGCGCAGGGAAATTCTGTTCAAATCCCGCCTCACGCAGTGTTCGAGAAGCGCGAGTTCGGTGAGGCTGTTGAACTTCGTCACCCCTATCTTTTCGCAAAATTCGCGTATGGCGGCGGGCGTGTACCCCCTGCGGCGCATTCCGGAGAGCGTCGGCATGCGCGGGTCGTCCCAGCCCTCGACGATTTTCTCCTCGACGAGCTGCTGGAGCCTGCGCTTGCTCATCATCGTGTAGGAGAGGTTGAGGCGCGCGAACTCGTACTGGCGCGGGTGGATTTTCAGGGTCTTGGAAATGCTCGTGTTGTCGATGAACCAGTCGTAGAGCGGGCGGTGAACCTCGAATTCGAGCGTGCAGAGCGAATGGGTTATGCCCTCGATGGCGTCGCTGAGGCAGTGGGCGAAATCGTACATCGGGTACACGCACCACTTGGAGCCCGTGCGGTGGTGGGACTCCCTTTTGATCCTGTAAATGGCGGGGTCGCGCATGTGCAGGTTGGGGGAGGACATGTCGATTTTTGCGCGGAGGACATACCGGCCTTCCTCAAACTCGCCCGCCCGCATGCGGCGGAAGAGGTCGAGGCTTTCCGCGGGCGGCCTGTCGCGGTGGGGGCTCGGCCTGCCCGGCCGCCCGGGAACCCCGCGGTATTCCTTGAACTCCTCGGGCGAAAGCGTGCAGACATACGCCTTGCCGTTTTGTATGAGCTCCTCGGCAAACCCGTAGAGCCTTTCAAAATAGTCAGATGCGTAGAACTCGCGGCCGCCCCAGTCGAACCCCATCCAGCGGACGTCCTCGCGTATGGAATCCACAAAGCGGGTGTCCTCCTTGTCGGGATTGGTGTCGTCGAACCTCAGGTTGCAGAGCCCGCCGTTTTCGAGCGCCATGCCGAAGTCGAGGCAGAACGCCTTGGCGTGGCCGATGTGCAGGCACCCGTTGGGCTCGGGCGGAAAGCGCGTGCGGACGGCGGACGGCGGAAGCCCGTTCTTTACGTCTTCGGCGATAATCTGCCTTATGAAATGCATTTGTCTGTTTTCTGATTCTTCCGTCATGGGATTTTCGTGGATTGTCAGAAAACTAATCCGGCGCGGGAGCGCGTCAATTTTTTTTATCTGCGGCGACGGCGCCGTTGCCGGGGTCGCCCCGCCCCCGGCCCGCAAACACGAAGCAGCCCACGAGCGCCGTAAACGGGGCCACGAGCACGAGCCCGAAGCTGCCCACGAGGGTTTTCACGGCCTCGGCGCACACGTAGGGGTTGTTTATGAAATCCCCGGCGCCAACGCCGTTGGCGGCAAACGCCATCATAAGCGTAAGGTAGCCGCCGGAATACGCCAGAAGGAGGGTCGTCGTCATGGTCCCGACCACGCTCCTGCCCATCGAAAGCCCCGCCGACAGAAGGCGCGCGCGCCCGATTTGCGGGTTCGCCGCGCGGACTTCCGCCATGCCGGCCGAGACGTCCATGCTCAGATCCATCACCGCGCCGGAGGACGACAGGAAGAGCGCGCCGATAAAGAGCTCGGATAGGTTCAGAAACTCGTACCCGGAATAGAGAAGCGCCTGCGAATAGGGCATGATAGCCCCGTTGACCCTGAATTCGCCGGAAAAATGCCACGCCATCGCGCAGCTTGCGAGAACCCCGAGCACGGTTCCGGCGAACGCCACGAAGCCCTTTTTCGTAAACCCCGCGACCAGAAAAATTATGGCGGCCGACAGGACGCACACGGCCGCGAGGCACACGGCTATCGCGTCCGCGCCCGCAAGGCACGCGGGAACCACGACCTTCCAGACGACGAGGCAGGCGAACACGAAGGACAGCAGCGCCTTGAAGCCCACAAACCCGCCGAACGCCACGAGAAGCGCGGCAAAGAGCGCAAAGAGAAAGAGCGTCTTGTCTATGCGGTAGAAGTCCTGCGCGTTTATCGTGTCCGCCCCCGGATCCGCGCCGTGCGGGACCGACACCCATGCGGTGTCGCCGGCCTCGAAAACCTTGTCCAAATCCATCTGCGCGCGCAGGAGATTTACGGCGTCAAAAGTCTGGCCCCTGCGCGCGCCCGAGGAAATCTCGACTTTCAGCCGCTGCTCTCCGCGCAGGACGAGCCCGGTCTCCCTCACAGCCGAATTGTCGGCCTCCACCACCCGCGCGGCGAACTTTTCGCCCTCCGCGTCCGACTGGGAGGGGCGGAGATCCAGCATCCAAACCGCCGCGCACGCGACGGCGAAAACCGCGGACATCAGCCAGTCTCCCGCCTTTCCGAAAGCCATTCCGCCCCTTTCCGAAACCTCATGCGGCGCGCAAACCCCGCGCGCCGCAGGGGCCTACCTCACAAATTCCTTCAATATTTTGGCGATGTCCGTGTTGTCGATCATGCCCGAAAACGCCCCGGCCCCGGCGCCCTGCGCGGAGGTCTCGACAGGCAGCGCCGTGTGCGCGTCGCTCGTCCACGCCAGCCCCGCCTTGTTGTTGAGGAGTTTCACGGCCGCGCGCGAAAGCGCCCCGCCCTTTCCGCCGCCCTTCTTCCAGCGCACGAAGGCCTCTTCAAGCTCCCCGCATTCGGCCTCCGTCAGCGCGAGCGGAGACTTGGAGCCCTCCCCGAAAACGAATCCGAAATATTCGGACAGAAGCGGCTTCGCGTCGTCGAACCCGGCGTCGGCGTTCCGGCGCAGGAGTTTTTTGGCGGCGCCGGCGAACGCCTCCCCGGAGGTCTTCTGCGCGTTGAGACGGCCTATATGGGAGGTGTACGCCGTGCCCGCAAATCCCATTGTAAACCCGCCCGTCTCGTGGTCTCCGGTGACCACCACGAGGGTGTCGCGCGGGTTTTTCCGGGCAAATTCGAGGGCTACCTTCACGGCGGCGTCCAAGTCCGCGACCTCCGCCATCGCAGTGGCCGCGTCGTTGGCGTGGCACACCCAGTCTATCTTGCCGCCCTCTAACATTATGAAAAACCCCTTGTCGTTGTCGAGCAGCTCTATCGCCTTTCTAAGGAAATCGGCTATACGCGGGGAACCGGGGGCGTCCAAATTGTAGGAGAGGGCGCCGTCGGCGCCCGTGGCTATGACCTTTCCGCAGCCGGGCTTGAGCGCGTTGAGCGCGTCCATGTCGCGGCGGATCACCTTGTAGCCCTTTTGCGCCGCGAGCCCGTAAATGTCGCCCTTGTACGACTTCGCCTTTTTGTTGTCGTGCTCGCCGATTCCGCCGCCGCCGAAAAAGTCGAAATTCGACTCCACCAGGTCGAGGCCCAGATCGTAATAGTTCCCGCGGCTGCGGTTGTGCCCGTAAAAGGCGGCGGGGGTGGCGTGGTTGAGCGTCACGCTCGTGAGTATTCCGACCTTCCTGCCGGAGTCCCGCGCGACCTCCGCGACGGATTCGAGCCTTTCGCCCTTCGGGTTCACGCCGATGGCGCCGTTTTTCGTCTTTTCGCCGCACGCGATGGCCGTGCCGCTCGCGGCGGAATCGGTGATGAAGGAATTTGCGGAGCGCGTGGCGGTAAGCGCCTGGTGGGGCATGGAGTTCATGGCAAGCCCCTCGCCGGTGTTTATGCGCGCGAGCTCCTCGGCCGTCATTCGCTGCGGAATCGACATGCCGTCCCCTATGAACAGGAATACGTACTTTACGGGCTTTGCGGCCGCAGATGCAAACGCCGACGCGAAAAGCGCAAAGGCGGCTATAATGAATGCAGATCTTGGAATTTTCATACGAACTTCCGGATTACTGTTTCAACGGATAAAATTCCGGGAAAGGCGCAAGTCAAGCGATTTGCAATGCCAAAAAAGCCGGCAGGCAAACCGCGCACAACAAAATGCAAGAACAATTCAACTGAAGGGAAGCGGGCTCAGGCGGCGTCTATCGCGCGGACGCTGTCCAGGAAGAATTTGTCTCCCCCCGCGCCGGGCTTCGACTGGACGAGCTCGAGCCCGATCACCCCGCGGTACCCCTTCGCCGCGATATGGCGCATGACGTTGGAGTAGTTGATTTCGCCGGTGCCGGGCTCGTTGCGGCCGGGGTTGTCGGCTATCTGGAAGTAGGCGATTTCGTCCCACGCCGCGTCGATGTTCGGAATCAGGCTCCCCTCCGTCACCTGCTGGTGGTAGAGGTCGTTCAGGATTTTGCACTTCGGGCTGCCGACCGCCTTGCACACGGCATAGGCCTGCGGAATGCGCTTGAGCCAGAGCCCCGGGTGGTTCTTGATGTTGAGCGATTCGAGAACCATCGTCGGCCCGCCGTTCTTTTCGAGGAACTCCGACGCCCGCTTCAGGTGCTCCACGACGTTGGCGAACTGATACTCGTACTCGAGGCTCGGATCCTCCGCGCCGATTACGACGGTAAACCACTCGGCGTCCGAGCGGCGGGCGGCGGCGAGAGCCTTCTCCATGACGGAGCGCACCATGCGCTCCACGCCCTCCCTGTCGCGGGAGCGCGACTTGGGGTCGAGAATGTTGCCCGTCAGATTCGGGACCTCCCAGCTCCCGACGCGCGGGGCGAACACGCCCATGCGCATTCCGAGCCTGCGCATTCTGGCGGCGATCGCCTCCTGCGCCTCGACCGGCAAATCCGCGTACTCGTTGTACTCCATCGCCCGGAAGCCGCGGTCGTAAAAGTACTCGACCTTGTCGGCGTCGGAAAGCCCCGAGCAGCCTCCGCAGAGGTGCCGGCACCAGCCGCTCGGGTTGGGAGCAAAGAGAAGTTTGAAAGGTTTTTCGGATAGTGTCTTTTCCATAACCGGGTTATTTTGGTTTTTCCCCGGACTATAACAGAATTCCGGCGGGCTTTTGAAGCAAAAAACGCCGGGCGGCGGAGAAAAACCCCTCCATGCCCGGGCGCCAAAAACGCCTTGATTTGCGGGGGATTTTTTGAATACTTGCCTTTTCAAAATTTCTTTCCCGGAAGAAAGAGGCGACCCGGAACTCCCGGCGGCGGCCGGAAGAGCGGAAACGCCGGCAAGGCTAACCGCCCAAAGCTTCCGCGGGAGGGAGCAGAGACGGCAGAACGCCTTTGGGAAAGCATTTTTGCTCGGGTGGCGGAATGGTAGACGCAGCGGACTTAAAATCCGCTGGCCTTTGGCCGTACGGGTTCGAGTCCCGTCCCGAGTACGATGCCGCCGCCCGCGCATGCGAGAGGGCGGTTCGGCGCCGCCAAGCGCCCGCCGTTATCAACGCGCGCTACGCCGCATAAACGCATTTGGCGCGGACGGCGCCCTATAAATTCCGCGCCGGCACCGCAGTTTGCGGATTTTCCGCTCCAACCGCAGACGCAATCCGCGGCGCCATATGCGCCCGCGGGAAAAATTGCGCCGCGAAAGGCGACACCCCCGGCGGATTTCCGCAAGCCGGAAACCGAAATTTCTGTTCGCAGGGGAATCACGCGCGCCAGGCTCCCCCGGGCGCCCTCCCGTTTGCTTCCGCAAAACCCCGCGGGGTTTTTGCCTTACAAACTCCCCCTTCCCGCGGCGCGGCGGCCCTTTCCGGCCGCAGGGATTGAAACAGATGCGCGCCGTTTCAGCGGGAGCTCCATCTGAATGTCCACCCTCTCGTACTCCGGGTTTTCCACCGGGATCTCCCGGAACCCCAGACTTCTGTAAAGCTTGATCGCCGGCTTCAAAACGGTGTTGCTCTCCAGAAAAACGCGCCCGCCGCCAAGTTTCCGGGCCTCCGCAATAGCCGTCCGGCATAGCATTCTCCCAATTCCGAGCCCGCGAAACTCCGAAAGCACCGCGAGCTTGGAAAGCCCGTACGATTTCGACGTCCCCCCGAGCTTTTGCAGGGCGCACACGCCGGCGGGCTCCCCCTTGAAAAGGGCGATGAAAATTCTGCCGCCGCGGTCCAAAATATGCCTCTTCGGATCGGAGAGAACCCTGATGTCGGCGGGCTCGGGCTTCCAGTGCTCGGAAATCCAGCGGACGCCCGTATCTCGGAAAAATTTCCGGTACTTTTCCGAGTAGGGCGCGATTTTCACTGAGCGCCTCGCCCTCGCGGCCCTCTCGCCCTTCACCCTTTCAAAAAGGGATTTTTCGGCAAGCAGGCGCTCCCATTCCCCGAGCGCGGCCCACAGGTCGGCCCCGGCCTCCCTTCCGATTTTCCTCACGGCCCTGTCAACGTCGCCGCAGAGCTCCTCAAACGCGCCCGACATGGCCGAGCCCTTTTCGGAAAGCCTCAAAACGTTTTTGCGCGCGTCAGATTCCCCCCTGGATTCGGCGAGAAGGCCGCTTGCGGCCATCTCCCGCGCGATTTTGCAGACAGAAGGGTGGGTATGCCCTATTTCGGCGGCGATGTCGGTGACCGCCTTGCATTCCCCGCGCGAGAGCGCAAAGAATACCGGGAACCATTTCGGCTTCAAGTCCACGCCGCCCATCGCGTATATGCGCGCGGCCTCTCTCGATACGGATTCGGAAAGCATTCTCAGCCTGCTCCCGACGGCCATGGGCCCGGTTTTGTCGAAAAAATCCATAAGAGACCCTTTCTATAACAGATAACGTAATTGATTACATAAATTTTTCCCAAGTCAAGAATTTTCGAGCCGGGCGCAACGCCCGCAAGACCTCCGGAACTGGCCCCGGGGCGCGCCGCGCCTCCCCGGCGGATACGGCAAGTGCGCCCCCCCCCCCCCTCCTTATCATCAGCCGGGCGCGAACAAACTTCCCAGACTCCGCGGGCTTTTCACCGGGCAAAACCAAGGCGCGGAGAATGCCGCGAGGCCGTTTGCCGCGCGCCCGCCGCGCCGCAGCCGAACCCCCGCCGGCGGCGCAAAAGCGGCGCCCCGGCTTCCCAGACTCCGCGCGCGGATTCCCGACCGAGCGCAGCCGCGCGGATTCCGCCTGCAATGCGCAAAAAAATAAGCGCGGGGGCGCCCCCGCGCTTAGAACTACAATATACTACAACGATATGCTTTTGAGAAAACTACAATTGCTGCGATGATATGCCTTTTAGAAATTCACCTCCACGCGCGCGCCCACGACGTACGCCGCGCCCGTGTCGCCGTTGTTGGGGTTCATAAAAACCTGCATGTCGGGCTGGACGGCTATGGCGGGGGTGAGCTGGCACCTGTACGTCACTTCGAGCACGCTCTCGTAGTGGGCGTAGTCGGCGCGGGCGGCGCGCTCGTTCTCAATTATAGAAAATGCCACCGCGAAGACGTCGGCGTCGCGCCCGGGAATCGGGGCAAACCAGTTAATCCCGAAATCCGTGTAGAAATTCTGGTCCGACGATTTGGCGTCGGGGACGATGCCGAAGCGCGCGAACGCCCCGAACATGGCGTTGCCGTCGGAATCGTTCACAAGCGCCTGCTGCACGCCGACGTAGAAGGAGTAAAAACTGCCCGCGTCGATCTCGTCAAAATTTACCTTTGAAGGATCGCTGTGGTAGTTTCCGCCGAATACGGCGCGCCCCGCGAGAGATCCGATTTCGTAATTGTACCCGAGCTGGTACCAGAATGCTATTGTCTCAAAGGTGTTCGAGTAGTCGAAGCCGTTGTTGGAGGCTATGTCCGCGCCGACGTTGCCGTTGTATACGCCGAGCGTCAGATCGAAATCCTCGTAAGAATAGTAGACGACGAGCCCGAGGGTGGCGACATTGTACTGCGAAAACATCTGCGCGGGAGCAACGTTGGGAATCGCGCCGAGCGAGGAGTTGAGGAACGCGTCGGAGTAATCCA